>NZ_JANKBI010000002.1:0-495115 GCF_024622195.1 Murimonas intestini
ATATCAGCGGGAGCAGGCTTCATTGTGGCCCTGACAGGGGACATCATGACAATGCCAGGCCTTCCGAAGGTACCTGCAGCTGAGAAAATCGACGTAGACGAGAATGGAAAGATTTCAGGATTGTTCTAAGACGGTCAGAGTCCCGGTAATTCAGAAGGGAACTGGAGGAGGTAGAATGATATGTTTGATGAGGAATTCCAGGCGGTATGTAGTGCGGGTAAGGGTAAAGTAAATCTTTTGAAGACAAATCCGGGCGGATATTTTGTATCCTCCATGGTAGCGGGGATGTTCATATCTTTTGGTTCATTTGTAACCTTCGTTATGGGCACTCCTCTGAAAATGGCAAATGACCCTATGACAAAGGCGGTAATGGCATTCTGTTTTACAGCGGCCCTAAGCCTTGTCATTGCGGCAGGCGCCGAGCTTTTTACAGGAAATAACTTCGTGATGACCTCGGCGGTCCTGGGTAAAACCGCCTCATGGTCAGATACGATAAAGCTCTGGGTCGTCTGTTATATAGGGAATTTTGTGGGCTCATGGATATTGGTCGGCATATTCCAGCTGACGGGCATACCGTCAGGGGATGTGGCAGCGCACTTTGCGTCAGCTGCGGAAACGAAAATGTCACTGACCCCTATGGAGATGCTTACAAGAGGAATACTGTGCAATATCCTGGTCTGCCTGGCTGTGTGGTGCAGCTTCAAACTGAAGAATGAGGCAGCAAAACTTATAATGGTATTTTGGTGTATTTTTGTATTCATGATCTGCAGCTGTGAGCACAGCGTTGCAAATATGAGTATTATGGGCGTGGGATTACTTAATCCGGGAACAACATCCGTGAGCGTTGGAGGTTATTTCCTGAATCTGCTGATTGTTACAATAGGCAATTTAATAGGCGGAGCCGTGTTCGTGGCAGTGCCGTATTTTCTGATTGCCAAAAAGAAATCAAAATAAGTTTATAGGGCGTAAACTTTTTATGGTTATCTGTTGATTCTCCGGCCTGCGCAGTGAGCGGGGCCGGAGAGATAAATCTTTTTTAACATTGGGTGAATGATAAAAGAATGCCGCCGTACCGGAGAGGAGAGACCGGGACGGCGGCGTTTTTGACGTTTGAATACATGTCTTAATACGTGATGCAAAAAGCATCATCAGATCTTCATATACTGTGCCACATCGATCACGAATACAGTGGCGCCTCCTATTTCCACGTTCATAGGGACAGAAGCATAGCTGATAGGCTGCACCCCGCCTGATACGTATGGCGCATTGACTGTGATCTGGCGGCGGTTGGAACATTCTTCCTTGATGATATTGATGACATTGTCCACCTTGTCGTCATCAGTGCCTACGAGCAGCGTTGTACTGCCGCGCTTCAGGAAACCGCCTGAACTGGACAATTTTGTCACCATGAATTCATGCTTTGTCAGGTTGTCTATTACAAAACCACTGTCTTCATCATGTACAATTGCGAATATCATTTTCATATAAAGCCCTCCTTTTACGCATCCAAATGTATGGAGTAATAGTTTATCGTTGCTTATATTGGATATTTTATATTCTTTTTTGAAAAAAGTAAATATATATTTAGGTTTTTTCAGAAAATCAGGGGGCATTTGACCTACGGGAGCAAGTTTTCCAGCTATGCTGCTGGAATGAACTGTGATATAATAAAACAAGAAAATTATTTTGGAATCAAAGACCCCGCGGCATTCGCCAAATGCACATGCAAGCATGTTCACTTGGCTCATTGTTCGCGGGAATAAATCGAAGGCAGAAATATTCCGGGAAATCAGGTTGAATGCAGCTGAGAGCCGGGCAGTACCGGGATTGAGAAGGTGAAAAGACAGAATGAATGGGAAAATTTGTATGAATCTGGAGGATAAGGGGCTGGCGGCTGTGGGAAAGGCTTTGTCATCTAAGACGAGGCTGGAGCTTCTGAAGCTTCTGGGAAAAGAGCCACTGAGCATCAATGAGATAGCGGAGAAGATGGATATCCCTCCCTCATCTGCGGCCATGCATGTCAGGGTGCTGGAGGAGGCGGGTCTTATCAGGACAGAATTAAAGCCTGGTATCAGGGGTTCCATGAAGGTGTGCATGAAGACAGCGGACAGCCTGGAGATCGAGCTGGATGTGCCCGATGGGGAGAAGCATCAGGTTCAGATCGTGAGTATGCCCATAGGGAATTTTGTGGATTATGAGGCATGGCCTACCTGCGGCATAGTGGGCAGTGACGGGCATATTGATGAGGAGGATGAGCCGAGATGCTTTTATAATCCGAAAAGAGTGTTTGCACAGCTCATCTGGTTTGGACGGGGCTACCTGGAGTACCGTTTTCCAAATGTAGGCGTCAGGGAAGAGGAACTTAAGAAGGTGGAGCTTTCTATGGAAATATGCTCTGAGACTGCCGATTATAATATGGAATGTCCCTCGGACATAACGGTCTGGATCAATGGGGTGGACGCAGGCACCTGGGAATGCCCAAGTGATTTCGGGGGCAGGAGGGGCAAGCTGAATCCGGAGTGGTGGCCTGATAAGAATACACAGTACGGCATGCTGAAGACATGGTGTATCGCCAGGGAAGGGACAAAGCTGGATGGCAGGAAAGTAAGCGCCCTGCAGATAGAGGATTACCATCTCACGGGCGGCCCGTATATCTCTGTGCGCATAGGCATAAAAGAGGATGCAGGCCATGTGGGCGGAGTCAATCTGTTCGGTGAGGGATTCGGTGACCATCCCCAGAATATTCTTCTTAAGTTTTTTTATTAAACTTTCTTAAACCAGTGGACAAATCTATATTTTGTAGTATAATGCAATTGAAACAGAAATATTGTTTTTAAACAATAACGCTAAAATGATCGGACAAACGAGGAACAGAAAAAAATAAAGAAAAGGAGAAGGAAAATGAAAGCTGAGCTGATGAAGAAATTCGCAGAGTATTTTGGGGAAGGGGGAGATATCAGGGCTTATTTTGCACCTGGCAGAGTGAATCTTATAGGGGAGCACACTGACTATAACGGCGGCCATGTGTTTCCGTGCGCTCTGACCATTGGTACATATGGGATAGCAAGGAAGAGGGAGGACAGGAAGCTGCGTTTCCTTTCTTTAAATTTTGAAAAGCTGGGAATACTGGAGAGCAGTCTCGATGAACTGAAGCCGGATAAGGAAGCAGGATGGACGAATTATCCCAAGGGCGTGATGTGGGCTTTTGGACAGAAAGGGTATGAGATCCCGGCAGGAATGGACCTGATGCTTTTTGGAAATATCCCCAACGGTTCAGGGCTTTCATCTTCAGCCTCTGTGGAGGTTCTGACAGGATATATCCTCAGGGATATGTTTGGATTTGAAGTGACAAACACAGACCTGGCGCTGACAGGACAATTCTCTGAGAACCAGTTCAACGGAGTAAACTGCGGTATCATGGACCAGTTTGCTATTGCCATGGGAAAGGCAGGACATGCTATCTTTCTGGATACAAGCGATCTGTCATACCAGTATGCGCCTGTGGAATTAAAAGGCGCGAAGCTTGTGATTGCATGCAGCAATAAGAAGAGAGGGCTGGGAGATTCAAAATATAATGAGAGACGCTCAGAATGTGAGACTGCGCTGGAAGAGATACGCCGGGTGAAGGATATAAAGAGCCTGGGAGAGCTGTCAGAGGCAGAATTTGAGGAGTGCAGGGCAGCTATTAAGGATGAAGTGAGAGTCCGCAGGGCAAAACATGCAGTATACGAGAACCAGAGGACCATACGGGCTGTGGAGGCTCTCAGGAACAATGATATAGCCATGTTTGGGCAGCTCATGAATGAGTCTCATGTGTCTCTGCGTGATGATTATGAAGTGACAGGCATCGAACTGGATACTCTGGTAGAGGAAGCCTGGAAGATAGAAGGAGTGATCGGCTCCAGGATGACAGGCGCAGGCTTTGGAGGCTGCACGGTAAGCATTGTAAAGGATGAAGCCATTCCTGAATTCATGGACAAAGTCGGCAGAGCTTATAAGGAAAAGATAGGCTATGCTGCAGATTTCTATGCAGTGGAGATAGGGGACGGCCCTGTAACACTGTAAACAGGCAGTCAGGCGGAGGTTTTGCCCTCTGGTGTATAATAAGGTAAAAAACAGAAAAGGGGAACGAGTATGGTATGTGAAGATATATGCAGACTGGCGGCGTATGGGATTCAGACAGGGCTGATAACAGAGGAAGACAGGGTATACACGATCAATTCTATTCTGGAAGTAATGGGGCTGGAGGAATTTGAGGAGCCTGCTGACGCGGAAGATTATGTAAATCAGGAGATAGACCTGGAAGAGGTGTTAAATGATCTTCTGGATTTTGCCGCGATCAAAGGGATACTGCCCGACAATACAGTAGTATACCGGGATCTCTTTGATACAAAGCTGATGGGGACTCTGGTGCCAAGACCCCATGAGGTGGCGGGCAGGTTCAGGGAGCTCTACAGCAGGTCCCCGAAGGAAGCTACAGATTATTATTATAAGCTCAGCCAGGATTCAGATTATATCAGAAGATACAGGATCAAGAAGGATATGAAATGGGTGACTCCAACAAAATATGGAGATCTTGACATCACTGTCAACCTGTCGAAGCCGGAGAAGGATCCTAAAGCCATAGCTGCAGCCAAGCTGGCAAAGCAGAGCGGCTATCCCAAATGCCTGCTCTGCAGGGAGAATGAGGGATATGCAGGCAGGGTAAACCATCCTGCAAGGCAGAATCACAGGATCATACCTGTGACAATAAACGGCAGCGACTGGGGATTTCAGTACTCACCGTATGTGTATTACAATGAGCACTGTATTGTCTTCAACACAAAGCATATCCCCATGAAGATTGAGAGGGCAACCTTTGCAAAGCTTTTGGATTTTGTAAGGCAGTTTCCCCATTATTTCGTGGGATCTAATGCTGATCTTCCGATCGTGGGCGGTTCTATCCTGAGCCATGACCACTTCCAGGGAGGAAATTATGAATTTGCCATGGCTAAAGCTCCTGTTGAGAAAGAGATCACCATCGGCGGATATGAGGACGTGGAGGCTGGCATTGTAAAATGGCCAATGTCTGTCATCAGGCTCAGGAGCCGGGATACAGAGAGGCTGGTCGGCCTGGCGGACCATATACTGACAGTCTGGAGAGGTTATACGGATGAGGCTGCATTTATCTATGCAGAGACAGATGGGGAACCCCACAATACGATAACTCCTATTGCAAGAAAGAGGGGAGAATTCTTTGAGCTGGACCTTGTCCTGAGGAATAATATCACCACGGAGGAGCATCCTCTGGGCGTATACCATCCCCATGCCGAGCTTCATCATATTAAGAAGGAAAATATCGGCCTGATTGAGGTGATGGGACTGGCGGTGCTTCCGGCAAGGTTGAAGGGGGAGATGGAGCAGCTCATGGAATACCTGACTACATGCAGGGATGTGCGGGAGGTCCAGGAGCTGGAAAAGCATGCTGAATGGGTAGATGAGATCAGGAATAAATACGACAGGATCGGAGACGACAATGTAGAGAAGATCCTGCAGGATGAGATCGGCGCAGTATTTATGAAGGTGCTGGAGCACGCCGGTGTCTATAAGTGCACAGAAGAGGGACGTGAGGCATTTGAGCGTTTCCTGGCGGCATTGTAGGCCCGGTGCAGCCATATGAAGGTCAGAAGGCATATTGTCCTCTCAGGGCGCGTACAGGGCGTAGGACTGCGTTACAGGGCCATGCATCTGGCGCAGTCCCTGGGAGTGACAGGATGGGTGAGAAACGGATGGGACGGCAGAGTGGAGATGGAGCTGCAGGGCACATCAGATGAGATAGCCTTGATGCTTTCAAAGCTCCATGAGGGCATGTTCATTCAGATAGACAATGTGGAATCAGAAGAGATTCCGGCAGTGCAGGAGAGCAGCTTCCATATCAGAGGATGAATGCTCAAAAATAAAAAATCCAGGACTCAGAGATGAGGACCTGGATTTTTTATTCCTGCAGGCAGCGAGACAAGTGTGCATGCCTGCATGTGCATTTGGCGGCTGCCGCGGGGCTTTGACTAAGTTTTTGCATTAGGGCAAAAAAAGAGTGCGGAAGATGGGACTTGAACCCACACGGTATTGCTACCACAGGCACCTGAAGCCTGCGCGTCTGCCAATTCCGCCACTTCCGCACGTTTCTTTATTTTGTGAAGTTGTGTTTCGCAACTCACAGGCATTATAATACAATATATTTTTATGTTTGTCAACACAAAATTAGAAAAAAATTGAATTTTTTTTAAAGTACGTATTATTCGGTTAATTTGGGCATTAAGAAATATGACCGGACGCTTCGCGATGCACAGAAACGGCCAAAAGCGCCGTTTCGCGCCACAGCCCTCGTGATTTTCGTGCAAAATACGCACGAAAACACCTCGCGGGACGGTGACGTGTGAATAGTAACTGTAAAAGTTCCTTGTAAAACATCCGTGAAACAGATAGAATTATGGTAGATAATGTTATTGGCATGCGTATGGAAAACGCATAGGAAAGTGCTTGGTTACTATTCACACGTCTCCGTCCCGCGGAGCGTGTTACTGGTCGGAGTGAACAGTAACAGTGTTTTGGACTATTGGGGGAAGGTATCATGAAATATATGGACATTGGAGGTATTACTTTACAGCAGATCCAGATCTGCCTGAGCGTGGCAGACAACAAGAGTTTTACTAAGGCAGCGGCAGAGATGCATCTGTCTCAGCCGACGCTGAGCAAAAAGATAGCTGATCTGGAGATACAGCTGGGGATCATACTTTTTATCAGGGGGAAGAATTCAAGCGTAAAAGTAACCCCGGCAGGTAAAGAGCTTTTTAAGGAGTGGAAGAAGATGCTCTCAGGGTTTCAGGATGTGCTGTTAAAGGCGACAGAGATCCAGGCCTGCAATAATCCCAGGCTTGTTGTCACCACAACTCCTTCTGCACAGACACAGGCTTTCCTGCTTCCTGTGGTACATAAATTCCAGGAGAGGAATCCAAGCATTGATGTGAGGATAGAGAATGAAAGCATCTCGGAACAGTTAAAGGGGCTTTTGGATAATGAGATAGATGTGGTGCTTGTAAATTCCTACCGTCAGGATCTCTTTGACAGGGAGGATATCAGCTGGGAGATGGTGCTTCACTGCTGCTGGTCAGTGGGGATGCTGAAATCAAATCCTCTGGCGGGAAGAACAAATATCTGCATAGAGGATCTGCGCATGCAGGGCTTCGTTCTGCCTAATGACCGTTTTTTCGGGGAGATGGTAAACGGGCTGTGCAATGCCCATGGATTCACCCCGAGGATTTCCTATTATACAAAATATTTTTCAGGTATGTCTCTCAGTGTCAGGAAATCCAACGAGATATTTATCACTGACAGGTATATGCAGGAGTATTACAACCAGGACTGTGTTTACTATGACCTTCCCGAAACTGAGAGCGGTATCCTGATGGCAGGAAGAGCGGGGGAGACAAATGAAGTAGTACTGGAATTTAAGAGGCTGGCGCGGGAGTACTTCAAAAGGATAGATGACACCGGGCGGGGAGATTGGAAGATAGCCGGCATAGGCACAATAGGCGCCTGTTAAGCGTGCAGGGCAGCGCTCTGCCGGTATGAGGCGGGGTCCGGCCGGAGCAGGGCGGACAATTAAATAAGACTGATATTGAAAGATCCGGATTTTCCGCAGTTAAAGCGGAAGTCCGGATTTTTGTTATTCTGATTTGGAATGAGACATGCGAAAAAGATATTAGACAATAGAAAATGCAGATGATAGTATTTAGTTAAATAAATATAAACATTATTAAAAGTCAAAAAACAGCGTCACAAAAGAAAAGGGGGAATCATTTATGCCAGAAGAAGTAACTATCAGTGAACAGCAAAAGAAAGAGGATAAAAAACGTTTAAAGCTGTTAAAAGTCCTGTGGCCGGCCTCGGAGCTGGGGGGAGGCTTTAATAAAGCCTACTTTTCAACGTATGCCCCATTCCTGTATACAAATGTATATCTGCTCTCGGCTGCTTTCTCAGGCTTCCTCAGTCTTGTCCAGACGATCGTGGGGTGGATAGGAGGGCCTATATTCGGCACATTTCTGGACCGTTTCTCATTTAAGAAGGCGAAATATTATCCATTCATCATTGGAGGTACCATTGTAGTCTACAGCGCCTGGATGCTTCTGTTCGCACTGCCTGCCCTGGGAGTGTCGGGAGCCAATACGGGGATCGTGGCACTGATACTCTCAGTAGTGATTGCCATATTTGGTCCTGTATCAGCCACACCTATAGCGGCTGTATATCCGCTGCTTTCCACAAATCCTTCTGACAGACAGTTTTTTGCCATGTTCCAGAAGATCGGCCGTGACGGTGGAAAGACTGTATTCGGATATATCATCCCTCTTGTACTTGTAGCTTTTACAGCGTCAATGGGTGAGACAAATGCATATGCAGTGCTGGGCCTGATCATCGGACTGATCACCATTGCTTTCTACGTAGCCCTGGCCATCGGACTGAGAGGATCATACGTAGAACGCAATGCCATCGCCAGAAGCCGGACAGCTACAGGGGAAAAGAAAAAGAATATCCCGCTGTCTACTATGTTCAAGACAGTTTTCACTAACAAAGCTCTCCTTTCAATGTTTGCATTTATGGCAATCCACAAAGGCTACTATTTTGTATATGTGACATGCGCTACATATATTTTTACATATGTATTTGGCGATTTCAGTTATATGGCAACATTTATGGTGGTATTTAACCTGGCCGCCATCATAGGCGTAATGTTTGGACCACTGTGGAAAAAGATATTCAAAGAGACAAAGAGATGCTTTTCCATGTGTATGATCACCCATGTGGCAGTGGTGGGAATCCTGGCCCTGACCTTTAAGAACCTCACTGCATACAGCTTTATCGCTATCTTTGCTGTTTCCAGCTTTTTCATGGGCATGCTGGAGAACTATATTATGCCGATGTTTGCCGCTGCGTCTGATTACGGCGCATGGAAGACAGGCAACCGCCTGGACGGCATTACAATGTCGATCTATTCTCTGACAATAACCTCAGGCGTCCTGATCGCTACCTTTATCAGAAGCGGTGTCCTTATGGCGGTCAACCTGGATGCTGTGACAGCAGGCGGGGAAATCACATCTGCATTTGTGGGCGGGCTTGGAAACCTGTTCTCCTGGATCCCGTTTGTCATGTCGCTTTTGTCTCTTGTGTTTGTGCTTCTGTTCCCTCTCAATGATAAGAGGATCGCACAGATCAATGAAGATATTGCAGCGGGGATAACAGCGAAAGATTCTACACTGAAATTATAAAAAACATAACTGTACAGTACCTTCACAGTTATATGCAAAATCTATTTAAAACCGCCTTTGGCGATGGAATTTAAATGAGGAGGATTAATATGGCAGCAGTAAATGAAAATTCCGGCAAAAGTAATTTGATCAGCCTTCTGGCAGCTGCCGTCCTGCTGGCAGGGGCGATATTCCTGCCGGGTATGGGAAGCTTTTCTAAAGAGATGGTAAGCGCGGCCTGTCTGATCCTTTTTGCGGTGCTGCTCTGGGTCAGGCAGCCGATACCCATAGGGATATCCAGCCTGCTGGTAGTGATACTGGAACCGCTCCTGGGCCTGATGCCTTCTATGTCGGCGGCCTTTGCGGGCTATGCAAATCCTTCCCACTATTTTACGATCGCCTCCTTCGGCGTGGCGATCGCTATCAGGAAGACGAGTATATCTGCCAGGCTGCTCAAGAAGCTGCTTGAAATATGCCGGGGAAATGCAAAGAAGATCATATTTGCATTTATGCTTCTTACATATCTGATATCCATGATCATGAGCGATATCGCGGCAGTAGTTATCTTTCTGGCCTTTGCCCTCAGCCTTCTGGAAATACTCAGGGAGGAGTGGGGTGAGGAGCAGGAGAGAAGGCTTGGCAAGGTGCTTTTGCTGTCCCTGCCCCTGGCATCTGTGATAGGGGGGACGGCAACTCCTATGGGATCTACAGTAAATGTACTTGCCCTGAATCTTTTGAAGGACAATGCCGGGATACATGTGACTTTTCTGCAGTGGTGCGTGGCGGGGCTTCCCATATCCCTGGTCCTGCTGGTGGCTGCCTGGCTGATCCTGATATGGTTCTACCGTGTGGAGGCGCTTCCAGGCAAGGTGACTGAGAAGTTCATCGAGAAGATACAGAGGGAAAAGAAGAGCCATCCTGCGGAGAAGAAGATACTTGTAATAGTAGGGCTTATGATCGTGGCCTGGGTGGCAGGCACATGGGTCACTGCCTTAAATACGACTACAGTGGCGGTGATAGGGCTGGCCTGTATGGTGCTGCCCCAGGTGAATGCTTTCTCGTGGAAAGAATTCAGGGATGGAGTCCCCTGGGAGATCCCTCTGATGGGAGGAGCCACTGTATCACTGGGGACACTGGCCAAGGATACCGGGCTGGTACAATTGGCGGCGGACAGGATCACATCGGCATTTCCGGGCATGGGTGCAATGTCAATGGTGGTGATGCTGGGGCTGCTGGTAACTCTCGTACTGCTGGTGATCCCTGTGGGTCCTGCAGCTGTCTCTATGCTGATAATACCTGTCTATACAATGGCGGAGGCCCTGCATTTAAATCCTGTCATGGCAGTCATAACAGTGGGGATCTTTGCTTCAAATTCAACCATACTGCCCCTGAATGCGGTAGTACTGATGTCCTACACAAAGGGATACTGGAAGATCAAAGAGCTGGCTAAGGCAGGGATCATTATCTCTGTGCTTTGGATCATCCTGGCGGCTCTGTGGATACCGTTTGTCTCAGGAGCTATGTATTAATATGCTGTAAGAAAATAAGACATTCAAAACGAAAAGGAGGCTGTAATATGGAGGATGCAGTAAAGCTTAGAGAGGAGAGACAGCAGTTATTCTGTGATGTCTACGACAATAAGATACCAAAGAGGGTGCCGGTCAATGTAGGGCTTTCTTTAAATGTAGTGGCCGGGTACGCCGGAATATCAGGGAAGGAAGCCCTCTGGCATCCGGAGAAGCTGGAAAAGGCAGCGGATGAGCTGTGCAGCATGGTTTTCTCAGATGTATGTGTCTATTCGGGCACGATCCTGCTGCCAGCAAAATACCAGACCCTGGGAGCCAATAACATGAAGGTGAGCAATACAGGATTTATGCAGCACCCGAACCATGTGGGATTCTATCCTGAGGATTACGACGCATTTATTGAAAATCCTTATGACTGCATAATAGAGCGTGTACTGCCCAGGAATTTTAAGGAGCTGGATACACCGGGAAGGTGCATGTTCGCAGCAGCCCAGGCTATGACAGCCAGCAATGCGGTGATGGGTGAGAGCATGAAGCTGATAAGGAAGCTGAGTGAGAAATACGGCTATTACAGCGCGGAGCCGGGAACAGGAACTGGTGTATATGCACCGCTTGATATACTGACAGATACACTGCGCAGCCTGAGCGGCATGTCCCTTGATATCAGAAGGATGCCGCAGAAGGTGAAGGCGGCTGTAGAGGCAGTCTATCCGCTGAATTATAAGGTAGGCCTGCCCCAGAAGGTAACAAATTACGGTCATGCATTCTTCCCGCTGCACCTGGCTACCTTCCTCAAAGAAAAAGATTTTGCAGAGCTCTGGTGGAAGCCGTGGCTTAGGCAGGTGACAGACTATGCATCAATGGGATATCATTCTAACGGATTCTGCGAGCACAACTGGATGAGGTATCTGGACTACCTTATGGAGCTTCCGGTAGATACCCAGCTGCAGTTTGAGCAGGGAGACCCTGCAGTGATTAAAGAGAAGCTGGGAAGAAGATTCATACTGACTGGCCTTTTTCCATTAGGCATACTGCGGACCTGCACCAGGCAGGAATGTATTGACAAGACAAAGGAATTCCTGGACATCATGATGCCCCATGGAAAGTTTATTTTCGGATTCGACAAGAGCGCCCTTGTATATGACGACATCAACCTGGACAATCTGATCGCTGTATGTGAGACTGTGCGCGATTACGGAGTGTACAGCAATCCGGGAGAGAAGGCAGGCGAGGAATTCCATAAGGAAGATTACGTGCATTCTGAAGTGGGAGCTTTTGAAAGCAAATATTATAAAACATGGGAGCAGTATCTGGAAGAAAATCCGAACACACCTGAAAGTGCTAAAGATATGATAACCAGGCTGGAGGATGACATAGTTAAATTCGTATACGGACTATGCCAGTAGAGAGAAAGAAGGAGGTAGAATAGTATGCTGGATTATGAAGCGCTGAAAGAGGCAATGGGGGACCTGGAGGAAGACGTGGTTCTGGAGATCATGAATAAAGTGATGGAAGACGGAGGAGAGCAGGCGGGACAGGCCATGAAAGCCTGCCAGGAAGGAATGAATATCGTGGGGGAACGTTTTGCGACCCAGGAATATTTTGTCTCTGACCTGATTTTTTCCGGAGAGCTTATGAATGAAGCTATGGATATCATCCGCCCGGCCCTTTTGAAATCCACGGGGGAGAGCATGGGAAAGATGATCCTGTGCACTGTGGAAGGTGACCTGCATGACATAGGGAAAAATATTGTGAAGGCCATGCTGGAGGCCAGCGGCTTCAGTGTGATCGATCTGGGGATCGACGTGAAACCCTCTGACATTGTCAGAACGGCCAAAGAAGAGGGCATTACAATTATAGGGCTGAGCGGTGTGCTGACCCTGGCTATTGACGCCATGAAAGCCACTGTAGAGGCATTTAAGGATGCAGGCATGCGCCAGGATGTAAAAATCATTATAGGAGGCGCTCCGGTCAACCAGGCCGTATGTGATGTGGTGGGAGCGGATTCCTGGGCAGTCAATCCTGCCGATACGATCAAAATGTGCAGGGAATGGTCACATGCAGCATAAATAAGGGGGCGTTATTTGTGATAATCATCGGTGAAAAAATAAACGGCGCCATCCCGTCCGTCTGTGCGGCAATTGAAAGGCGGGATGAGGCATTCATCCTGGATCTGGCAGACAAACAGGCCGAAGCGGGGGCGGCTTATCTGGATATATGTTCCGGCAGGGCGCCTGAGCTGGAGAAGGAGGACATGATCTGGCTAATAGACACTGTCCAGTCCCATACTGATATGCCCCTCTGTGTGGACAGCCCCAACCCACATCTTTTAAAAGAGCTTCTGCCTATGGTCACTCAAAGAGGGATCGTGAATTCAGTCTCCGGGGAAGGGGACAAGATGGATGTACTTTTTCCCGCCATCAGTGAAAATGGCTGGGATGTGATAGCACTGACATGTGATGACAGCGGGATAGCGGCTGAGGCTGACAGGAAGGTAGAAATAGCGGTGCGTATAATTGAGAAGGCCGCCTCTTTTGGGATTGCGCCGGAGCGAATCTATATTGATCCTCTTGTATTATCGCTCTCAGCGGTGAATGATTCCGTCATAAATTTCCTGGACGCTGTGAAGGAGATAAAGAGGAGGTATCCCGGGGTAAAGATAACTTCAGGCCTCTCGAATGTTTCTTATGGGATGCCCTGCAGGAAAGCTGTGAACCAGTTTTTCCTGGCATTGGCCATGTATGCGGGAATGGATTCAGCCATTGCCGATCCAGCAAACAGGGATATCTATACTGCAGTGCTGGCTGTGGAAGCCCTCCTGGGCAGGGACAGGTTCTGCAGAAGATATAACCGTGCTTACCGGGCCGGACGAATAGGGCCTGTGAGAGAAGGACAGGAGAAGTCAAAATGACAGGAACAGTCATAATAGCCTGCAGTGTCCTTCAGGATGAGCTTGACATGGTTTTTGAGGAGCTGGGATATTCCTTTCCATGTATATGGATACCCCAGGGACTCCACAATACTCCGGAGCTTTTAAGGGAGAAGCTGCAGGAGATACTCGACAGTATCAGCCATGCCGGCAGGATCATCCTCTGCATGGGTTATTGTGGAAATGCAGTTCTGGGACTGAAAAACGGCAGCTGTGAGCTGGTGATGCCAAAGGTGGAGGATTGTATCACCCTTCTTCTGGGCAGCCAGGAAAGGCGCAGGAAAATGACTGAGGAAGAAGGGACATATTTCCTGACGAAAGGATGGATACAGGGAGGACGCACCATCTGGAATGAGTATGAACATCTGAAGATGCGCTGCGGGGCAGTCAGGGCCGTCCGGCTGCTCCGGGAAATGATGAAGAATTACAGCAGGCTGGTCATACTGGATACAGGAGCGTATAAAATATCCGAGGTGCGGGGGGAAGCTGAGAAGACGGCGGATATCCTCGCACTGAGGTGCCAGACGGCAGAAGGTACAGTAGAGTATTTAAAAGAGCTGGTCAGCGGCCCGTGGCCCGAACAGCGTTTTCTGACCGTTCCAGCGGGTATGACGGTCACGGAGGAAGCTTTGACAGACGCTCCTTGATTGATAATGCAGCTGTTATTTGATATAATGGAACCCGACAGGAGGGGTTCTTATGGATGAAAAAGTAACGGCTGTGTTTTGTGCGGTGGACGAAGGAGATACTAAAAATATCAGCCGTATCGTAAAGGAGGCGCTGGGGGCAGGTTATTCAGCTGAAGAGATCATGAACAGCGCAATGATGCCTGCTATGGAAGCTGTGGGGGAAAAGTTTCATCGAAATGAGTATTTTGTGTCTGACATGCTGCTCTCTGCTAAAACAATGAAGAAAGGGATCGCCGTCCTGAAGCCTTATTTGGGCGGGAGTGCGGATGACAGCCCCGGAAATGTGATAATCGGAACAGTTTCGGGGGATCTTCATGACATCGGCAAAGATATCGTGGCAGCCATGCTCAGAGCCAGCGGATTTAATGTGCTGGATCTGGGGGTGGATGTATCGGGGGATGAATTTGTGGAAGCAGCGGAGAAGAACAGGGATGTGGATATTGTAGCAGTATCCGCTCTGCTGACAGCCACTCTGCCTGCGATGAAGAAAATAGTGTCAGAACTAAATGCAGTGAAAGAAAGACGGAAATTCAAAATTATGGTGGGCGGTGCGCCTGTCACAGAAAAGTTTGCTGCTTCTATAAAAGCTGATGCCTATTCGGAAGATGCTCCGGAGGCTGTAAAGGCTGCCAGGCGTCTGATGCAGGAGCTTAAAGAAGAACGGAGGGCAGGCGCAGATTAAGGAAGAGGGGGAAGGTGTTTATGAAAAATTACAGGATACGCATCTGTCCTTCAAATAAGAGCATTTTAGTGCAGGAGGGAACTACGCTTCTGGAGGCCCTGCGGATGTCAGGGGAGAAGCCGGACGCTCCCTGCGGCGGGAGGGGGACCTGCGGAAAATGTCAGGTGACAGTTCTGGCGGAGGGTTTCAGGAAAGTGTGCCGCGCCTGCCAGACTGTGGTGGATCAGGATATGACAGTGGAACTGCCGGAAAAAGGAAACAGGGCGCAGATCCTGTCTGAGGGGCGCAGGCAGAAGGTGGAAGTACTGCCCGGCCTGGACTTCATGGAGGGGGAGCAACCTGAGAGCGGCAGATGGTGTCTGATGTCATTTGATATTGGCACAACTACAATTGCCGGATATCTGATGGATGGGATAACAGGCGAAGAGCTGGCACGTGACAGCTGCTTAAATTCCCAGATCCAGTTCGGCGCCGATGTTATCAGCCGTGCTGTCATGGCTGTGGAGGAAGGTACAGAACGTCTGACAGCCTCAGTCCGCAGTGATATAAACGGGCTGGCGGCTTCTCTTGCCCAAAAGGGCGGCATTTTGCCTGAGGATGTGGCTCTTGTCTCAGTGGTGGGGAATTCCTGCATGCATCATTTATTTCTGGGGATTACGCCGAAAGGGCTGCTGAAGATCCCTTATATGCCGGAAGTGACAGAAGGACTGCGGATCCCTGCGGCAGACTGCCGGATCAAGGTAAACAGCAAGGCAGAGCTTCTGATGCTTCCTAATATTGCAGGGTTTGTGGGTGCAGATACAGCTGCCTGTATGCTGTGGGCAGGCTTTGACAGGATCGGGTCTATGACACTTCTGCTGGATATTGGGACAAACGGTGAGATGGTCCTGGGAAACAAGGACCGTGCAGTCTCATGCTCTACGGCTGCGGGACCTGCTTTCGAGGGTGCCAGGATCGAGTGCGGCATGAGGGGAAAGGAAGGAGCCATCGACCATGTGTTCATGGAGGATGGACATCTGTCTTATACTGTGATAGGAGGCGGCAGGCCGGAGGGCATATGCGGTTCAGGTCTTCTGGATGCAGCGGCTTTTCTGATGAAGAGCGGATTTCTGCTGCCGTCAGGCAGGATGCAGAAAAAGGAGAAGTTAAATACACCGGAATCTGTCATATATAAGGACAGGATAAGGGAGATCGGCAAAAGGCAGGCTTTTGTACTTGCAGAAGAGGGGGAAACTGCCGATGGAAGGCCTGTATACATATCCCAGAAGGATATCAGGGAGCTTCAGCTGGGGAAAGGGGCGATTGCATCAGGTATCAGCCTGCTCTGCCGTGAGCTTGGCATTCAGGTACAGGAGATTGAGCAGGTCATGATAGCGGGGGCTTTTGGAAATTATATGGACCCGCGCAGTGCATGTGAGGTGGGGATGATCCCATCCTGTCTCCTGGATAAAATAATATCAGTGGGAAATGCGGCAGGCGAGGGCGCCAGGATCGCCGTGTTAAACAGGGAGGAATATGAGAGGAGCAAAAGGATGGCAGCCTCAGTAGAATTTCTGGAGCTGGCGTCAGATTCGCTGTTCCAGAAGATATTTATTCAGAACCTGGACTTTCCGGAGCAGGGGGGTAAAAAGAATTGTCAAAGTTTTTGAAAAAATTTAAAAAAAGTTGTTGACTTCTGGAAAAAGTAATGCTATAATTCCTTTTGTTCGCAGGGAAGAGCACTGCGGACCACAACAAAAGCGGGAGTGCTGGAATTGGCAGACAGGCTAGACTAAGGATCTAGTGTTGGCAACGACGTGTGGGTTCAAGTCCCATCTCCCGCAGTAGAGCGAGAGGCCGTATCCGAATGGATACGGCTTTTTTGTTCTATAGGAAACAAAGTTTCCTATAGAACAAAAACCTTCGGGAGGATGCACAGCTGTAGAATCCTTTTTTTGGCAAATGTGTCAGAAAAAGGCATATAGTTTTATGTTTTCGACATAGACAGAACAGTATTTTTGAGATAAAATGTAGGCAGACAGCAGTAACCGGTGATAATATCATATTTTATAATCATATATTTTATAATCATGGGGTATAAGTTGTAGTTTTGTATCTGATATGGTATAATTGACATGGTTTGAAACACGTTTCGGCGTGTCGTGTTTTAGAAATTAATTAAATTAACAGAGATACTAATATGAGGAGAATCTTAATTGAAGCTGACTGCCCCGCTGGAGTTATTTAGCGGGGGAGTTCAGCCTCTTTTGTATACACGGTATTTATTTTTTTATATCGTTGATTACCTGCTGGATATGGGAAAGCTCTTCTATTGTAAGGCCGCTGACTTCTATAAAGCTGCGGTGGTCAATTTCAAGCAGATAATCACAGCTTACCGAAAAAAAGCGGGATATCTTGATGAGCATATCAATTGACGGAAGTATATTGTTATTTTCCCAGTTAGAGACTGCCTGTTTAGTTACTCCCAGCTTTTGAGCCAGCACAACCTGGTTCATACCGTGGGATTTCCTTAGATTTTGTATAATTTCTCCAAACATTCTGATCCTCCTTATGATGAATATAGAGTAAAATAAAAAACAACCATTTACAAAATACTAAAGTAAAGCTATAATTGACTTTAGGGTGTACCGGAGATACGGATGAAGAGTTTTCCTTTCATGTGCCGGGGCATATACAGCCGGAGTAAAACGAAACAGACAATAGATAATAGTCAACGGACAATAGACACAGGATGAGGGGGAGTGCGTTATGAAACATACAAAAACAGCAGCGGCGGTATTTTTGCTTGCCGTTATGCTGTTATGCCCGTTTTTGGCAGGAATTTCAGCTGAGGCTGGGACAGTTGTGGGAAACATGCTGGAAAATCAGGCACCGGCGAATTGTCAGAAGGCGGCAATAGCTACTGTGGTGATGCTGGCTGCAGGTGTGGCAGTATATCTTGTCAGGAACAAGAATGAATAGGCGGACAGGTTCTGCCTCCAAAACATATTCTGTTTTATAGTTTGTACAGTTCATGCAGACATAGAATATATATATTATTTTATTAGAGGAAGAAAAAAATGCTGGAAAATAATAATAAAGGTTTGCTGTGGATCCATAAAGCGCTGCTGCTGGCATTTGCAGATGTATTGATTATTCTCTCTTCCTATCTGCTGGCGCTGCTTCTGCGTTTTGACTTTGTATATACAAGTATTCCGAAGATGTACATACAGGGCTATCTGGTGGCGATGCCGTATTGGGTGGTATCAAGCATGGTGGTATTTTATATATGCCGGCTGTACCACAGCATCTGGCGCCTGGCGAGTGTGTCGGAATTGAGGATGATACTGAACGCCTATGTGATATTAGCGGCCGTGTATGCGGCGGGAGCGCTGTTTATGAGGCTGAATATGCCGCTGTCGTGGTATTTTATAGGTTATGTGATCAGCTTCTGCCTGACCACAGGAGTACGCTTTTCGTACCGCCTGATACGTTTTTATTTGAACAGCCATGAGGCGCCGGTCGAGAAAAATGACAGGATCATGATCATCGGCGCAGGCTCCGCGGGACAGGTTCTCATAAAGGAACTGCGCAACAGCGATAAGATCCATACGGAAGTATGCTGTGTCATTGATGATAATCCAAATAAAAAGAAGCGGATGCTGGAGAGCATCCCAATTGTGGGAAACAGGTATGATATACCGGCTATGGTGAAAAAGTATAATATAAATCATATTATATATGCGATTCCCAGCTCTGCGCCTCAGGACCGCAGGGATATCCTGAATATCTGCAAGGATACGGGCTGCCGTCTGCAGACGGTGCCGGGAGTCTATCAGCTGGTGAACGGCGAGGTCAGCGTCAGTAAGCTGCGCAGCGTAGAGATCACCGACCTTCTGGGCCGCGCCCAGGTAAAGGTAAATAATGACGAGATCTTTGCGGCGATAGCAGGAAAGGTAGTTCTGGTCACAGGGGGCGGAGGCTCTATCGGCAGTGAACTCTGCCGTCAGATAGCCCATGCGGATCCCAAACAGCTGATCATTTTTGATATGTATGAGAACAATGCCTATGAGATCCAGCAGGAACTGATCAGATCATGTCCCCAGCTGAATCTTGTCACTTTGATTGGTTCTGTGCGAAATACATACCGGGTCAACTGGGTGATGAAGCATTATCGTCCGGATGTGGTTTTTCACGCAGCCGCGCACAAGCATGTTCCTCTGATGGAGGAGAGCCCCAATGAGGCTATCAAGAATAATGTCCTGGGAACATACAATACGGCCACGGCGGCAGCTAGGAGCGGTGTAAAGAAGTTCGTGATGATCTCCACGGATAAGGCGGTAAACCCGACAAATATCATGGGAGCATCCAAGCGTCTTGGTGAGATGGTGATACAGATGATGAACCGTCAGTACAGCTCAACAGATTTTGTGGCTGTCCGTTTCGGTAACGTTCTCGGAAACAACGGCAGTGTCATTCCGCTCTTTAAAAAGCAGATCAGCGAGGGCGGTCCTGTGACAGTTACCGACAAGAATATTATCCGCTACTTTATGACGATACCGGAGGCGGTATCTCTTGTACTTCAGGCGGCCTATTATGCAAAGGGCGGCGAGATATTTGTCCTGGATATGGGAGAGCCTGTCAGGATCGATGATATGGCCCGCAATCTGATACGTCTGTCAGGCTATACGCCGGATGTAGACATCATGGTTGAATATACAGGGCTTCGTCCCGGGGAGAAGCTTTTTGAGGAACTGCTCATGGATGAGGAAGGGCTGACAGGAACGGCAAATGAACTGATCCATATCGGCAGGCCTATTGAGATGGATGACGGATGGTTTAAGCGCAAGCTCCGCCAGCTGGATGAGGCGAGCTACCGGGAGGAGGAGCACATAAAAGCGATCGTTTCAGAGATTGTGCCTACATATCACTATGACAAGAAAGAGGAAGAGGAGCGTATCAGACAGATAGGGAATCAGGGGAGAGATTGATGGTCGATTTACATTCGCATATTCTGCCGGGATTGGATGACGGACCCGGAAGTATGGAGGAGGCAGTCTTTATGGCCCGCAGGGCCGCTGCTTCTAACGTAAGTCATATCGCGGCGACCAGCCACGGGAATTACTATCCATATGCACTGGAAGAATATCAGGAGAGGTTTACAGAGCTGGAGGAGGTTCTGCGCAGACAGAATATACCGGTGAAACTGTATCCTGGGATGGAGATCTTTGTGGATGAGAACACGGCCGGGCTTTTGGAAAAGGGCAGACTGCTGACCTTAAACGGGACAGATTATATTCTGGCAGAGTTTCCCTTTGACCAGTCTGGGGAAAATGTATGCAGGCAGCTGCGTAAGCTGCGGGACGCGGGATACAGGATCGTGGTGGCCCATCCGGAAAGATATATGTTTATACAAAAGGAGACTGAACTGGCATATTATCTGGAAAGCCAGGGATATGTGCTCCAGGTAAACCAGGGGAGCCTGGCGGGGGATTTTGGCAGGGCATGCAAAATGACGGCAGAACAGCTGCTCGTAAGCGGCATAGCCCGGGTGATAGCCACAGACGCCCATGACACCAGATACAGGTCGCATGACCTGCAGCGGCTCATGTGGTATCTGTCAGGTATGTTTACCTCCGCTGAGATACGGCTGTGGCTGTCTGAGAATCCAAGCAGGATTTTAAAAGGCAGCTCCACAATTGGTTTAAACACAGACAGAAAAGAGGAGTAAGATGAAAAAAGCTGGGATAATACTTGGCATTTTGTGCCTGGCCGCGATCATTGGAGGCTGGAAATATACAGAGTACAAGCGCAGCCAGATAGATCTGGAAGGCCCTGTCCTGACGGCGGCGGATGACAAGGTCAGAGTGCCTATTGGCGCGCCGGACAGTGAATTGATAAAGGGTGTAACAGCCTGGGATGAGAAGGACAAAGATGTGTCCGGCAGCATCGTAATAGAGAGCATCAATAAAAAGCCGGACGGAGAGAGCAATGAGTTTGAGATTACATATGCAGCATTTGATAATTCCAATAATTCAGGAAAACTGACAAGGACACTCATATACCGGGATTACCGTCAGCCGCATTTCGGCATTTCACAGCCGCTGAGATTTTCCAGGAATCAGAATTTGTCCCTGTTTGACTATATAACGGCAGATGACTGTCTGGACGGGGATATCACCCCGTTTGTTGTGATAGAGGGAGAGAAGGACATCGTCGCAGAAGCCAAAACAGGAATTTATAATTTTACCCTTCAGGTGTCGAACAGCGTGGGGGATACCTCCCAGCTGCCCATACAGGTAGAGATTTTTGAGGACAGCTATGAGGAGCAGATGTTCAGGCCGAAGATCGTACTCAGCGATTATCTGATATATATTACTAAGGGCAGGAGGTTTAGCCCGGAGGATTATCTGGACCATATTGAAGATAAGGGAACCCTGCTGATCGACCGCGGGCCCATGGTTGAGGTGGAGGAAAAAGGCGAGGTGACTCTTGTTACAGAAAAAGAGGCTAATGAGTCTCCCGGAAGCTGGGTAAATATCTCCAGGATTGATATAAGCTCTGATGTGAAAAGCAACGTGCCCGGCATTTATTCTGTGGTCTATTCTTATACATCAGAAGATACGGGGTATGACTGCAGCGCAAGGCTGATCGTAGTCGTGGAGTAGAGGAGGCAGGAATGGAACAGAATCAGAGAGACATAAGGAGAGATTATCTGGCTCAGGATTACCAGTATCTCTTCCGCTGCCTGAAGAGGAACTTGTTTGTCATAGTGGTGTGCGCGTGTATTACCCTGATCGGGGTTTATGTGGCCCTGGATTATTTCATGAAGGACAGCTATCAGGCCAGCATCCAGCTGGCAGTGGTGCCCAGGGACGCTGCGGGCAGCAAGCAGAGTGACGGCAGTGTAAATACGGCGGTAAGCAGAAGCATGAGCGTGCTTAACAGCAGCATGTTAAAGGAGCAGATCCGGAAAAACAGCGAAACAGAGGCGCTGAATGGTACCCTGAGGGCGGCCCAGGTAGGGCAGACGAACCTCATTACCATGAGCGCTACAGCCGACACTGCAGAGCATGCGTTCAGGCTTTTAAAGGCGGGGCTGGAAAATTACCCCCAGTTATCTGGTTATTTTGAGACAGGATATCTGCTGCAGAGGCTTTCGGGATTGTCTGCGGACAGTATCATCACTCTGCCTGCCAGGACGGAGTATTATGCATTTATGGCCGGAATGTTAGTGCTGGCGGTCGGAGTGGGGCTGACAGTGATGGCAGCGGTGATGACAGACAAGATACACAGTGCAGAGCAGGGAGAAAAGCTGCTGGAGACAGGTATCCTGGGAAAATTAGTCTATGTGAAAAAAGGGAAAAAGCAGAATGCCCTGCTGATCACGGATCCCAGGACAGACGCGTTTTATATAGAAGATGTGGACAAGATGGTTACAAATGTGCAGGAGAAGATGGATGCACACCACTACAAAACTTTGATGGTTACAAGTGTGCAGGAGAATGAAGGAAAGTCAACAGGGGCTGCCAATATCGCCCTGAACCTGGCCCAGCGCGGTAACCGCGTAGTGCTGGTGGACTGCGATCTGCGGAGGCCAGCGCTGAGAAAAATGTTTGAGCTGTACGTAGACAAGGGTATAGAACTGACAGGCCTGCTGGAGGGGAAAAGTGAACTTGCGGATGCTCTGCAGCCGGTCGGGCAGACAGCTAATCTGTCTGCAGTTGTACAGTTCAAAGTAGTGCCGGAGCCGGATAAACTGCTGGAGAAGCAGGAGCTTGGGGAGCTGCTGGAGCAAATAAAAGCCCAGGCGGATTATGTGATCCTGGATACTCCTCCTATGGGAATTGTAAGGGATGCGGAGGTAACGGCAAAAAGTGCAGACGCGGCAATCCTTTTTATAAAGCAGGATGAAGTAAAGGCTGCAGTAGTAAATGACCTGGTAGACCTTCTGGAAAATGCCGGTACATCCGCGATAGGCTGTGTGCTGAACATGACCAGGGGAAATCTGATCCTGGGGGGAGGCAGTTATGGTAAATATGGAAAATACGGCGGATACCGGTATGGTTATAAGGCGCAGAGATGACAGAAAGAGGTGGACAAATGCAGGCGGAACGGCAGGCAGATGTTATTTCAGAATATGAAAAAATAGATTTAGAGGCAATGCTGCAGGATTACTGGCGCTGTCTGAAGAAATACTGGCTCCAGTTTTTGCTGTTTGCCGTAATAGCGGCGATCGGTGCCGTAGGTTTTTACAATTGGAAATACATGCCGGAGTACTCTGCAAAGATAACATACGCGGTATATAAGACATCAGATACAGCCATAGACGGGGCGCTGGCAAGACGTCTCAGCCAGGCGCTGCCTGTACTTACAGGCATGAAGGATTTTAAAAACGATTTATTTCACAGGATAGAGGAAAACACAATAAATGAGAACTTCAGTTTTCAAAGTTCCTATACAGAGGGCGGGACGCTGTTTGAGGTGTCTGTGAATGCCAACAACTATCAGAATGCGAATACATTATTAAAGATATTCAAGGAAATATATCCGGAGTGGGCCTCGAAATCTGTGGGGACAGTGGAGCTGCAGATCGTTGATGAATCGGAGGCATCCGAAAGCCCGTCTGTCACGCACTCGCCGCTGCTGTCAGCTGCAAAGGGAGCGCTTGCGGGAATGTTTATATGTTTTCTGCTGGCGACCATATATGTTCTGACAATGCAGACTGTGCGCAAAGAAGGGGATATGAGGAAGGTGACCTCAAGCAATTGTATTGCACTCCTGCCAGAGGTAAAGCTGAAAAAGCGTATGTTGAGCACAAAGTCTCTGCTCCTGCTTACAAATAAGAGAGTAGACTGGGGGCTGAAGCAGTCAATACTGGCGGCCCAGTCCAGAATAGAAAACGTAATGTCTGCTGATAAGCGGCAGGTACTCATGGTCACCAGTACGCTTCCCAGAGAGGGAAAGAGCATGATATCGGTAAACCTGGCTATAGCTTTTGCGCAGAAGGGAAGAAAGGTACTGCTGTTGGATGCAGATTTCCGCAAACCCTCTGTGGAGACGGTGCTGGGGCTGGAAGAGACAGAAGGACTCTCTGATTATTTCAAAGCAGGCATTAAGCTGGAGGGTCTGATCAAGCAGCAGGACGGGATAGATATACTGCCGGGCGGTACCATAAGCGGGGCGGCATCAGGCATAATCAATGAGAAGGAAATGGAAGGCCTGATGGAAACTCTTAAGAAGGAATACGAGTACATCATCATCGATACGCCGCCGGCCTGCATGTTTACAGACGCGGCTATGATGTCGAAATATGCGGATGCAGTTGTTTATGCAGTGTGCCATGATATGGCTGCAGTCAGGCAGATACGGGAAGGGATAGCTCCGTTTATCCAGAACCAGAAGCTTATAGGATATCTGATCAACAGAAATCCGGGCGGTTTTTCTTCCTACGGAAAATATGGCAGATACGGAAGCTACAGCAGGTATGGCCATTACAGCAAGTATAAAAGATACATAGAACTGGATGAGAAAGAGATGAACACCGAGGAGACGTTATAAGAAAGGAGCACAGGAATGAAGATAAAAATAGCGGTGACAGCCGTGCTGCTGGCCCTGTTGACAGGCATATCCCTGATAACCCTGCGCTCTTTCGAGGGGCTGAACCTAAAGCTTCAGATGGGGGAGCCAAGCCAGGTAACAATGGAGATGCTGCCGGAGACAGAGCCGGTTAAACCAAAGGCTGCGGAGAAAGTCCCGGATAAAGAGGAGGAGACGGAGCAAAAGCCCCCGTCAAACCCGAATGCACCTGTGCTCAAGCTTTCCACCGGCCAGGTAGTGCTGAAGGTGGGAGATTCCTTTACACTTACAGATAAGATACTGCTGGTAGAGGATATCCAGGATGATAAGGATGACAGAGATACTCTATACAGGAATATCAGCATCAAGGGCGAATATGACCTGAATACACCAGGCGAATATGCCCTGACTTACACGGTCACGGACATAGACGGAAACCAGTCAGATCCTGAAGTACTGAAACTTATTGTCAAAGAATGAAATGGGGAGCAGCGTGAGAGTATTAACTGAAATCATAGGCGGCATTATAAGTGCCTCACGGGAACTGGAGACAGTCCCGCTTATCATATACCTGGCGGCCGCAGTGCTGGCAGCTGCAGCATTGTTCCTGTACGGGGCGGTTTTGCCGGGATGCAGGATGAAAAGCGATACAAAAGACAGACTCAGGCGGTACTGCATATGTTTCATTGCAGTTATCTATGTGGGCATCGTAATGGCAGTTATCTTCCTGGGAGCACAGGCAGGAAGCGAGTATAAGGTCCAGCTGGTGCCTTTTGCCAGCCTTCGGCTCAGCGGACAGGAAGGCGCAGGACTATCCGGAGACCTGATCAGCCTGCTGGTAATGGTCCCGCTGGGAATAATAGCAGCCTGGCATGAAAAAGAGAAGAATAGCCGCGGTCTGTGGAAGGGCATCGCGGCAGCCCTGGTGCTCAGTCTGGTGATAGAATGGGCACAGCTGTTTGGCAGGTTTGGAATCTTTGATATTGACGACATCCTGTTTAACACTCTGGGAGGCTTCCTTGGAGCCGGACTCGTTATCTTGTGGAGGGAAGCATTTAAAAAACGCAGCGCAGGAAGGATCATCCTGCGGATAGTTCTGCTCCTGCCGGTCATACTCGTGCTCTGTACGGGCGGAGTATTTGGCGCTTACCATATACTGAGGGTGAGAGGTGGACAGGAACTGAGGGAAAACGCCAGCTCGGTGAGTATGGCCATGGAATCCAGAGAAAAAGACACAGCGCGGATCAGTGAGCCGGGGATGGTCTGGCACAATGGAAAGGCGTACAGGTATAATGAGGATATCATTACAATACTCTGTATGGGAGTCGATCAGAGCGGCGAAGTACTGGGATCAGAGACAGGATTTTCCGGTCAGAGCGGCCAGGCAGACACGATCTTCATGGCAGTCCTCAATGAGGCTGACAATCAGCTCACGATCATTGCTGTTTCCAGAGACACTATGACGGAGATTCCCGTGTTCGATGCCAAGGGCAGCTATATCGGAGAGAACATAAACCACCTGGGATTGGCCTATGCCTTTGGGGATGGGAGAGAGACAAGCTGCCAGTACATGGTTGATGCAGTGTCAAAGCTCTTCTACGGAATCCCCATCAACGGCTATGCGGCGGTCAATATGTCGGCTATCGCGGTTCTAAATGATGCAGTAGGCGGTGTAACGGTGACTGTGCCCGAGGACTTTGAGGATGCCGGCCCGGAATACAAAAAAGGGGAAACCCTTCATCTGGACGGCAGCCAGGCAGAGAGCTTCGTAAGATGGAGAAACTCGGAAGAAGACGGCAGCAATAACCAGCGAATCTCCAGGCAGAAGCAGTATCTGACTGAATTCATAAAAACAGCCTCAAAGGCTGTGCAGGAGGATTACACCCTTCCGGTAGAACTCTACCAGGGGCTCTCAGCCCAGATGGTGACAGACCTGAATCTGGACAAAGCAGTGTACCTGGCCACAGAGGCTCTGGATATGGAGTTCAAAGAAGAAAACCTGATCACACTCCAGGGCAAGGCGGCAAAGGGCAATGTGTACGATGAATTCTATGCAGATGATGATGCTTTATATGAGCTGATATTGGATACGTTTTATGTGGAAGTACAGAAATAAAGAAATATAAAGAAGGTCAGAGATGAAAAAAGCAGTTCCCATAATAGCAGGAGCGCTGGTAATTGTGGCTGCATCCGCAGCCATTGGGGGATATCAATTATACCTTAAGGAAGCGCAGGAGCAGGCCCTCCGGGAAGAGGAAGAAAAATACGCATACGAGAGACAGAATCCGGAGGAGATCATACCAGGAGAAATACCAGTAAAATTTGAGATCCTTCAGGAAGAGAATCCTGACATATATGCCTGGATCACTATACCGGGCACTCTCATCGATGAACCTCTTCTGCAGAGGGAGGATGACAATGGTTATTATGCATCCCATGACAGATACGGGAAAGAGAGCAGCAGCGGGGCTCTCTATACAGAAAATTACAACGGCAGAGATTTTACAGATCCCCTGACCGTAGTCTACGGCCCCAATTGTGAAGACGAGACACTCTTTGGCAGCCTGTACCATTATTCTGACAACCTGTTCATGGAGGAGCATCCAAATATATATATCTATACGCCGGAAAAAATACAAAAGTACAGGATATTCGCAGCCTACCGCGGTGACAACAGGCACCTGATGCACCGCTACAAAATGGGAGAGAAGGAGAGCAGCCGCAGGGCGCTCTTAAACGACATCTTTGACAGCAGGGACATGGGATCAAGAATAGACAGAAGTGCTCCCGTAGATGAGACAGATCAGATCCTTACACTATCTACCCATGTATCTACCCATGACAGTTCAGGTGAGGAGTATCGGTATCTGGTTCAGGCATATTTAGAGGAGGTGACCGAATAGGGGGCAAAGAACCTTGAAGTATTCGGCAAATGTACATGCGGACTGCGGGCATGTTCACTTGACTCATTGCTTGCAGAAATAAATTAAAATTATTACTCCCAAAGGGAAGATAAGAGAAAAAGAAGCAACAAGAAAAAAGTAAGAAGAAAAGAGAGTAACAAGAAAAAGTACTAAGAAAAGAGATCAACAAGAAAAGAAAGTAACAAGAAAAGGAGGAATGATACGAGATGAAAAAAATGAGAAAAGCGGCGGCAGGTATTGCAGCGGCAGCAGTAGTTATGAGTATGTCAATGAATACATTGGCAGCAGGCAGCATCGTGGGTTCAATCGATATGACAAAAGTGGAATCAGACAAGGGTAAGGTGGAGTTAAAGGCCATCGAGCCGGAAATGTTTGAAGAAGAGCTTCAGGAGATCATAGAGGGACTGAACAAGGCGCCGGCAGAGGCGACACTGAAAGAAGCTTTTGAGCTGGTACTCAAGGAGGGCGAAGAGCTTCCTAAAATAGAACTGTTCAGCGTAGAGGGTCTGGAAAAAGAAGATATCGATCTGGACGAACTGAAATTCCTGTCCCCTGTCATGAACCTGGAGATCACAGAGGCAGAGCCTACGGAAGAAGATCCGGTCAAGGTAACCTTTGTGGCAAATAATGTTACAGACGATATAGAAGTCTATGTACTGCACTACTGCATAGGCCATAAATTCCCGGAACACATCGTGGATGGAAAGGTCTATAAGGAGCACATTGCGGAAGAGGGAATCTGGGAACTCCTGGAGACAGAGCTGGAGAGCGAGAATGAAGTGTCGGCTTACTTCCATTCGGCAGGCGGTCCTGTGGCACTTGTTTATATGGAGAAGACGGAGGAAGAGGAAGGCGAGACGGATACTACGGAGGTGGCACCGTAAACTGGTGTAGGTGGTAATGTGGATTCGGCCAGGGATAGTGGTGTGAAACCAGTTTCCCTGGGGCTTCCTTAAAACTTTTAATTTTACATAGGTTTCACTGGCTTAGTCGAATTTATGAGATAAAGGCTTCTTACATGCCTGTTTTGAACTACATCACAAGCAGAAAATCATCATATGAAGTTTGACTTAGCCTGCAGATGCTCTCACAAGAACATTCACAGGCTATTTGACATTTTAGAGTATAAGTGCATTTGGCTTTATATATAAGGAGTGAAAGAGAAAATATATGAATAACAAAACATTCGAGATGTTTTCAGAAAGAGTCTGGCTTAGTACACCAACCATGCATGGCGAAGAATGGAAGTATATGGAGGAAGCCTACAAGACAAACTGGATGTCCACAGTTGGAGAAAACCTTAATGAAGTGGAACGGATCACAGCAGAAAAGATAGGCTGTAAATACGCTGTGGCTCTGTCCGCTGGAACAGCGGCACTTCATTTGTGTATGAAGCTGGCTGGCGTCAGACCTGGAGACAGAGTGTTTTGTTCAGACATGACCTTCAGTGCAACGGTAAACCCGGTTGTTTATGAGGGGGGTGTTCCAGTTTTTATTGATACAGAGTATGATACTTGGAATATGGATCCGGCAGCTTTAGAAAAAGCATTTGAACTTTATCCGGATGTAAAGGTTGTTGTCATTGCTCATCTTTATGGTACGCCGGGAAAGATTGATGAGATTCGTGCGGTTTGTGACAAGTATGGAGCAAAGATTGTGGAGGATGCTGCAGAATCATTTGGTGCAGCTTATAAAGGAAAGCAGACAGGAACTTTTGGAGATTTTTCTGTAATTTCGTTTAACGGAAATAAAATCATTACTGGTTCCTCGGGAGGTATGTTCCTCACTGACAGTTTGGAAGATGCAGATAAGGTAAGAAAATGGAGTACACAGAGCCGCGAGAACGCGCCCTGGTATCACCATGAGGAAATCGGCTACAACTACCGGATGAGCAATCTGATTGCCGGAGTGGTGAGGGGACAGCTTCCGTACTTGGAAGAACACATTGCACAGAAGAAAATGATTTACGAGAGATATAAGGAGGGCTTCAAGGGATTGCCCGTATCTATGAACCCGATTGATTTTGAAAAGTCTACTCCGAATTACTGGCTGTCCAGCATGATTATTGATCCGGAGGCTATGTGCAGACAGGTCCGTGGAGAACAGGAAGCTTTGTATATTCCTGAGTATGGGAAGAGCTGCCCCACAGAGATTCTTGAAATTCTGGCGAAATATAATGCAGAGGGCAGGCCAATCTGGAAACCGATGCATATGCAGCCAATGTATCGGATGAATGCATTTGTGACTCGTGAAGGGGACGGAAGGGCTAAGACGAATGCCTATATTTTCGGTGGATCAGTTGGAACTGATGGAAAGCCGTTAGATGTGGGGATGGATATTTTTCATAGAGGATTGTGCCTGCCAAGTGACAACAAGATGCCTGCAGAAGTGCAGGATAAAGTGATTGAGATGATTAGAAGCTGCTTTGAATAGATGATGGATAAGTAGAATGAAAAAAATGGGAAAAGAAAGTTTTTATGCTAAATACATTAAAAGGCTGATTGATATAGTCTGCTCCGGGGTGTTTTTATTGGTTTTCTGGTGGCTGTATCTGATTATAGCATTCCTTGTCAGAGTTAAACTGGGAAGCCCGGTTCTGTTTAAACAGCTCAGGCCGGGACTGAATGAAGAAACTTTTAATATGGTAAAGTTTCGTACAATGACCGATGAGCGGGATGCTGATGGAAACTTACTTCCGGATGAGGTTCGGCTGACACGTTTTGGTAAATGGCTGAGATCCACCAGTCTGGATGAACTGCCGGAAATAGCCTTGATATTATGCGGTGACTTGACTCTAATAGGTCCCAGGCCGCTGCTTACAGAATACCTCCCGCTTTATAACGAATTTCAGCACAGAAGGCACGAAGTAAAACCAGGATTAACAGGATATGCACAAGCATATGGACGTAATTCACTTACTTGGGAGGAAAAATTTGAAAAGGATGTTTACTATGTAGATCATGTTTCTTTCTGGCTTGATTTAAAGATTCTGATTAAGACAGTTAGGGTTGTGTTAAAGCGAGAAGGAATCAGTTCGGAAACTTCAGCTACGATGGAAGTATTTAACGGAACAAAGGAAGAAGGAGAAGCACATGAGTAATCGATTAGTCATCATAGGCGCTGGAGGGCATGGTAAGGTTATTGCTGATATTGCCTTAAAAAATGAATATACAGAAATTTGTTTTATTGATGATAATGCAAAAGGTTCATGCCTTGGGTTTCCGATTGTTGGTACATCCTCTGATCTATCCGGATTGAATGACGGTAGGACAGACTTTGTGATTGCAGTTGGTGCTAATATGGTTCGGAAAAGAATAGCAGAAATGTATGACCTTAATTGGGTATCACTAATTCATCCATCAGCACAGATTGCAACTGATGTTCAAATAGGTATTGGTACGGTGGTAATGGCTGGTTCTGTAATCAATCCGTGTACGATCATAGGAAAACATTGTATCATCAATTCTGGTGCTGTGATTGAGCATGACAATGTACTAGAAGATTATGTACATATTTCTCCAAAAGCAGCATTAGGTGGAACGGTACATGTTGGAAGTTGCACCCATATCGGGATTGGAGCAGGAATTAGGAACAATATTGAGATTTGTGAAAATTGTACGATAGGAGTTGGTGCGGTGGTTGTAAAGAATTTGACTGAAGAAAAGGTATATGTAGGTGTGCCTGCCAGAGGAGTTTCAGACGTTTCATGATGCAGCAGAAGAATCATTGCAAGGAGAAAGAGTATGTCGAGAGTCAGAAAAATCTTAATTATGGCAAATAATGATGTGGGGTTGTATCAGTTTCGCAGTATGCTGATTAAGACACTTCTGGAGCAGGGCAATGAAGTTTATATTTCTGACCCGGATGGAGAGTGCATACCTCTTCTGATAAAAATGGGATGTAAATTTATCAATACATCGATTGATCGTAGGGGAATTAACCCGAAAACAGATTTGAAATTATTTGTGCACTATATGAAAATTTTGAATCAGGTCAAACCAGACCAGGTTATTACATATACAATTAAGCCGAATATCTATGGCGGACTTGCCTGCAGATTAAAACGAGTTCCTTATGCAGTCAACATTACAGGCCTGGGAACAACATTCCAGAATGCAGGATTACTCAAAAAGCTGGTAATATTTCTGTATAAACTGGCTGACAGGAAAGTAAAAGTTATGTTTTTTGAGAATTCTGCTAATATGGAGATGTTTCAAGTGTTAAAAATTATTTCACCAGAGAAGTGTAAGTTATTAAGCGGAGCCGGTGTAGATTTGGATCATTTTCGTTATATGTCTTATCCGGTGGAAGAAACAACACATTTTCTTTTTATTGGCCGAGTGATGAAAGAAAAAGGAATTGATGAGTTATTTGAAGCTATGGAACGTTTAAGATCTGATGGTGAAAATTGTGTATTAGATGTATTAGGTGATTTTGAAGAACATTATGAATCCCAAATTCAGAAATACACAGAAGCAGGATGGCTAAATTATTATGGTTATCAGCAGGATATTCGTTCATATATTGAGAAGGCACATTGTTTTGTTCTTCCAAGCTGGCATGAAGGAATGGCAAATACTAATCTGGAAAATGCAGCATGTGGCAGACCGGTGATCACAAGTAATATTCCCGGCTGTAAAGAAGCAGTACTTGAGGGAAAGAGTGGATTGCTTTGTGAAAGTCAAAATACAGATAGCCTTTATGGCGTTATGAAAATATTTTTGACAATGCCTTTTAAAAATAGGTTGGCGATGGGGAGGGCAGGAAGAAAGCATATGGAGGATATGTTCGATAAGAGAAAGGTTGTTTTGGAGACAATAAAGGGATTAGAATAGTAATGAGCAAAAATTTTGTAATAAAAAATGGATATGTAGATATACCGAAAAGATTTATAAATGAGGAAATTGTATAATGAAAAAGGAGAATCCATTAATTAGTATTATAGTTCCTGTATATAACGCAGAGAAATATATACGAGAATGCTTGGTAAGTATTATTACACAGACATATAAAAATCTTGAGATTATATGTGTAAATGATAATAGTTCGGATGCATCCCAAACAATTTTAGATGAATTTAAAAAAAAAGATTCGAGGATTTGTGTTATTAAACAACAGAAACAAGGTGGTGTATCTCTTGCGAGAAACAAGGCACTTCAGATAGCGACAGGCGAATATATCATGTTTTTAGATAGTGATGACTGGATAGATAAAGAGACCTGTAAAGAGGTATTAGATATTGCATTGGCAGAAGAGATAGATGTTGTTATGTGGGGATATGTCCGTGAATTTGGAGATGTTTCAAAACCTAAGAGTTTTATACTGGAAGAAAAAAATATATATGGAGTAAAAGAATGCCAAGAAAAACTTCATCGGCGGTTTGTTGGTTTGCTGAATGAGGAACTTGCACATCCAGAACTTGCAGATGTTTTATGCCCTGTGTGGGGGAAGTTATATCGTTCAACTTTTATAAAGAATAATCATATTCAATTTGAGGATTTAAAAAAAATTGGTACATATGAAGATGGGCTGTTTAATTTATATGTTTTTCAATATATTAAAAGTGCAGTATATTTAAATAGACATTATTATCATTATCGTAAACAAAAAAGAGGGTCGATAACCTCACATTATAATCCTTGTCTGGCTCAACAATGGCAACAACTTTATAATATTATGGAAAATTATATCATAAGAGAGAAATTGGATATACAATATAGGCAGGCATTAAATAATAGGATTTCGCTTGGAATACTTGGCTTGGGGATTAATATAACTGGAAGTTCCAATACTATATGGGAGCAAATTGGAACAATAAAACATATAATAAATGAGAAGTTATACAGAGATAGTGTGAAAACACTAACGTTAAAATATTTTCCTTTTCATTGGAAAATATTTTACGGATGTGCAAAATACAATTTTTCTATAGGAATATATATACTTCTTTTATTTATAAAAAAATATATTGGAAGATAATATAAATAATATGTACTAATGTGCTTTTAGAAAAGGTGTTGATATGATAATTCATTTGTCTGTTTTTTTTATTCTTATTTTGGCAAGTTACAGAAGTAGAAGAGAAACATGTTGTAAATTACGGCAGCCGGATTATATTATGAAAAGTATGCCATGGGTTATTTTTTTTGGATACTTGGCTTTACTGGCTGGTATGCGTTCGAGTATGAATGATACATCAGTTTACGTATCGTCTTTTGAAAATCAAGCTGGTGATTATGAAAGAATTAAGGAAATTATTTCTTCAGGAGGAAAAGACATAGGATTTGATATATGCACTAATTTTTTTAAGATGTTTATTTCTTCTGACTATCATCATTGGTTTTTATTTGTCGCGACTATAGAGACTATTCTTTTAGTTGCTGTTTTAAAGAGAGAGAGTTACAGTTTTCTTATATCATGTTTCTATTTTTGGGCAAGTACATTATATTATAACTATTTTTCTATGATGAGACAGTGGTTGGCAGTTTCCATCGTATTTGCTGGAGTATTATTTCTAAAGGAGAGGAAATGGTTGACATACATTTTGACTTGTGTTTTAGCGGCACAATTTCATAATTCTGCATATTTGTGTATTCCACTTGGGTATATTATAATGGGAAAAACATGGACTATAAAACAAAAAATTTTAATCCCGATTATTTCGGCAGTATTGTTATTTTTATACCCAATGTTGGAAACATTAAGTGTAATAATGGAAGGAACCACATATGATTATGTTGTAGAAACAATGCAGACAAGCAGTGGTTCATCACCAGTTCGTATTTTGATCAGTTTTGTTCCGGTAGTTTTGTCTTATATGTACCGAGATAAAATTAATTCAGAGGATAATAAGATTGTTGCCATTTCATCTAATATGATGTTGATAAACTTTTTTCTAAATGTTATAGCTACATTTACCAGTGGTTTGTATTTTGTGCGTATGGCGACATATACAAATATATTTGGATGTATTTTTTATCCATATGTGCTTGAAAAAGCAATGGTGTCAGAAAAAAGCAGATTCTTTAAGCTGGGATTTTATGTGTTCTATTTTTTATTTTATTTTTTCCAAATGTCACATCAGGGAGCATGGGGGTATATAAGTGATATCATTGGAACATACTAAATATTTTACATGTAAAAGAAATTGAAAGGAATTATTAGGATGCGGCCGATTAGAATACTAAATTTATTTACAATTATGAATCGTGGCGGAGCAGAAACCATGGTTATGAATTATTATCGGCATATGGATCGAACTAAAGTGCAGTTTGATTTTCTTGTCCATCGTCAGGAGCAGGGAGCGTATGATGATGAAATTGATGCTTTAGGTGGACGGATTTATCGAACGATGCCGTTATACCCCTTGAATTTTTTAAAATACAAGAAATGGGTGGGAGAGTTTCTTAATGAGCATAATGAATATCAGATTGTACATTCGCATATGTCAGAATCAGGGTACTTTTTTTTTAAGGAGGCAAAAAAAAGAGGTGTTCAAGTTCTGATCTGTCATGCTCATAACGCAGCTAAAGGATGGAATATGAAAATGTTTGTGAGGACTTATTTTAAATATCAAATACGTAAATATTGTACATACATGTTTTCTTGCGGTATGGAAGCTGGAGAATGGCTGTTTGGGAAAAAAAATACAGATAAGTTGATTATACAGCATAATGCCATTTCAGCAAAAGATTATTCATATTGTCCTGAAGTACGTGAAAAAATTAGAAAAGACTTAAATTTGAAAGAAAGATTTACTATTGGACTTGTAGCACGTTTTTCTTATCAGAAAAATCATATGTTTTTATTAGATGTTTTTGAAGCTATTTTAAATGAGCATTCAGATGGAATGTTATTATTGGTTGGAAGTGGCGAATTAAAAGAGAAAATTGAGGAAGAAATTCAGAGGCGTAGTATGAGAGATGCAGTAATTATGACAGGATTACGTACAGATATACCGGATTTATTGCAGGCAATGGATGCATTTGTTATGCCTTCTCATTTTGAAGGTTTATCTGTTGCTATTGTGGAGGCACAGGCAGCAGGACTCCCATGTTTTATTTCTGATAAGGTTCCAATTGAATGTAAGCTGACAGATTTGGTACAACAGATACCACTTTCACAAGAGCCAAAAGTATGGGCAAAAGCCATTTTAGATGCTAAAGAGATTAAACGTCGTGATACATATAATGAAATTGTAGCTGCAAAGTTTGATATTAAAGAAAATGCCAAATGGATGCAGGATTTTTATATGGAAAGTATTGGAGTTTTAGTACATGATTGAAAATATGGACCCTATTTTAACAGTTTTTACGCCAGCATATAATCGTGCGCATACGCTGGGACGAACCTATGAAAGTCTAAAAAAGCAAGATTGTAAAGAGTTTGTATGGCTGATTATAGACGATGGCTCTGCAGATGATACAGCAGAGTTAGTACGTCTGTGGCAACAGGAAGAAAATGATTTTGAAATTCGTTATATATATAAAGAAAATGGTGGCATGCATACTGCACACAATATTGCTTATGAAAATATAGATACTGAATTAAATGTCTGCATTGATTCTGATGATTGCATGGCAGAGGGAGCTGTAAGAAAAATTGTTGACTTTTGGAAAGAAAATGGAAGTGAACTGTATGCTGGAATAATTGGTTTGGATGACACCTTGGATGGGGTGCTAATCGGCAAAAAGTTTCCTTCTCAAAAATCAATTACTTTAAGTGGATATTATGCAGGTGGAGGAAGTGGAGACAAAAAATTAGTTTATCGAACAAGTGTTATGAAAAAATATCCTCCATATCCAGTATTTCGAGGAGAAAAATATATTTCACTAGGATACAAGTATTTGTTGTGCGATCAGGATTACGAATTATTAGTTCTAAATGAAGTGTTATGTGATGTGGAATATCAGCTTGATGGCTCAAGTTTTAATATGTACAAACAATATGTTGATAATCCAAAAGGTTTTGCTTTTATGCGAAAAGTAGATATGCTGTACGATAAGACTTTACAGAGAAAATTTATTACCTGTGTACATTATGTCTCAAGCAGTATCTTTTCAAAAAATAAGAACTTTGTTAAGGAATCACCTCAAAAAATACTGACGATTTTAGCTATTCCCTTTGGAATTCTACTGTCGCTTCATATAAAGGTAAATACAAATAAATATATGAAAATTTCCAAAACAAAGTAGAAAGTATGTAAAAGAGGAAATGAATATGATACCCAAAAAGATTCATTACTGTTGGTTTGGAGGAAAAGAAAAGCCAAAGCTTGTAAAAAAATGTATGGAGAGTTGGAAAAAATTTTGTCCCGATTATGAGATTATTGAATGGAATGAAGCCAATTTTGATATAAATACTAATCCGTATACTAGGATGTGTTATCAGCAAAAGAAATATGCTTTTTTAACAGACTATATTCGCCTTGTAGTTATAGAGAGATACGGTGGAATATACTTTGATACGGATGTGGAATTGATAAAATCTCCTGATTTTTTGCTCAATGCGGAAGCTTACGTTGGTTTTGAAACAAAGGATTATGTGAATACAGGAATTGGATTTTCGTCTGTAGCACATGGTAAAATGGTGAAAGCTATGCTTGCAGAATATGATGAATTATTAGATGGACAGAATGGGGTAATTGGTTGTCCAAGTCTAAATACACAGGCTCTTGTAAAGTTGGGATTAGAGAAAAATGGACAACTGCAAAAGCTACCTGATGTAACAGTATATCCGATAGATTGGTTTAATCCATATGATGCTCCAACTGGTCGGCTAAATAGAACCAAGAATACTATATCAATTCACTGGTATTCAGCGAGTTGGATGAAAAAAAGGGTACAGATCCGTTTGAGGTTGTTACGACCATTTCACTTAATAAAACAATACATAAAAATAAGAAGTGTAGAAGGTAGAACGAGAGTTTGAGTGTGAAAAAGATGAAAAAAAATATATTAATAGTATCTCACACAATGGAATTAGGTGGTGTGGAACGCAGTCTCTTAGGATTACTGGGAGCAATAGATTACACGAAATATAAGGTGGATTTGTTCCTTTTTCGACAAGAAGGAGAACTTCTTTCCTTAATTCCTAAAGGAGTGAATTTACTTCCAGAGATTCCGGCATACACAGTTTTGGCTCGGTCTATGTATCAGACGTTAAGAGAGGGACATGTAATTCTTACAGCAGCCCGATTGTTAGGGAAACTGGCGGCAAATTCTTATGCTAAAAAGCATCATTACGTAAATAGTGGAGTAGCAATTGAATATAGTCATAAGTATACGAGATATTTTATGCCAGATATTCAAAAAGATATTGAATATGACTTTGCTATAAGTTTTCTTACACCACATTATTTTGTAAATGAAAAAGTAGATGCAAAACATAAGATTGCGTGGATACATACAGATTATTTAACTGTACAAGTAAATATAGATTCGGAATTAAAAATGTGGAGTGCCTATGACTATATAGCATCTATCTCAGAGAATGTGACGAAAAATTTTGTAAAAATATTTCCTTCATTAGAAAAAAAAATAATTTTAGTAGAAAATATATTACCAAAGTCTTTGGTCGAAACACAGGCAAAGGTACTTGTTCCTCAAGCATTTGAATCTAATATTCTTAATTTGTTGTCAGTAGGTAGATTTTCGACTTCTAAAAATTTTGATAGTGTTCCAGAAATCTGCAGTAGAATAATAAATAAGGGTGTAAAAGTCAAGTGGTTTTTAATCGGATATGGCGGAGACGAACCATTAATTCGTCAAAAAGTCAAAGAAAGCGGGATGCAAGAATATGTAATTATTTTAGGGAAAAAAGAGAATCCTTATCCATATATTCGTTCCTGTGACGTTTATGTACAGCCAAGCAGATATGAAGGAAAGTGTGTGGCAGTTCGTGAGGCACAGATGTTAGGGAAACCTGTTATAATTACCAATTATACTACTGCTCCTAGTCAGCTTGAAGATGGTGTAGATGGGATGATTGTGCCTATGGAAATTGAGAAGTGCGCACAAGCAATAGTAGATATATTGAAAAATGAGAACTTGTTACATGAATTAAGTGAAAACTGTAAGCAGCGAGATTATTCTAATGCGGAAGAAATTGAGAAGATATATGAAATAATGGAGGAGAGTGATATAGGTATGGTAAGAAAGAAGCGATAATGACAAAAGGGTTAGCAATATTGCTGATGGTGATATTACATCTCTTTTGCAGAAAAGGAGCTGATGTCTATGGTACACCGCTACTTTGGGTAAATAAGACTACGCCATTGATATACTATCTGGGCTTTTTTTCAGAAATATGTGTACCATTATATTCCATATGTGCAGGATATGCACAATATCTGTTGAGTGAGAGGAGATATATAGAGCGGAGAAGAAATTTACACCGTATGTGGAGATTACTTTGTAATTACTGGATTGTCTTGATTTTATTTTGTTTTCTTGGAATGCTCTTACCTTCAGATGGTTCCATGCCCGGCAGTTTAATAAAATTTTTAAAGAGTATTATGCTAATTCATAGCTATAACGGTGCATGGTGGTTTTTAAATACTTATATAATACTCATAATGATACCATACAGAGTATTATTTTGTGGTGTAGATAAAATAAATTCATATCTAGGGTTGTGTTTTTGCCTTATTTTGCAGATAATCTGTTTTTTTGCTGATAAAGTTGCAATCCCCTTTGGTACAAATATGACACAACCTATTTTAGCGTTTGTATGGAAAGAAATGGTTAACCTAATTTGGTTGTTGCCATATTTTTGGGCAGGAGCATTTTTGTGCAAAGGCAGTATCATAGACAAAACATATTTATTTTTTGAAAAGTATATAGGAAAATATACAAAATTAGTATTATGTATCATCTTTTTTTGTTTATTTGCTGGAGTTTCAGCAGTACATAAAGCGATACTTATGCCTACTGTGGCAGTGATTATGTTTTTATTGTTTAATTGTTGGAAAAAAGGAAACACTGTAGAGAAATTTTTTTGTTCTTAGGAAAACATTCTACGAATATATGGTTGACACATATGTTTTTCTATTTATGTGTGTTTCCAGGGGTGGTGCAAATAGTCAAATATCCGTTGCTGATGCTGATTTTTTTGCTCTTTTTAAGTATAGTGACTTCTGGTGTTATTTTTCGAATTCAGAATTTAGTGCATAGATTAATGAAAGGAAATCAATATGAGTGAACCAAATAGAGGTTTGCATGTGTAACGCATATGAATCGTGATGGCTTAAAATCTATGCTTATGAAATTTTTGCTACTAGTGATGAAAAACGGTTTTCTGTTCTTTATAGTAAAAAAATATTACGCCCAAATATTCCGGTTAATCAAATTGTGGGTGACCTGAATATCAAAGATTTTTAATTATTTGGATGATGAGATAGTTGGAGACCTTAGTAGTATACATTTCATATTACCAGTTTTGGTGAATAATCATTAAGCGATGAAACCTTAAGCTGTTTTCATAAAAATGCTATAATTAAGAAAAAGCTTCTATATAGATAATAAAGTTGATGCAGATATAAAGCTTTTGTGTATTCATACAGATAATGATAGACTGGGGCTTAACAGAAAGATGGATAATATGGCATATCGACTAGTCTATATGTAAATGGAGAATTATGTTAATACTCTCGAGTAGTCAGGTAACTTTTATAGTAATTTAAAGGTATGCGATATTTATGTATAACCAAGTTAATATGAAAGAAAATGTGTTACAGTTCAAGAGGAAATATATAGAAAATAGTTATTATGACGGATTAGCTAAATTTAAAAATTAACTTGAAGATGGCCTGAATGGTGCAATTATAACATTGGAAGTAAAGAATATTGTAGGGGAAATGGTTAGTATATTAAAAAAAGAAATTATTGTAAGAGTTAAGTAGAATTGTAAAAAGTGAAATTACTCCAAAGCAGAAGAAATAAAGAAGATATATAAAGTAATAAACATTAATATATGAAATTAAAAAAGAGGAGATTATGATAAGTATATTAGAAAAATAAAAAAGAAGGATTTATTATATGAAAAAAGTTTTATTTCTAATTGAAAGTTTGTCGGGTGGAGGGGCCGAGAAAGTATTAACAGACATTGTTCGGAATATAGATAAAAAGAAGTTTAATGTTACTGTAATGACTGTTGTAAAAACAGGAGTTTATGTAAATGAAGTTTCTAAACACTGTACGATGGTTTCAATGTTGCCTCCTTATGAGGAAAGTAAAAATTTATTAGAAAGAATAAAATATCACAGAATGTATAAATTTATTTATTCAGCTACATCTGAAAAAGTTTATAGGTGGTTTATTCAAGAAAAATATGATGTTGAAATTGCATTTGTTGAGGGATTTACAACCAAATTGGTTGCTGCATCATCAAATAAATATAGTAAAAAGGTAGCATGGGTTCATATTGATATGGAAAAAAATCCATATGCTGACCAGTATTTCTCATCGATAGGTGATGAGAAGGAAATATATGAGAAATTTGATAGAATTATAAGTGTTTCGAAATCGGTAAAAGATGTATTTCAAAAAAAGTTTCGTGTGAATGTTCCGAATCAAATTATATATAACCCAATTGATACAGAGAATATTATATTAAAAGCCAATGAACAAATTTTTTGTACTAAAAATAAAAAACTTCAAATAATTACTGTAGGAAGGTTGGAGTATCAAAAAGGATTTGATAGGCTTATAAATGCACTAGCAGAAATCAATGATAAAAGTATAGATTATCATCTTTGGGTTTTAGGTGAAGGAACAATGAGAAGATCGTTGGAAGAGATGATTAAAAAAGAAAAGCTAGAAAATAGAGTCTCATTACTTGGATTTCAAGAAAATCCCTATGCATGGATGAAAAACAGTGATGCCTTTTTCTGTACTTCTAGGGCAGAAGGATATAGTTTGGTGGTTGCCGAGGCGATGATATTGGGACTTCCTGTTATAAGTGTGGATTGTTCAGGACCAAATGAGTTGTTAGATTATGGAAATTACGGAATGATTATTCCTAATACAGATAATGCGATAAGCAAAACGATAAAGGATTTAATTTGCGGTAAGATAGATTTAAAATCTTTTTCTGTATTGTCATTGAAAAGAAAAACATTTTTTTCAATTAAACGTGCCATTAAAGAAATTGAAAACTTAATTGAAGAGATATAAGGGGAATAAATGAGCCAACAATATTTAATTACAGTTATTGTCCCAATTTATAATGCTGAGAAACAATTGGAAAGATGCGTTCATTCCATTATAGAGCAGTCATATTCCGAATTAGAAATTTTGTTGATTAATGATGGTTCAACAGATAATAGTTTATTAATATGTGAAAAGTTGTCAATATTAGATGATAGAATACGAATCATTAATCAAGTCAATAGCGGTGTTTCAGTAGCGCGAAATTCAGGGATGGCTGTGGCTCAGGGAATATTCTATTGTTTTGTTGATGCAGATGATTGGATAGAATGTACGTATATTGCAGATATGGTAAATGCATTACAGAATTATGATTGTGTAATTTCAGGATATACAAGACAATATAAAGAGACCTATCAAGAAAGCACACCTTCTGGTATGATAATAGATTTAGAAAATATAAACAATAATGAAGTAAGAAAATTATTTGTTGAGGGATTTATTCATCCATGCTGGAATAAATTATTTAAAGCTTCTATTATAAAAAAACATGATATAAAGTTCAGAACAGATATTCATATAAGTGAAGATTCATACTTTAAGTATAGTAGTATAATTTTAGTTATAGAGAATTCGGGCTATCACTATTGTTTATTTGGAGATGATATAAGTCTTTCTAAGAAAGTTTATCCAGATTTATTTGATATTTATGGTGAAGTATATTTGGCATTAGAGGATTTATTAAAAAGAGGAAATTGTGGACAGATATTGGCACAGAAAATTCTTGTTGGAACTATCTTTCCACAAGTGTATAGTTCTATTAAAAAAATTGTCAATAATAAGCAATGTAGTCGAGAATATAGGAAAAGAATATTAAAGGAAATAAATGAATTACCATATTGTCAATATGTGATATGTAATGCAGATCAAATAGCAGAAAATATGGTGGAAAAATTAACTATAAAATTAATAAAAAAGAGATATTATGTATTGCTGGAGGCTTTATGGAAGATGATTTGAAACAAAAGATAGCAATTGTAACACAACAAATGGCAATGGGGGGGATAGAAAGATCGCTGATACAATTATGCAAGGCTTTGCTTAAACGTAACGTACAGGTGACGTTGTATTTGGTATTACTTGGAGGAGAATTATATCAAGAATTACCTAGTGAAGTTAGAGTAATCTATATGTTTGAAGATTACAAGACAATGCCACAAATTCTTCGCTCGTCTATACGAAAGAAAGATTATAAGGCTTTCTATGCGGCACTAAAATCATGGTTTATCAATCATACAAATGGAGATCCTGTTAAAGGATGGAAATACGTGTCAGAATATATGAATATTATAGAGGACAAATTTGATTATGTTTTTGCATATGGAGCACCGATTTCTTTTTCTGTAGTTGTCACAGAACGATTTGTAAATGCAAAAAAAAAATATGTATGGATTCATAATGATCCTACACAGACATCACTAAATATACAACAATATAGTGAACTTTACAAGGGATATGACAGAATTATTTGTGTTTCAAAAAAAACGAAAGATTCCTTTATTAGATTATTGCCCGAATTTAAGGAAAAAGTAGAGGTATTTTATAACATAATTGATGCAGATAGAATTTTGAAAAAGGCAGAGGTTATTATAATAGATGAGGATAAATCTGTGATAAAAATCCTTACAGTTGGTAGGTTACATTATGAAAAAGGACAAGATATTATTCCCAATATTGTAAAACGATTGTTGAATGATAATCTACTTTTTAAATGGTATTGTGTAGGTGATGGAGTATATAAACAAAGTTTAGAAAATATAATAAAAAAAGAAAAATTAGAAAAAAACCTTATACTTTTGGGTAACCAAAATAATCCATACCCCTATTTTAAGTCGGCAGATATATACGTACAGACGTCTAGATCTGAGGCATTTGGAAATACCATTACAGAAGCAAAAATATTCAATTTGCCTATCATAACAACAAATTTTGATGGAGCTGATGAACAGATAATATCTGGAAAAACTGGTTTAATAGTTTCGTTCAATGAAGATGAACTTTATAAATCAATTAAAAAAATGATATTAGATGCTAATTATAGAAAGGAATTTCAAAGAAACTTGAATAATGATAGAAACAGGTGCATTTCTGATATAAATAAATTATTGAGTGATTGAATAGGAGATAGATAGTGGGAAAATATATTTTGTATTCACATGCAGGGAGTAAAAATCATGGTTGTGAGGCATTGTTAAGAACAAGCTGCATGGTGATAAAAGATGTGGATAAAGTGTATTCAGGTAGCGTTGAGGCAGATGAAAAATATGGGTTACAAAAAATTGTTTCAATACGTGCTGACAAAGAAGAGGGATTTGACTCTTGGGTTCATGAAATACTTTACCGTATAAAATATACAATATTAAAAGATGATAGAATTTATTTTAAAAACTTATATAGGAGGTTTATAAAAGAAATTGATCCTAATAAGATATATATTTCTATCGGTGGGGACAATTATTGTTATCATTTTAGTGGATGGTTAGAAGTTTTAAATCGGGCTATAAATAAAAGAAATGCGAAGTCAGTATTATGGGGATGTTCTATTAATGAAGATGAATTTGATGATCAAAATGTTCTTGCGGATCTTAAACAGTATACACTGATTACTGCAAGAGAATCTCTTACATATAATACTTTAAAGAAGTATCTACCAAATGGAAATGTACGATTTGTGCCGGATACTGCATTTTTGCTTCCAGTAATTAACAAGGAACTACCAAAAGGATTTATAGAAGGGAATACGGTTGGATTAAACGTTAGTCCTATAGTTCAAAATAACTGTTGTGGAGATAACAATCAATTGCTTTTATATATTGTAGAATTAGTAAATTATTTAATAAAAAAAACAAATTATCAAATTGCACTTATTCCTCATGTAGTATTTGATGGAAATGATGATCGGGAAGTCCTAAAATCCATTCAGAATCAATGCATGAATTCTGAACGAACAGTTTTGATACAAGATGATAATTGTATGGTATTGAAAGGAATTATTTCAAGATGTGAAGTATTTATCGGAGCAAGAACTCATGCAACAATTGCAGCATATTCAACATGTGTACCAACACTTGTAATGGGATATTCGGTAAAATCAAGGGGAATAGCAAAAGATTTGTTCGGTACAGAAGAAAATTATGTCATTCCAGTACAAAAATTGAATTCAAGTAGGCAATTAATAGAAGGATTTGAATGGTTAGAACAAAATAAAAAGAAAATTCGTATGTTACTCGAGAGTAAAGTAGAGGAGTATAAAAACAAAATCTTTGAGGGGGTTTCCTATTTGGAGGATATAGAATGACGGCTAACTCAAGAATTGAAAAAACACAATACAATTTTATATATAGCTTGATTAATAACATCATGGTAACAATTTTGGGATTTGTTACAAGATCTATATTTGTTAGTTCATTAGGAACAACGTATCTCGGTTTGAATGGTCTTTTCACAAATGTTTTATCATTACTATCATTGGCAGAATTAGGAATTGGTAGTGCTATTACGTTTAGTTTATATAAGCCCATAGCTGAAAATGATTCAGAAAAAATCAAATCATTAATGGGATTATATAAAAAGGCATATCAAATGATTGGATGGATCATTTTTCTTTTGGGTTGTGCAGTTATACCAGTTTTGAAATATATAGTAAAATTTGATTCTGAAATAAAAATTAATTATTACCTAATTTATTTTATGTTTTTGATTAATTCCGTTATGTCATATTGGTTTTTTGCATATCGCAGTGTAATTATATATGCTAATCAAGAAGGGTATATTACAACTAAAGTAGAAACGCTATTTAATATTTTAAGTAGTTTGCTACAATTTATAGTTATATTATTGTGGAAAAATTACTATTTATACCTGATTTTACCTATTATACTAAATGTCATAAAAAATATTATTATTTCTAAGATTGCAGGAAAAAAATATCCAATTATAAATGAAAAAGACATCTTGCCTTTGAGAAAAGAAGAACGAACAGGGATTTTTGAAAACGTATTTGCACTTTCTTTATTTAGGATTAGTGGTGTTGTATATGGGGCTACAGACAATATAATTATTTCAACCTGGATAGGAACTTCTATTGTAGGTATTGTCTCGAATTACACGATGATTATACAACTTGTAACTTCTTATGTGAGTATGTTTTTTCAATCCATGTATGCTAGTATCGGCAATTTAAACGCTTCTGAGACAAGAGAGTATAAATTTGTAGTTTTTCGGCGGCTGCAATTATTAAATTTTTGGATTTATTGTTACTGTACAATTTGCTTAGGATGTTTTCTTAATCCATGTATTAAAATATGGTTGGGTAGCCAATATTGTTTACAGAATTCTACAGTTATTTTGTTATCAATGGTATTTTTAGTCCCAGGCTTAAATAATGTGATTAATATATATAAGGATGCTTGCGGATTATTCAAAGAAGTTCAGTTTAGAGCATTGGCAACAGCTGTGCTCAATCTTTTAGTTTCAGTGGTGTTAGTTAATATAATAGGTTTAAATGGTGTGTTTCTAGGAACGATTGTTGCTTACCTTACAACGATTTATGTTGTAGATCCACGTGTTGTGTTTAAAAAAGTGTTTGCAGAAAGAGTATCATTATATTATTGGGATTTAGTAAAAAAAATGGGATTATTTATTTTAATGTTTTTTGTGTTTTTTCATTTGGTTGCACAAATAAATATTGAAAATTGGATTGAACTTTTTTTAGTATATTTTATAGTTTCAATTTTAACGAATGCAATATTATTTTTAATATATAGAAGGACAAAAGAATTTGAATATTTGATCAGTATTTTAAAAAATACTTTGCAGCGTGTCAAAAAAATATATAAAAATTAATGGTTCTATAATTTATATTTTGAAAAAGAGGAGTGCCATAAATGTTAAAGAAAAGGGTAGCTATTTTTTCACGTGCATTGTGGAAAAATGGTGCGACAAAATCATTAGTTGAATTATTAAGGCGGATCGATTTAAACAAATGTAATATAGATTTGTATGTGTTAGATTTTTCAAATAAGGCTGAGTGGGTGAAGAAAATTCCAAAAGAGATAAATATTGAAAAAGTGCCAAAGTATGGGTGGAATAAGGAAACACTATATACCATTTTCTTTCATCCAATTCATTTTATAAAATCACTTTATGCAGGTGGAAAATTGAAAAGTAATTTATCCGAAATAGAATATATGAAATATAATGCTGCTAGAATGCCTATAAATAGGAAAAAATATGATATTGCTATTTCCTATAGACATTTTGATGTAGATATATTCTATGTGAAGAATAATATGAATGCATCAAAAAAATTTTTCTGGATTCATGGAATACAAAATTTGCATCAAGCAGAAGTTTCTGAATTGAAATCGGTATATAAGTCATATGATCAGATTTTTCCAGTTTCTATCGCTGCCCAAAATAATATTATTACTTTTTTCCCAGAGCTTTTAAATAAATGTAAAGTTGCATATTGTATTGTGGATTCTGATGAAATTATTGAAAACTCGAAACACGGAAGAAAATTAGAAAAAATGCAAAATCAATTAATGTGGAATATTCTTACAATAGGAAGATTGTCAGCGGAAAAGGGGATTGATTTAGCATTACGAACTTGTAAAGAATTGAAAAAATCAGGCTATTCATTCCGTTGGTTTGTACTAGGTGAAGGAAAAGAAAGAGAAAAATTAGAATATATGATAAAACAAGAAAATTTGGAAGAATTTATATTACTCGGGTATGATGAAAATCCATACGGATATTTGGCATCTTGTGATATATATGTACAAACATCAGTTTTGGAATCTTATGGTCTTACCATAAATGAGGCTAAAATATTTCATAAACCGATTGTGTGTACAAATATTCCAGCAGCACGAGAACAGATTATTCATAAAAAAACGGGCTTATTAGTAAGGGCTGCTGAAACTGATGTGGCAGCTGCAATATCTACTTATATTGATGATAAATTATTTAGAGAAAGCGTAATCTTTAATTTGCAAAATGAAGATAATAGTCATTTTGAATCAGTAGAAATTTTTAATGAAATTATAGCTAATGAATAAATTGAGTATTCCGGGCGATTCTGAACCGTCATTCCGGAAGCATTTTTACCGTAATATACACAAAACATTCCGAACTGTTTTCTAGTGCATTCACAGCTACTGGCAATGCCAGTTTGATTAATCCCAAGGCTGGCAAGCCGAAGAATTTAGCGATATTGGGTCATAATGTGTGGAACCTCATCCCGAAACGATTGGTACAAAAGTCCGGTCTCAGTGAGAAATCACGCCCGGAATATTCACCAGACGATGTTATTAAAGGAAATACAGCTGGAATTAATAGAAGCTGGAAATCTCGTTTATGAAAAATTAGTGGACTATATCATATAGGAACAGATATGCAAGTTGCACTCATTTCTTAGGAGGTATGGAGATTTAATGATGATTTTGAATAATTGAACAGGTTATACAAAAAGTTCGCGTTGTCTGATCGTATTATGTTGATTTTTGATAATAATTGTGAGGATTTGAAAGGTTACATTTCTCGTTGCAGATTCTCTATAGGAGCCAGAACACATGCTACAATTGCAGCTTATTCAACATTCACACATCGACATTGGTTTCAGGTTATTACATCAAAGCCGGAGGAATTGCAAAGGATATTTTCGGCTCAGAAAAGAATTATGTACTTCCCGTTCAGATTGTGGTAACCAATTGTGATTTAACAAAAGGGTTTAAATGTTAAAATGGGTTTAGTATTTTAGAAAAGGTCAGTATGAATAAAAATGGATAATTGTGGAAGTTTACAGAACTCGAAATACACACTGTGATATGTTCACAGATTGCAAGCCGCTTAATCATCGCCAGGTTTAGGGTATGTAGTATATCCATCCATAATAAGCCTTTGGAGTAGCAGGTGTTTTAGCAGTTCAATATTAAGAGCATTTGTAAATTTAGGGTATGATCTCTGATTATTGCATCGGTGTGATTTTGGAAAATCGTGCGTCTATTTTTGGTAAGATACATATTTAAAATGATGCTTGTGTGAGCGCTATAGTAGTTAAAAAGCTTATATCAAATATTTTTTGCACGTGGTATTACGATTATTAATTTTATAATTAAGGCGTTGTTAATTTGTGTTTTCCTAATGTTACTTTTAGGTTTTGTGTATGAGAACGAAAAAGTTCAAATATTTTATGAGTATTATTTTGGGAAAGATGAACAAAAGGGAAAACACTATTTAAGTGTAATAAATATATTCATCCAAATAGCATTTTATATTTTGATGTTTTAAAGTATATAAGGAGATAATGGGAAAGAAGATGGAACTAAATAAAGAAATTAGCAGTATGTCAATAGAAAATATTCTGGAGGGTAATTATAAATCTACAGAAAAACGAAGAATAATAGCAGTTGTAGTACCTGTATATAACGCAGGGAAAACTTTACGAAAATGTATACAGTCTATATTGAATCAGAGTTTGACAGATTTTGTATTAATACTTGTAAATGATGGTTCTACGGATAATAGCGGCGCTATTTGTGATTATTATAAGAAAAGTGATAACAGAGTATATGTTATTCATAAAAAGAATGAAGGATCAAGTATTACTAGAAAAAAGGGTGTGCTTAGTAACGAAGCGCAGGCAGCAAAGTATATTGTCTTTTGTGATGCAGATGATATAATATCTTCTGATGCACTGGAAAAATTATATAGAACAGCTGAAACTTATAAAGCAGATATGGTTTGTGGGAAAATCCAAGGGTTGTGGTGTAACTTAAAATTACCATCTTCATATATAGCTCCATCTATGAATATTAAAACACTTAAATTATATAATCATAATGAAATAATTGAGAAATTATATATTAGTTGTTTTGGTATTACTGATTTTCCCATTAGTTTATATGCTAAAATATATAAAACAGAGCTTATAAGTGAAGCAATCAATAGAGATGCGATAGTACATTTTATGGGAGATGATTTGTTTATAACACTAAATATTCTTCCCAATGTTAAAAGATTAGTGATAATACCAGATACGATATATTACTATCGTAAAGGGGGAAATACTTCTAAAATCTTGCCAGAGGCGCTAGATGATTTTCTTAATTTATTTGAATATAAATGTAGGATTGCCAAAAAATATGTGTTTCCACAAGATTGTGAGTATTTGCTTGATGTAGAATTAATGAATATAACTTTATGGTGGCTTATATCGTGTAATGTAGGGGGATATAGTAACGAAGAGATATATACTGAAATTAAACGTTGTTTAAATATAGATGATATTAGACACGCTGCTCAAAGACTTTTAGAAAAAAATGGAGAGCAAACACATCCAGTTGCAGTTGCTATACTTAATCAGAAATATGATTATATATATAATCAGGTATTACTTGAAGCCAAAAGATGTAAATGGAGGAGACGTATAAAAAAAATATTGTTAAAAATTCAAAATGGATATTTTTATTTTACGAATATCTTTTATTTAAAATAAATAGTAGATTATCTGTACGATGTGCCAGTTATATTTTCATGTTAACACTTGAAATAAGTTGTGAAGGAGATGCTTGTATCTGTAGGTGAATTGTGAATTAACATTAGCTGGGATTCTGTTCTACGGTTACCCATAAAAAGATATGAAGATTTGGGAGGGGGGCAAGCTGATTAGATTAACACGGAAATATTCTTTTATAAAACGCATAGATATTGATATAAAGTTTTCTGTCTTTTATGGATGAGAATTGATGTCAGAAATATAATATAGGAGAAGCTATGGGAAGAAAGAAAAATTAAGGAATATGTGGATGCAGTGACAAAGAAGGAACATGCCTCCGGACAAAAAGTGTCTATTCGTGAAACTGCCGATGAGTTTGGTACTACGATTTTGAAAATCAGAAAGATATTAATCACAGCAGATGTATTTCATTCTGAGATAAGTGAGAAAGTGCGGGAACTGTTTTCTTGTGGAAAGACCATTGAGGAAATCCAGTCAGAATTAAAGTTAAGCCGTGCATCGGTGTATTCCTATCTGCCTTATGTAAAAACTATCTATAATATAAAAGAAATTAGCGCAAATGCACAGCGTCTGCAGATTTACCGAAGCCGCAGACAGGCAGTGTTTGTATTTCAAAGTGCTGTAAATGCCAATCAACTAACGGGGGAGATTATCTGGGATACTGTAACAGCTTTTGCGGGCTATCCCTTTTACACGATCAAAGGTATTAAATTCTCTTATACTGTGCATGGATTTGAAATGCAGGTTGACCGGAAAAAGAAGACTATCACGAAAGCAACAGTGCTCCTGTTTATAAATCGTGTACAGGAACTGCGCAGTGCAGGAGAAAAGATTACCGGGCCCAAAAAGGTTGGCACATTCGGCGCCAGTTATCTGTTTCCAGTGTTCGTAAGAATTGGGCTGATTGAACCAGTGGGTGGACAGCATGACACCCGCACTTAAGATGGGTAAAATAAATTACAGATAATATTTTATCTACAACTTGTAAAAAAAAACGGTATTTGGGTTAAAATATTAACTATGAATGAGTTTTCTTTTTTGAAATCTCCAGGAGATGTAAATCTGAATATAGCAGCCAGAGTGCGGGCAAGAAGAAAGGAGAAAAAATGGTCCCAGATACAGCTTGGTGAACGGGCTGATGTGAGTCTGGGTTCTGTGAAACGATTTGAACGGACAGGGGAGATATCTTTATCATCCCTGATAAAAATCGGGTTTGCACTGGGCTTCGAGGACGACTTTGACCAGTTGTTTGCAAAAAAAGGATATGCGTCTATTCAGGAGGTTATTGATGAACAATTATAAAGCGTTAAAGGTGTATCTGGGAGATAAAAAGGTGGGAACTTTGGCTTTGGCTAACAACCACCTGGTGGCTTTCGAATATGATGACGGCTGGATATCAGGTGGCTTTTCACTTAACCCCATATCACTTCCATTGGAGAAAGGGGTATTTCTGCCTAAAAAGTATGAACCTTTTGATGGGCTGTTTGGCGTGTTTTCTGATAGTTTGCCGGATGGATGGGGCAGGCTGCTGGTAGACAGGATGTTAAGAAGAGAAAAGATAGAACCAGCCAAAGTGGATGCCTTAAATCGTCTGGCGATTGTGGCATCTTCCGGAATGGGTGCATTGACCTATCGGCCGGAACATGATTTGGAGCGGGAAAACAGTGATCTTACGTTGGATCAGCTTGCGTTGGAGTGCCAGAAAATGTTCGAAACCAATCAATCAGAGAATTTGGATGCATTGTTTCAAATGGGTGGTTCTTCCGGCGGAGCCAAACCAAAGATATTTTACGAGATAGATGGAGAAGAATGGATTGTGAAATTTCCATCATCAATTGATCAAATAAATATTGGTGAGCAGGAGTATGAATATTCTTTGTGTGCAAAAAGATGTGGTATTGAAATGCCGGAAACACGGCTGCTTGATTCAGGGCTTAACACAGGATACTTTGCAGTAAAGCGTTTTGACAGAAACAATGGAAGGCGGATTCATATGGCATCGGTAAGCGCGCTGTTAGAGACATCGCATCGTATACCGAATCTGGACTATCATATATTGATGCAGCTGACGATGAAAATGACACGGGATTATGACGAGATTGAAAAATTGTATCGCCAGATGTGTTTTAATGTGTATGCGCACAATCGGGATGACCATTCCAAGAATTTTTCTTTAATCTATAGTGGGAACAGGTGGAAATTGTCGCCAGCCTATGATCTTACTTACAGCAATTCCATAGGTGGAGAACATGCGACAACTGTAGATGGAAATGGCAGAGATCCGGGTAAAAAGGAACTGCTTGCGGTTGCCGGACAGATTAAATTTGACAGGGAAAAGGCAAAAAATATTGCGGAAGAGGTGGAAGAAATTGTGAAAGCAGATCTTGGAAAATATTTGAAATAGAGTTGTAATGATTCAGCAGGTCTGTGAATGAATATTACGCTGTCAAAGCTCCTGCTTTAATTGGGTCAATATTTTAATTCTACAAAGGAGTGCAGGTGCCGGCATTGACGCCTATACTTGAAATGGGTATAATAAAAGCAGCAATATGAAGTGCAGTAAAAAAGAACCGGCAAACATAAGCAAAATGCAAGCATAAGACAAATAAGATTCTAACACGAAAAATATTAATAAGAAAACTAAGAGTAGCAAAAGATGAGCGATTTACAAAATGCAATATCAGAAATCACATATATAACTAAAAGATTTCCTAAAAAAGCCTTTGAAGTTATAACAGCCAACCCAAAGGAAGCGATTCCGTATTTAAGAAGTGCTATTGAGAAGGCGCTTGAGGAGAAAATGGATCTGGAGGATGACTATCAGATTCATTTTTATGCGCTGTTTTTACTTGGGGAATTTGAGGACAGGGAGTTTTTCCCAAAAATAATGGAGTTTATCTCACTGCCAGGTGAGGTGCTGGAATATCTGATCGGTGATGCAGTGACATCCGGGCTTAATGACGTAGTTTATCATACATATAATGGGGATTTAGAACTTTTAAAGAGCACAGTCATGAATGATGATGTTGATGAATATGTCCGGTCAGAAGTGCTGGAAACAATGGGGCAGTTATATTTGGACGGAGAACTGAAAGAGGAAGAGTGGAAAGCATTTATAAAGGAGTATGTACACAGCGGAAAAGAATATAATTATCTTTATGATAGTTTAGCTAATGTGATCTGCCGCTGTCATTTTGCAGATATGCTTCCGGAGATTCGCTTTATGGTGGATGAGGGGTTAGTGGATGAAGCGAGTATGGGTGGATATGAATCATGTGTGGATTATATGTTCACATATAGAGACTATGAGAGCCGTTTCTGCAGTCCGTCGCTGAAGGCGTCTGACAGCCTGAAGAATTGGGCGATGTTTGAACCTGATTTAGATGAGGCAGGAAATGACAGGGGCAGTATGGATTTAGAAAAGTTAACGAAAGAATTAATGAAGAAGGGCAGAGAGCAGGCTGTTTCCAGAAAGATAGGGAGAAATGATCCATGTCCCTGCGGCAGCGGAAAAAAGTATAAATACTGCTGTTTGAATAAACCAAAGGATTTAATAGATTCCATAGAAAGTGTGCAGGAGCGGAATAAATGCCTGGAGGATTATCCGGAGGTTGGCAAGGAAAAGCAGGAGGGCCGGGTATATTTAGAAGATTATTTTGACTCGGAAAGTATAGAAATTGACAAGCTGCTTTATCTGGGGCTGATGAACCGCCCTGGTTTTGTTTGGCAAAGAGACGAGAAGGCAGAGGAAAACCGCTGCAGGGAATATCTGAAGCTGGCTTATCAAAGATTTACAGATAAGGTGAAGAAAGAAGGTATTAAGACATTTGAGGAATACGATGGAAAATTCAGTATTCATTATTTTTGCGGGGAGTGGACAGGCCGACTGTTGAGCTTATTACAGAAAAACGGAGAGAGCGCTCTTTATGCAGAAGTGAAAAAATGCAGGAAAAATATGCTTTAATGCCGGTATGAGAACATGATGCGTCAGTGGCAGCGGACTCAGCGCAACCCGGCCGGAATACCAGGAAAGGCGGTACAGAAGTGGATTTATACCAGATTATGATTTCCCACAACCGGGCTTGGACGATCCGGGAAATGATTTGCTTTTCTGTAATCTTTGTGATCGCCGCATATATATCGCTTCGTCTGGTCCGTAAGCAGAAGATCGTGGTTTCACAGGCTGCTGCAGGGCTGCTCCTGCTTCTTTTTCTGGGGATTGTATTTGGGTCAACGGTATTTACAAGGGAGCCGGGGCTGCATCATAAATATGAGCTGGAGCTGTTCTGGTCATGGAAGGCTGTTTATCATGGGAACAGGGAACTGCTGACTGAAAATCTCCTGAATATGGTATTGCTTCTGCCCGCAGGGCTGCTGCTTCCTGTAATTGTGAGGCGCAGGCTGGCGTGGTGGAAGGGGCTGCTGGCAGGTATGCTGGTCTCTTTCGTGATTGAAATATGCCAGCTTGTCTTTTGCCGCGGCCTGTTTGAGTGGGACGATATAATTCACAATGGGATCGGGTGCATGATGGGATGTGTGATAAGCGGATGGCTTATGAAACGGAGATTTCATTCCGCCTGACAGCCCGCAGGATCCGCAAAATATGTCACAGGATTTTAGTTAAAAGCAATAATTTGTCAATTTGGCGAAAAAGAGGCAGATTCCTGACGGAATATGTCTCTTTTTTTTGTTGCAATCGTTGAAAACAGCGGTTATACTATATGAGTGAGAAAGTACCCTGCGGGGTTTTTTATTGAATTTACAGGACAGGTGGATATGATGAAGAAGATAGAGGATTATGTATTAAGCATTCCTGATTTTCCGGAACCGGGGATAATTTTCAGGGATATTACAAGTGTGCTGCAGGATCCTGACGGACTGCATCTTGCTATTGATTCTATGCAGCAGCTTATAGGGGAGACAGAATTTGATGTTGTGGTTGGGACAGAATCAAGAGGATTCATGTTCGGTATGCCTCTTGCATATAACCTGCATAAAAGCTTTGTTCCTGTCAGGAAAAAAGGGAAGCTGCCCAGGGAGACTGTCTCCATGAGCTATGACCTGGAATACGGCAGTGCAGAGATCGAGATGCACAGTGATTCCATCCGGCCGGGACAGAGGGTAGTGCTCGTAGATGACCTGATCGCCACAGGCGGTACAGTGGAAGCCAGCATCAAGCTGGTGGAAGAGATGGGCGGACAGGTTGTTAAAGTGTTATTTTTGATGGAACTGGCAGGCCTGAATGGCAGAGAGAAGCTAAAGGGCTATGATGTGGCTTCCGTTATCTGCTATGAAGGCAAATAATAGATAGAAGATGGTGATGTGTAATGGCGATGGATGAAAAGACTAAGAAAGATAAGCTGGAAGAGATAAAGAAGGCAGATGCCAGTATAAAAAGCATGGAAGACTTCACCAGCCCTGAATTATTGTATCAGGAGCTGATAGCCAGTGTGAAGAGGTATCATCCTTCCACGGATATTTCTATGATTGAAAAGGCATACAAGATCGCGTCAGATGCCCATCAGGGGCAGTGCCGCAAATCAGGGGAGCCTTATATTATCCATCCGCTGTGTGTCGGAATCATCCTGGCGGATCTGGAGCTTGACAAGGAAACGATCGTGGCCGGACTCCTTCATGATGTGGTGGAGGATACTGTCATGACCGCGGAGGAGATCAGGCAGGAATTCAGCGATGAGGTTGAACTTCTTGTAGACGGTGTCACAAAGCTGGGCCAGCTGTCCTACTCTGCCGATAAGGTAGAGGTCCAGGCAGAAAATCTGAGGAAGATGTTTCTGGCCATGGCAAAGGATATCAGGGTCATCCTTATAAAGCTTGCAGACCGCCTGCACAATATGCGGACGCTGAAATACATGAGGCCTGAGAAACAGCGTGAGAAGGCAAGGGAGACCATGGACATCTATGCCCCTATTGCACAGAGGCTTGGTATCTCCAAGATCAAGGTAGAGCTGGATGACCTTTCCCTGAAATATCTGGAGCCGGAGGTCTATTATGACCTGGTGGAGAAGATAGCGCTCAGGAAAAAGGACAGGGAAGATTTTGTACAGAATATAGTGGAAGAAGTCAGTTTCCACATAGAGGCGGCCGGGATCAAGGCTGAGGTGGACGGGCGCGTTAAGCATTTCTTCAGCATCTACAAGAAGATGGTCAACCAGGAGAAGACACTGGATCAGATATATGATCTCTTTGCAGTCAGGATCATCGTGGATACTGTCAAGGACTGCTATGCCGCCCTCGGTGTCATCCATGAGATGTATAAGCCTATCCCGGGACGTTTTAAAGACTATATCGCCATGCCAAAGCCGAATATGTACCAGTCCCTTCACACTACACTGATCGGCCCCACAGGGCAGCCCTTTGAGATACAGATACGTACTTTTGAGATGCACAGGACAGCGGAATATGGTATTGCCGCTCACTGGAAATATAAAGAGGCATCTGACGGAAAGAAGAACGGCAGCAGCCAGGAGGAAGAGAAGCTAAGCTGGCTCAGGCAGATCCTGGAATGGCAGAGGGACATGTCTGACAATAAGGAATTCATGAGCCTCTTAAAGAGCGATCTGGATCTCTTTGCCGAGAATGTCTACTGCTTTACTCCTGCAGGTGATGTAAAGAACCTGCCCAATGGTTCCACACCTATTGATTTTGCGTACAGCATCCACAGCGCCGTGGGCAATAAGATGGTGGGGGCCAGGGTGAACGGCAAGCTGGTGAACATCGACTATGTGATCCAGAACGGGGACAGGATCGAGATCATCACGTCCCAGAATTCAAAAGGCCCGAGCCGTGACTGGCTGAAGATCGTCAAGAGCACCCAGGCCAAGAATAAGATCAACCAGTGGTTTAAGAATGAACTGAAAGAGGATAATATAGTAAAGGGCAAGGATATGCTCATGCAGTACTGCAAGATGAAATCCATTGTCCTGAGCGATCTGACAAAGCCGCCCTATATGGAGAGCATCATGCGCAAATACGGGTTCCGCGACTGGGAATCTGTGCTGGCAGCTATTGGCCACGGCGGGCTGAAGGAAGGCCAGGTGGTCAACCGCCTGCTGGAAGAGCGGGAGAAGCAGCATAAGAAGGAACTGACAGATGAAAATATCATTGAGGCGGCTGAATCCCGGGAAAAAGTCAAGATAGCCAAGACAAAAGGCGGCATTGTGGTTAAGGGCATCCATGACGTAGCGGTGCGTTTTTCCAAGTGCTGCAGCCCTGTGCCAGGTGATGAGATCGTGGGATTTGTCACGCGGGGGCGCGGTGTATCGATACACAGGACTGACTGCGTGAATGTCATAAACCTGACAGAGGAAGACAGGGTCAGACTGATCGATGCTGAATGGCAGCAGCCTGAGAAGGGCGGCCGTGAGCTTTATATGGCAGAGATCAAGGTCTATGCAAATAACAGGACAGGGCTTCTGGTGGATATATCCAAGATCCTCACAGAGCGCAAGATTGATGTGTCAAGTATGAATTCCAGGACCAGCAAACAGGGAACGGCAACAATAGCGCTTTCCTTTGATGTGCCAAGCAAGGAAGAACTGAACCGTCTGATCGAGAAGATCAGACAGGTGGAGAGCGTGCTCGATATAGAGAGGACGACTGGCTGATAGGAGATAGATATGGGAAAACTTCACGTAGAACGTTTGATACTGGGAGATATGCGGACGAACTGCTATCTGGCAGTGAATGAAGAGACAAAGGAAGCGCTGATCATAGATCCGGCTGACAATGCGGAGGGGATAACGTTAAAGCTGAAAAGCCTGCAGGCTGTGCCTGTGGCTGTCCTTCTCACCCATGGCCATTTTGACCATATAGGTGCGGCGGAGGAATTAAGAAAAAGCTTCGGGATACCTGTAGCAGCCATGGAGGCTGAGGAAGAGGTCCTGACAGACGCGTCCAAGAACCTGACGGGATATTTCGGGACACCATATGGGATAAAGGCTGACAGGTATATCAGGGATAAGGAGCAGCTGTCATACGCCGGTTTCAGCATCCGGGCACTGCATACGCCGGGGCATACATCAGGCGGGGCCTGCTACTACATTCCTGAGGAGAAAGTACTTTTTTCAGGCGACACACTTTTCTGTGAGAGCATCGGAAGGACTGATTTCCCCACGGGAAGCGCAGCTGTACTGAGACAGTCCGTGAGAGGGCTTCTGGAAGAACTGCCTGAGGATGTGGCTGTATATCCGGGACATGAGATGCCCACTGACATTGGCCATGAAAAGCAGTATAATCCTTTTGCATGACATGGGAGAAAAGATGATAGAAGTACATCAGAATAAAAATGATTTTGAATATGATATCCACTCTCTGGTGAGGGCTTTTTATCCGGGGGTGGATGTAACTGTCTCCTGCCCGGAAGAGAATGCAGGCCAAAAGGCTGCCGGAGAAGAGGATCAGGAGGAATGCATCCTCAGGATAATGATAACTTATGGGGATAATGAAATCTCCATATACCTGGAAGAACCTTACGGAGATCATCAGGAAAGCTCCGGTAAAGATGCGGCCCGGAAGGGAAACATTGCACTGGGGCAGGACTTTGACAGGGCGGAGACAAAAAATGCGCTCAAGCAGCTCCTGTATGACCTGCTGAGCGCATATACAGGGCAGAAGCTGCCATGGGGGAACCTGACAGGCATAAGGCCTACGAAAATTCCTATGGGACTGCTGGAGAAGGGCTGGAAGAACACTGAGATTGCCGCATATATGAGGGATAAGTACCGCTGCAGCAGTGAAAAGGCAGCTCTTGGCATTATGATCGCCAACAGGGAGAGGCATCTTTTGAAGGAATTTGACTATGCCAGGGGCTACAGCCTCTATGTGGGGATCCCTTTCTGCCCAAGCATCTGCCTTTACTGTTCCTTTAGCTCCAGTCCGATTTCTGTCTGGAAGGACAGGGTGGATGAATATCTGGATGCCCTGGAGAAGGAGATCGTCTATGGCGGAGGGGCATACAGGGATAAGATACTGGATACAGTTTATATAGGGGGCGGGACGCCCACTACCCTAGAGCCTTACCAGATGGACAGGCTTCTGACGCTTCTGGAGCAGAATTTTGATTACAGCCATGTAAAGGAATTTACAGTAGAGGCGGGAAGGCCTGACAGCATTACGAAAGAAAAGCTGGAGGTGCTTAAGGAACACGGTATTTCGAGGATTTCCATCAATCCCCAGACTATGAACCAGAAGACGCTGGATCTGATAGGCAGGAAGCACACCGTCCGGGAGACGGCTGATGCATTCCGTCTTGCCAGGGAACTGGGCTTTGATAATATAAATATGGACCTGATCGTAGGGCTTCCCGGCGAGGAGAAGCCGGAGGTGGAGCATACCATGCAGGAAGTTATGGCCATGGGGCCTGACAGCATCACTGTCCATTCGCTGGCGGTTAAGAGGGCAGCCAGGCTGAGTATGTTTAAGGATGAGTATAAAGAGCTGACATTTACCAATAATTTGGAAATCATGGATATGACTTCAAGATATGCGGCCCTGGGCGGGCTGTCACCATATTACCTGTACAGGCAGAAGAATATGGCGGGAAATCTGGAGAACGTAGGCTATGCCAGGACAGGCAAGGCAGGGCTCTACAATATCCTGATGATGGAGGAAAAGCAGAGCATCCTGGCTCTGGGCGCCGGGGCCTCCACAAAGATCGTCTACCCTGACGGAAGGATAGAGCGTGTGGAAAATGTGAAGGATATTAAAAACTATGTGGAACGCATTGATGAAATGATAGACAGAAAGAGGAGCAGGCTATGAAGCAGTACCGTATCATACAATTTGATATGGCAAAGGAACTGGCCCATGGGATGTGCGTCAGCAATCTGGCATATCTGACAGGCAGGGAGCTGGGCATGGATGAGGACGACTGCTATCAGCTTGCCATGGCGGGCATGGTGCACGACGTGGGGAAGCTGGAGCTGGAAAAGTACATCTATGGAAGAGGGGAGGATACCCTGACCATAGAGGAAATGAAATACGTAAGGTCCCATTCAGGGCTCAGCTATGCCATCCTTAATGAGCAGGGAGGTTATTCCCAGTTCGTCCTGGACAGCGTCCTCTATCATCATGAGAATTACGACGGGACAGGATACCCTTCCAATCTGGTGGGGGAGGATATCCCGCTGGGCGCCAGGATCATCAGGGTGTGCGACGTGTTCGCTGCACTCATCTCTGACAGGCCGTACAGAAAGTCATTTGATATGGATACAGCAGTAGAGCTGATGATCGAAGAAGTAAAAAATTTTGATATGAAAATATTTTTGGCATTTATGCGGCTCCTCCACGAGGATGGGATAGAGGAGACGGCGGACGCCAAGGTCTATGAAGAAATATTCGGTATAACAGCAGAGGAGGAGAAAGAATGAGTCTGAAAAAAAAGCCGGTCACCGGCATGAAGGATATTACACCGAGGGAGATGGAGATCAGGGATTATGTGATACGCCTGATCAAGGACACATACAGTACTTTTGGTTTCCAGTCAATTGAGACTCCGTGTGTGGAGCACATAGAAAATCTGTCCAGCAAGCAGGGCGGGGAAAATGAGAAGCTGATTTTTAAAATCCTGAAGAGAGGCGAGAAGCTGAAGCTGGAGGGTGCATCAGGAGAACAGGATCTTGTAGACGGAGGGCTCCGCTATGACCTGACAGTCCCCCTTTCCAGATATTATTCTAATAATGCAAATGATTTGCCGTCCCCATTCAAAGCGCTTCAGATGGGGAATGTGTGGAGGGCCGACAGGCCTCAGAGAGGGCGCTACCGCCAGTTTATGCAGTGTGACATAGATATTCTGGGCGAGCCTTCCATCCTGGCGGAGATAGAGCTGATCCTGGCTACTTCCACACTTGTGGGAAAGCTGGATTTTGAGAATTTTACCATCCGCATCAATGACAGGAAAATCTTAAAAGCCATGGCAGCTTACAGCGGGTTTGCCCCGGAGAGCTACGACCTTGTCTTTATCATCCTGGATAAGATGGACAAGATCGGCATTGACGGTGTGGCAGAGGAACTTGTAAAGGAAGGCTTCCCCCAGGAAAATGTAGATAAGTATCTGGGGCTCTTTAAGGAGATCACAAATGACCTGAATGGCGTGCGTTTCCTGAAGGAGAAGCTCTCAGGGGTTCTGGAGGAGGAATGTGCATCCGGGCTGGAGACGATCATTTCCAGTGTGGAGGCAGTTAAGACAGCCAATTTCCAGATAGTGTTTGACCCCACACTTGTGCGCGGCATGTCTTATTACACAGGGCCTATATTTGAGATAAGCATCGACGGGTTTGCCGGCAGCGTGGGCGGCGGCGGACGCTATGATGAGATGATAGGCAAATTCACAGGGCAGCAGACATGTGCCTGCGGCTTTTCTATAGGCTTTGAGCGGATCGTTATGCTTCTGCTTGAAAAAGATTACCAGATACCAAAGACAGGCGGAAAGAAGGCATTTCTCATAGAGAAGGGGATGCCTGCTGACAAGCTGCTGGAGGTGTTCCAAAAAGCGGCGGAGGAGAGAGCACTGGGCAGCACAGTGAACGTGGCAGTGATGAAGAAAAATAAAAAGTTCCAGAAGGATCAGCTGACAGCAGAAGGCTATGAGGAGATCCGGGAATTCTTTAAATGAACAGGAAAAGAGGAGAAAAGTAAAATGGCAGAGTCAATGAAGGGACTGAAGCGGTCCCACAGATGTACAGAAGTGACAAGGGAAGATATAGGTTCTGAAGTCACCCTGATGGGGTGGGTACAGAAAAGAAGGAATTTAGGAAGCCTTATTTTTGTGGACCTGCGTGACCGCTCAGGCCTGATGCAGATCGTATTTGATGAGAATGATATCGGGACAGAGGGCTTTGAAAAAGCCGGAAAGCTGAGAAGTGAATTTGTGATCGCGGTGACTGGACGTGTAGAGAAGCGTTCAGGCGCTGTAAATGAGAATCTGAAGACGGGTGAGATGGAGATAAGGGCATTGGGGCTGCGCATCCTGTCTGAATCTGAGACACCTCCGTTCCCCATCGAGGAGGGCATCCAGACAAAGGATGAGCTCCGCCTGAAATACCGTTATCTGGACCTGCGCCGTCCGAACCTGCAGAGGAATCTTATGCTGCGCAGCAAGGTGGCGACAGCTGTACGTAAATTCCTGGACGGGGAAGGATTTCTGGAGATCGAGACGCCTATGCTGATCAAGAGCACTCCTGAAGGCGCCAGGGACTATCTGGTGCCCAGCCGTGTTCATCCGGGCAGCTTCTACGCCCTGCCTCAGTCCCCGCAGCTCTTCAAGCAGCTGCTGATGTGTTCCGGGTATGACCGCTACTTCCAGCTGGCAAAATGCTTCAGGGATGAGGATCTGCGCGCCGACAGGCAGCCTGAATTCACCCAGATCGATATGGAGCTTTCTTTTGTGGATATAGATGACGTTATCGATGTAAATGAAAGGCTTCTTGCACATATCTTTAAAGAAGCCATCGGAGTGGACGTGCCGCTCCCGATCCCCAGGATGACATGGCTGGAGGCCATGGACAGATACGGCTCAGACAAGCCTGACACGCGTTTTGGCATGGAGCTTAAGGATGTGTCACATGTAGTGGAAAACTGCGGATTTGGCGTATTCACGGGAGCGCTTAAGGGCGGCGGCAGTGTCCGGGGTATCAATGCAAAGGGCCAGGGCAGCATGCCAAGGAAAAAAATAGACAGCCTTGTGGAATTTGCAAAAGGCTACGGTGCAAAAGGACTGGCATATATGGCGATCAATGAGGACGGTTCCTGCAAATCCTCTTTTGCCAAGTTCATGACAGAGGAAGAACTGAAAGCTCTGACAGCTGCCATGGAAGGGGAGCCGGGCGACCTGCTTCTCTTTGCAGCTGACAAGAATAAAGTAGTATGGGATGTGCTGGGCAGCCTTCGTCTGGAGATCGCTAAGAACCTGGGGCTTCTTCACAAGAACGAATATAAATTCCTATGGGTCACAGAATTCCCTCTGCTGGAGTGGTCAGAGGACCAGAACCGCTTTGTGGCAATGCACCATCCGTTTACAATGCCCATGGAAGAGGACCTGGACAAGATCGACACTGACCCGGGCGCAGTCAGGGCTAAGGCGTATGACATCGTCCTGAATGGTACAGAGATAGGCGGAGGAAGCGTCAGGATATTCCAGAATGATGTTCAGGCTAAGATGTTTGAAGTGCTGGGCTTCACAAAAGAACAGGCCGAGGACCGCTTCGGATTTCTGCTGAATGCTTTCAAGTACGGAGTTCCGCCCCACGCAGGACTGGCCTATGGCCTGGACCGCCTTATCATGCTGATGGCAGAAGAAGACAGCATCAGAGAGGTGATCGCATTCCCGAAGGTAAAGGATGCTTCCTGCCTTATGACAGAAGCTCCGGGACTGGTGGATCAGGATCAGCTGGATGAGCTGGGGCTTCAGATCAAGGCGGAAGAGGAAGCTTAGAGAAAAAATTAAAAGCCTTAATCAGGGAAGGCTTTTAAAGAGATCGAAATAATAAAAGAGGAGCGAGTAATCGCTCCTCTTTGGTAAACATTATTTCTAGAAATATAATGAGGAGGGGAAGGATGGAGTTAAAAAGTATTCGTCATAAGAGGGCACTACATGCAGCAGAAAATAAAATTGAATGTTCTAAATTGGCTAATTATGTTAAAGAGCTTTACTTGTATGGCAGTGTTGTAAAAAACCAGGAAAACTGGGACAGTGATATTGATCTGCTTTTAGTGCTGGACCCATCTCAAAAAGGCAATCGTGAGATTCAGAGAGAGATCATATGGTTAAAAGGGACTATTACGGAAGATGAAATAGATGCGCCGGAGATTGATTTAAAGGTGGTATTTGGAAATGGGTGGAAGAACAGCAGTCAGACCTATTATAGAAACATCTTGAAGGAGGGGGAGGAGATTTGGAAAAAGATTTAAGGACATACTATGATTTTGCAGATAACACATATCATTTTCTTATAAATGCTTACGAACAAGATTTTGTGGCCAATGCTATGGGGGCAATGGCGCAGGAAGTATGTGAAAAGTATTTGAAGCATCTGATTGAAGAGTATATTGTTCCGAAGGATTTACAAGAAAACAGTCAAAAGACAGAAATACTAAGAACGCATAATCTAAGTAAATTATCAAAGTACATTAATAATTACTTGCCGGAAGTAAAATTAAACAGGCAGGCCTTAAATTTGGTAAACGGACTATATTTTACTACAAGATATCCAGGGGATGAAAGTATAGTTGTCGAAAAAGAAGACCTTAAAGAGTATATAGAAGTCGTAAAGGAATGTAAAAGAACGATAGACGAGTTTATAGAAAAGCAAAAGAAATAAGAGAATGTAAGTGTCATAAAAGATAAGGATAAATGAGATAGAGAAATAGTTAAAGAAGAAATTGACTATATTATAGGTGATTTCATAAAATCAGCAAAGTTGAGTATGTGAGATAAAGCATACGGATTGCGTTGACGGGCTTATACTTAAAGCCGCCAACGCCACTATCTGTCAGTCAGTGTACATCAACTATTGAAAGCGCCATGTGTGGAACGGTACGCACGGCGCTGTGAGAGGAGGGGAGTTAATCGCTCTCCTCTATTCGATTGTATTCTTCTGAAACGTCTCAGTAGCAATACTGAAATTTCCCAGCAGTGAACTGATTAATTCATCTGTTATCTGTACCTCCCAGGAGGTGCCATTATTGGACATGGGGATGGTCACGGAAGTACAGACAGTTGCCTTATTGTTTTTGAGGGCCTCAAGCAGAAAGGAGGCGTTCTTGTTAGCTATCTCGGCGTCGCTGGCACGCACTGATTCAGTGGTGGATGCATAATCCATGAGCTTTCCTGCGTAATCATTCATTACGCTGTTGCCATCCATGCTGGTTATGGAGGCCGTTATCCTGGCGCTGTCACCTTCTGTTGCAGAGCTGTCTATCTGGTAATTAAAACAGCTGTGTATCTGTTCTGCAAAAGCAAGGTCTATTTCATGATAATTTTCTACCCCTGTGGTAAAAATGTCGTCCATTCCAAGGTAGACCAGCCATTCTTCGGCGTTCATTCCTTTAAAATAATCACAGGTGATTGAAAATACTTCTTCGGGGGTAAGCAGATACGGATCATTTACAGCCTTAATAAAGCCGCCGACAAGTTCATCTTCTAATTCGTCAGACGTCTGTATTTCCCAGACATCCTCTTCTTTGACAAGATCAAAAGAGACGGGCCATGTGACGAGCTCATATTCATTTTCTTTTAATGTATCTCCAAGCAGCTGGAAATAATCGTTGAGGCTGATTGGTGTATCGGAAGTGATGTTAGAAGCGAGGGAGTTTGCAATGATTTTTTTACATACGTCTTTCGCTACTGCTTTTGTATCAAGATTTGTGATCTCAGTGTTTACTGTGGCTGTCTTCTGGGTAGCTGTGGTACTGGTGATCTCATAGCGGAAATTTTTAAAAAACAGTTTGACGGCTTCCGCTGTTTCAGCTCCCACGTCAGTTGTGGAAGTCGGGCTCTGCATCATATCCTTATATGAGACAAAAGCTTTGATCGTATCCTCATCCAGCTCCTGTATCAGATCCAGCTCTGCCTTCACTGCTCTTTCAGGAGAGTTTTTGCGGCAGCCGGCCGCACAAACAGCGCTGAAGACAATCAGAAAAAACAGCAGAAATCTTTTGATAAAGGTAGTACTCTTCATCTTTTCTCCTTCTCCAATTAAACATTTTATGTAACCTGAATATGGCCATCCAGATACCGGCAGCTATGACGCGATGCAGCGCCAGATCATGCAGGCAGCTGCGGTCTGAGCCAGTATGATCAGTGGTATGCCGATGACGAACGACATGTGCTTTGTCTTGTGCCGGACAAGATACATTCCGGCCAGTACACCGGCGCTGCCGCCGAATATGGCTACAAGGAACAAGGTCTTTTCCGGTATGCGCCAGGCATGCCTGATTGCTCTTCTCTTATCCGACCACATACACAGCAGGCCCATCAGGTTTAGAACAGAGAAGTACAGGATCAGTAAATCTGTCATAAGAGCTCCTTTCAGGTTAACATTCGCAGCAACTGTCACGCGAGATGTTTTCGTGTGTATTTTACACAAAAATCCCGGGTTCAGGTGTTGTGTGGCAAATAATACCAGTGCTATTTTATACGATATGGATTACTTTGTCAATTCGCCTTGCGAAGCAGTTGCATTTATGCTATATTTATCTGGCAGTTTGGCATATTTTGTGAGATGAGAGGTAAGATCAATGAAATGGAATAAATTTACGCTGAAAACAGTCACAGGCGCTGAGGATATTATTATTGCCACCCTGGCTGAGCTGGGGGTAGAGGGAGTTGAGATAGAAGATAAGGTACCGCTGACAGAGGATGACAAGAAGCAGATGTTTGTGGACATCCTTCCGGAGGGGCCGGCAGATGACGGGATCGCTTACTTAAGCTTTTATCTGGAGCCGGATGCTGACAATGAGCAGATGCTTGCAGATATAAGGGAAGAATTAAAGGACCTCTCTTCATTTATGGATGTGGGAGAGTGTACCATCACAGAATCCCAGACAGAGGATAAGGACTGGATCAATAACTGGAAACAGTATTTCCACCAGTTCTATGTAGATGATATACTGATCATCCCCTCCTGGGAAGAGGTCAGGCCCGAGGATGCAGATAAAATGATCATCCATATTGATCCGGGTACGGCATTCGGCACCGGGATGCATGAGACTACGCAGCTCTGCATGCGCCAGCTGATGAAATATGTGGATGAGAACACTGAGCTTCTGGATGTGGGAACAGGGAGCGGCATCCTCTCCATAGTGGCCCTTAAGCTGGGGGCAAAGCATGCCGTGGGGACAGATCTGGATCCATGTGCCATCAATGCAACGAGAGAGAATATGGAGGCCAACGGCATACCGGCAGGCCAGATGGATGTAATGATAGGAAATATTATAGATGATAAGGCAGTGCAGGATGCTGTGGGATATGAGAAATACGATATTGTGGCGGCAAATATCCTGGCAGAGGTGCTTGTGCCCCTGACTCCTGTGATCGTGGATCAGATGAAAAAGGGAGCTCTCTATATCACCTCAGGGATCATTGACGATAAAGAAGAGACAGTGGTAAATGCCGTGAAGGCGGCGGGCCTTACTGTCCTGGAAGTAACGCACCAGGGAGAGTGGGTATCTGTAACGGCTCAGAAGAATTAATGTTACTTGAACAGATACAACGAATTAATATTGGAGAATGCCATGTATCATTTTTTTGCTGCCCCGGAACAGGTCGGGGAAAATGAAATAAGGATAGTCGGAACAGATGTAAATCATATAAAGAATGTGCTGCGTATGAGGCCGGGTGAACAGATCTGCGTGAGCAGCAGCCGGGATGGACTGGAATACCGCTGTGAGATCAGAGAGATAAGCAGCGAAGAGGTCACGGCAGACATCATGTGGGCAGAGGACGGGGCAGCTGAGCTTTCCTCACAGATATATCTGTTCCAGGGGCTTCCCAAAGGGGACAAGATGGAGCTTATCATCCAGAAGGCCGTGGAGCTTGGGGTGCATGAGATCATACCTGTGGCTTCCAGGCGGTGTGTAGTAAAACTGGATGCGAAAAAGGAAGCTGCTAAGCTGAAGAGGTGGTCGGCTATTTCAGAGAGCGCCGCAAAGCAGAGCAAAAGGCTTCTGATCCCCCGCATCAGGGAGGTCATGAGCTTTAAGGAAGCAGTCGCCTGTGCAGAAGACATGGACATCAGGCTGTTTCCCTATGAACTGGCAAAGGGGATGGAGCACACCAGGGAGCTGATCGCAAGTATCGGGCCTGGAAAGAAGATAGCTGTGTTCATAGGCCCCGAAGGCGGGTTTGCCGGGGAAGAGGCAGAGTATGCCAGGGAGCATGGGCTGGAGCCCATAACCCTGGGAAAGAGGATCCTCCGGACAGAGACAGCAGGGCTTGCAGTCCTGTCTGTTTTGATGTACCAGCTGGAAGAGTAGAAAGGAAAGATGCGTTTAATGGAAGCATATTTAGATAATTCGGCCACCACCAGATGCACAGAAGCGGTGCGGGACATTGTGGTCAGGACCATGATGGAAGATTACGGAAATCCGTCGTCAAAGCATAATAAAGGCGTGGAGGCCGAGAGGTATCTGAAGGAGTCCAGGGAGATCATAGCCCGCACCTTGAAAGTGCAGGAGAAAGAGATCTATTTCACCTCAGGAGGGACTGAGTCAAACAACTGGGCGCTGATAGGAGCCGCCATGGCAAACAAAAGGGCAGGCATGCATATCATTACAACAGCAGTTGAACATGCGGCAGTCCTGGAACCCATGCAGTATCTGGAGGAGCAGGGCTTCAGGGTGACATATTTAAAGACAGACAGGAAGGGGCATATCAGTCTGGAAGAGCTCTCAGACGCCATAACAGATGAAACCATACTTGTATCTGTCATGTATGTGAATAATGAGATTGGGGTTTTGGAGCCTATAGAGGAGATAGGGAAGCTGATCAGGCAGAAGAAGCCGGATATCATCTTCCACGCAGATGCCATACAGGCCTATGGAAAATACAGGATATATCCCAAGAGGTCAGGGATAGACATGCTGTCTGTGAGCGCCCACAAGATACATGGGCCAAAAGGCGCGGGCTTTCTCTATGTGGACAGTAAGGTGAAGATAAAACCTCTGATACTGGGCGGGGGACAGCAGAAGGGCATGCGTTCAGGCACTGACAATGTGCCAGGCATTGCAGGCTTAGGAGCTGCCGCCAGGGAGATATACACTGATTTTGACAAAAAGATGGCCCATCTCTATGAACTGAAGAAATACTTTACAGATGAGCTGAAAAAGATGCCGGAGGCATCACTGAACAGTGAGGAAGGAGAAGCGGGAGCCCCCCATATCGTAAATGCCAGTTTTCCGGGAGTGCGCAGTGAGGTTCTGCTTCACGCTCTGGAAGAAAGAGGGATTTATGTGTCGGCCGGGTCAGCATGCTCATCCAACAAGAAGCTGCCCGTCAGTACAGTGCTCAGGGAAATAGGCCTGTCTTCTGAGATGGCAGAGTCAGCTGTAAGGTTCAGCTTTTCTGTACACACCACAGAGGAGGAGCTGTCCTACTGCCTGGAGCAATTAAGAGAAATCGTGCCAATGCTGAAAAGGTATGCACGCCACTAGAGGAGATACGATATGTTTAAAGCTTTTTTGATAAAATACGGGGAAATAGGCATCAAGGGAAAGAACCGCTACCTGTTTGAAGATGCTCTTGTAAAACAGATACGCCATGCACTCAAAAGGATAGACGGGGAATTTGCCGTCCATAAGGAGCAGGGCCGCATATTTGTAGACTGTCTGGGGATCTATGACTTTGAGGAGACTGTGGATGCGCTTACAAAGGTATTCGGCATCGTTGGCATCTGTCCTGTGGTTCAGATTGAGGACGGCGGGTTTGATGCTCTGGCTGAGACTGTCATTGACTATATGGCGCAGGTATATCCTGACTGCAGGCAGACATTTAAGGTGAATGCCAGAAGATCCAGGAAAAATTACCCCATGAACTCTATGGAGATCAACTGTGCGCTTGGGGAGAGGCTGCTGGAAGCCTTTCCGGAGATGAAGGTGGATGTCCATAAGCCGGATATCCTTCTGAATGTGGAGATAAGAGAGAAGATATATATTTATTCCAGGATCATCCCGGGACCGGGAGGGATGCCTGTGGGAACTAACGGCAAGGCCATGCTTCTGCTTTCAGGCGGGATAGACAGCCCTGTGGCTGGTTATATGATAGCAAAGCGGGGGGTGAAGATAGACGCCGTATATTTCCATGCACCGCCCTACACAAGCGAGAGGGCCAGGCAGAAGGTCATCGACCTGGCAAAGATCGTAGCCAGATATTCAGGGCCCATCAATCTTCATATTGTGAATTTTACGGATATCCAGCTGTATATCTATGATAAATGCCCCCATGAAGAGCTTACGATCATCATGCGCCGCTATATGATGAAGATAGCCCAGAGGATCGGATCAGAGACAGGCTGTCTCGGACTGATCACGGGTGAGAGCATCGGCCAGGTGGCAAGCCAGACGATCCAGAGCCTGGCAGCGACAAATGAAGTCTGCACTATGCCTGTCTTTCGGCCTGTCATTGCTTTTGACAAGCAGGATATCGTGGATATTGCACAAAAGATCGATACTTATGAGACATCCATACAGCCATATGAAGACTGCTGTACGATCTTTGTGGCAAAGCATCCTGTCACAAAGCCAAATATCAATATTATAAAACGTTCAGAGAAGAACCTGGAAGAGAAGATCGAAGAAATGATAGAGACAGCTGTGAGCACGGCTGAAGCTGTCTGGGTGGAGGCATAGGAGTATAAGTTTTGACCCTCGCGGCAGCCGCCAAATGTACATGCAGGCATGTTCATCTGGCTCGCTGCCCGCGGGAATAAAAGAAAGCTTACAGGCCCGGCAAGCCGGACGCTGTAAGCTTCTGAATTCTCTGATATAGATTCCTGATGCCTGGCGGCATCACTGACAGAATTAAACGATGTATGGAGCGAGAGTCTCTAATACTTCATCAGCACCCTCGTTTGCATGGATATTTAAGTCGATCGGCTTAGATAAATCCAGGCTGAAAATGCCCATAATAGATTTTGCGTCAATAACGTATCTGCCTGATACAAGGTCGAAATCATAATCAAATTTTGTGATTTCGTTTACAAATGATTTTACTTTATCAATGGAATTTAAAGAAATCCTTACTGTTTTCATTGGAAAAACCTCCCTTTATTTTTGTTAGTATCATCTTACATTTTGAGGCTGAAAAAGTCAAGGGATAAACATACAAACTTATAAAGTGTTATTCGTCAAATGTCATAAAAATGCCGAATTGTTTAATAAACATACTTAATATGAGAGGAAAAATAAATGAAAAAGAAAGCCGCCCTTCACAATCTGGGCTGTAAAGTGAATGCATATGAAACAGAAGCCATGCAGCAGCTGCTGGAGGAAAATGGATATGAGATCGTACCGTTTGCACCTGGAGCGGATGTATATGTGATCAATACATGTACAGTGACGAACATTGCTGACCGCAAGTCCAGGCAGATGCTGCATAAGGCGAAAAAAATGAACCCCGGTGCAGTCGTGGTGGCTGCGGGCTGCTACGTACAGGCAGCAAAGGAAGAGATCGAAAAGGACGAGGCGATAGATATTGTTATCGGAAACAACAGAAAGAAGGACCTTGTCAGGATTCTGGAAGAGCACTGGGAGAAAGGAAAACAGGAAGAAGAGTCTGTCATAGACGTGAACCACACGGCAGAATATGAGGAATTGTCCATCACCAGGACGGCAGAGCATACCAGGGCCTATATCAAAGTACAGGACGGATGCAACCAGTTCTGCAGCTACTGTATCATTCCGTATGCCAGGGGAAGGGTCAGGAGCAGGCAGCTCTCCGATGTGGTGAGTGAAGTGAGAGGGCTTGCCGCCAGCGGCTATCAGGAGGTAGTGCTCACGGGGATCCATCTGAGCTCTTATGGCATAGACCATGGAACCAGCCTGCTGGAATTAATCTGTGCCGTAAATGAAATAGAAGGCATTAGGCGTATCAGGCTGGGATCGCTGGAGCCTCGGATCATCACAGAGGAATTTGTCTCAGTCATCTCCGGTATGGAGAAGATCTGCCCACATTTCCACCTCTCACTCCAGAGCGGGTGTGACGCTACCCTGAAAAGGATGAACAGGCGGTACAGCACGGAGGAATATTATGAGAAATGCCAGCTTCTCAGGAAGTACTTTGAGAATCCGGCGCTCACCACTGATGTGATCGTGGGATTCCCGGGGGAGACGGAAGAAGAATTCGGGGAGACAAAAAAGTTTCTGGAGAAGATCATGTTTTATGAGACGCATATCTTTAAGTATTCCAGAAGAAAAGGAACGAAGGCGGCTGTCATGGAGAACCAGGTCCCTGATGAGATCAAGAGCAGGAGAAGCGCACAGCTGATAGAACTGGGAAATAAAAACCAGAGGGCATATGAGGAGGCTTATATAGGGAAAGAGGCCGAGGTGCTCTTCGAAGAGAGATTTATTAAGGATGGGGAGGAATATTTTTCCGGACATACGAAAGAATATATCAGAGTGGCAGTCAGGAGCAAAGAGGACCTCACAAACAAGATCAGACGGATAATTTTGACAGAAAGTGATTTCTTTGCAAAAATTGATTGAATTTTGGCAACATTTATATTAGAATAGATATAAAGTTTAGTTAAGGGCGTGAGAAAATGGCAAAAATAAGTAATACTCAATATTTTAAGGTTAGTTCTGATACAGAGCTTCAGGTGAAAGAAATTCTGGATACGGTTTATAATGCTATGAGAGAAAAAGGTTATAATCCTGTGAACCAGATTGTCGGATATATTATGTCCGGAGATCCGACTTACATTACCAGCCACAATAATGCGAGAAGCCTCATAATGAAGGTTGAGCGTGACGAGCTGGTGGAAGAGCTGCTGAAGGAATATATCAGGAATAAGGCGTGGCAGTAGGCGAAACTATGAGAATAATGGGATTAGACTACGGTTCAAAGACAGTAGGTGTCGCTGTAAGCGATGCCTTGCATCTGACCGCGCAGGGAATAGAAATAATAAGAAGAACGTCTGAAAATAAGCTTCGCCAGACTCTGGCGCGTATTGAAGTTTTGATTGAAGAATATGAAGTAGGGACCATTGTCCTTGGGTTCCCGAAAAATATGAATAATACTATCGGAGACAGGGCTGAGAAGTCTCTGGCATTCAAAGAAATGTTAGAGAGACGGACAGGCCTGCCTGTTATTATGTGGGATGAACGGCTGACGACTGTGGAGGCGAACAGGACTCTTATAGAGGGGAATGTGCGCCGTGAAAACCGTAAAGAATATGTGGACATGCTTGCTGCTGTCTATATTCTGCAGGGTTATTTAGATTGCGAGGATATGAAAAATCATGGAAAAGATTAAATTCGATTTTGCAGACACACAGGAAACTGCAGAATTTTTTGTGTTGGAAGAAACCCGTATTAACGGGATTAATTATATTCTGGTAACTGATTCAGAGGAAGACGATGCAGAAGCACTGATTTTAAAAGATTTATCAGCAGACGGCGATGCAGAAGCTCTGTTTGAGATCGTGGATGACGATGATGAGCTGGAAGCCGTATCCAGGATATTTTCTGAGATGCTGGAGGATGTGGATATCACGCTGTAGGAAAAACCTGCCGCGTTTGATGTTAAATAAATAATAAAATATAGTTATTCACAAAATTTCAAGGGTATCATTGCGTCCGGACGGATTATATCCTTAAAATCACGGGGAATACTATAAGTACAAATGATCAAGGACGGATAATAAAAGAAAATGGAGGTATATTTTTTTGAAAAACATTAATAACTCAAAATTGAAAATCATTCCTTTAGGTGGACTGGAACAGATAGGAATGAACATTACTGCCTTTGAATTCGAAGACAGTATAATTGTTGTGGACTGCGGTCTGGCTTTCCCGGAGGACGACATGCTGGGGATCGATCTGGTGATTCCGGATATCACATATCTGAAGGATAATATCAGCAAAGTGAAGGGGTTCGTGATAACCCACGGCCATGAGGACCATATCGGCGCCCTTCCCTACGTGCTTAAGGAAATAAATATCCCGGTATATGCCACGAAGCTGACTGTGGGACTGATAGACAATAAATTAAAAGAGCATGGCCTTTTAAAGAAAGTAAAGAGAAAAGTAGTGAAACACGGACAGTCCATAAATCTGGGCGCATTCCGCGTTGAATTTATTAAGACAAACCACAGTATCCAGGACGCATCCGCACTGGCTATCTATTCACCGGCAGGGACGATTGTCCATACAGGTGACTTCAAGGTAGATTATACGCCTGTGTTTGGTGACGCCATCGACCTGCAGCGTTTTGGCGAGATAGGGAAAAAAGGCGTTCTTGCCCTCATGTGCGACTCTACAAATGCGGAGCGCAAGGGCTTTACAATGTCGGAGCGCACAGTTGGAAGAACGTTTGATAATATATTTGCTGAGCATAAAAATACAAGGATCATCATCGCTACATTTGCTTCTAATGTAGACAGGGTGCAGCAGATCATCAATTCAGCTTATAAGTTCGGCAGGAAGGTAGTGGTGGAAGGCCGGAGCATGGTCAATGTCATCGGAACTGCCTCAGAGCTGGGTTATCTGAATATTCCGGACAATACACTGATAGAGATCGAACAGATGAAGAACTATCCGGATGAACAGATGGTGCTTATCACAACAGGCAGCCAGGGTGAGTCCATGGCAGCGCTGTCACGTATGGCTGCAGATGTTCACAAGAAGGTTACGATAAAGCCGGGCGATACAGTGATCTTCAGTTCCAACCCGATTCCCGGAAATGAGAAGGCTGTTTCAAAGGTTATCAATGAGCTGTCCATGAAGGGCGCTGATGTCATCTTCCAGGATGCCCATGTATCAGGACATGCCTGCCAGGAAGAGATCAAGCTTATCTATTCACTGGTGAGACCTAAATATGCGATCCCTGTCCATGGAGAATACCGCCATCTGAAGGCACAGGCAGAGATAGCGAAGAATCTCGGGATAGAGAAGGAGAATATCTTCATCCTGTCCTCAGGGGACGTGCTTGAGCTGGATGACAGCCAGGCTAAGGTAGTGAACCATGTACAGACAGGCGCTATTTTTGTAGACGGACTGGGTGTGGGTGATGTGGGGAATATCGTTCTGCGTGACCGCCAGCACCTGGCAGAGGACGGCATACTGATCGTTGTGCTCACACTGGAAAAGCACAGCAATATGGTAATGGCAGGGCCTGATATCGTCTCCAGAGGATTTGTGTATGTGAGAGAATCAGAGAGCCTGATGGAAGAAGCCAGGCATGTGGTTGAGAATTCTCTTGACTACTGCATGGATAAGAAAATAACAGACTGGGGCAAGATCAAAAATAATGTAAAGGAATCCCTGGGGGATTTCCTTTGGAAGAAAACAAAACGCAATCCAATGATCCTGCCTATCATAATGGAAGTATAAGGAAGATGCAGATGGATAAAGTTGAAGGCTGCACCAGGGCTTTGATGGAGGCAGTGACCTCCAGTGAAGCATATGCCAGATATATAAGTGTGAAAGAGGAGCTTTCAGGACAGCCGGAACTCAAAAAACAGATCAATGATTTCAGGCGGCGCAATTACCTCATCCAGAACCAGCCTGACAGCGAGAAGCTGCTTTTAGAGATGGCTGATCTGGAGAGGGAGTATGAGGACTTCCGCAAGAATCCGCTTGTCCATGAATATCTGGAAGCAGAACTCAGGGTCTGCCGTATGATGCAGAAGATCAGCCAGGCGCTGGTCAGTGTTATAGACCTGGAGCTGGATGATATAGCGGATGCTATTATACTGTAAGGATGGATTATGTACGACAGAGGGGAGAAGGCATGAAGACGAAGAATACTGCATCAGCAATACTGTTTACAATACTGAAAATCGTGATTCTGGTCCTGATCGTCTTAGCGCTCATAGCCATAGGAAAAAAGGCATATGACTTCGGATATAAGGTATTTGCCCAGGAGACTGTGTCAGATCCGCCGGGAAAGGATGTGGTGGTGACCATACCAGACGGAATGGATGCAGGGGATGTGGGGAAGCTGCTGGAAGAAAAGCGGCTGATACTGGATGCTGATGTCTTCCGTGTCCAGGAGCTTCTCTCAAAATATCACAACAAGATAAAACCAGGGACATACACATTGAATAATTCCTGGTCTGCCGATATGATGCTTGAGGTGATCTCGGGCACGGACGAAACAGAGTCAGAATCGGAAACATAAAGAACAGAGGCTGGAAACAGATGATAGTAGATGAAAGGATGGTTGCCTACATCAATTCCCTTGATGCAGGCAACACACCATTTTTGAATAAGATAGAGCAGCAGGCACGAAGAGACTTCGTGCCTGTAATTCGAAGGGAAACACAGAGCTTCTTAAAAGTCCTGCTGGCTGTAAAACGCCCCATGAAGATTCTGGAGGTGGGGACAGCAGTGGGATTTTCTACGCTCCTGATAAGTGAATACGCCCCTGCGGGCTGCCATATCACCACAATTGAGAAGTATGAGAAGAGGATACCTGTGGCCAGGACGAATTTCCGGGAAGCAGGCAGGGAGGATATGATCACGCTCCTTGAGGGGGACGCCATGGAGATCCTTGCAGGGCTGCAGGGGAGTTATGATTTCATATTTATGGATGCGGCGAAGGGGCAGTATATCCATTTCTTTCCTGAGGTGATGAGGCTTTTGGAGCCGGGCGGAGTCCTTGTATCTGACAATGTGCTGCAGGACGGTGATATTATTGAGTCACATTTTGCAGTGGAGAGAAGGAACAGGACGATTTACAAAAGAATGAGGGATTACCTCTATGAGCTGAAACATAATGACAGTCTGACGACCAGCATTGTTCCCCTGGGGGACGGTGTGGCAGTCAGTATCAAGACAGAAGGATGATGATATATGAGAACACCTGAATTACTGATACCGGCCAGCAGCCTGGAAGTGTTAAAGATTGCCGTGATATATGGCGCGGATGCAGTGTACATCGGCGGAGAGGCATTTGGGCTGAGAGCAAAGGCTAAAAACTTTTCCATGGAGGACATGAGGGAGGGCATTGCATTTGCCCATGAGCATGGGGTAAAGGTCTATGTGACAGCAAATATCCTGGCTCATGATGACGATCTGGCAGGCATAGAAGAATACTTCGAGGAGTTAAAGGAGATAGGACCAGACGCCCTGATCATTGCAGACCCGGGTGTCTTTAACATTGCAAAGAGAGTCTGCCCGCAGATAGAGCGCCACATAAGCACACAGGCCAACAATACAAATTATGAGACATATCTGTTCTGGCATGAGCTGGGAGCAAAGAGGGTAGTCTCGGCAAGGGAGCTGTCCCTGGCAGAGATAAAGGAGATACGTGCCCATATCCCGGATGAGATGGAAATTGAGACATTTATACATGGGGCAATGTGCATATCATACTCCGGACGCTGCCTTCTGAGCAATTATTTTACAGGAAGAGATGCCAACAGAGGAGCCTGCACCCATCCCTGCCGCTGGAAATATTCGGTGGTGGAGGAAACGAGGCCGGGAGAGTATATGCCCGTCTATGAAAATGAGCGGGGGACTTATATCTTTAATTCAAAGGACCTGTGTATGATAGAGCATATCCCGGAATTGATCGAAGCAGGGATAGACAGTTTTAAAATAGAAGGGCGGATGAAGACAGCCCTGTATGTGGCTACTGTGGCCAGGACATACAGGAAGGCCATCGATGACTGTCTGAAGGACAGAGGGCTCTATGAGGAGAATCTGCCGTGGTACAGGGAGCAGATATCCAACTGTACCTACCGCCAGTTTACAACAGGCTTTTTCTATGGCAGGCCTGACAGCGAAGCGCAGATATATGACAGCAATACTTATGTAAAGGAATACACTTATCTGGGCATAATAGGTGAAGAGAACGGTGAGGGCTGCTACAGGATAGAGCAGAGAAATAAATTCTGTACAGGCGAGATGATCGAGGTAATGAAGCCTGACGGCCGGAATATCCGGGCAGAGGTGAAACGTATCATAAATGAAGACGGAGAAGAGCAGGAATCAGCTCCTCATCCCAAGCAGGTGCTGTATGTGGACCTGGGCATGAAGCTCTCGCAGTATGACATCCTGAGACGTCAGGAAATGGAAACAGAGAAAGAAGGAAACTGATGATCGCAATATTACTGGCTCCGGTCTATCTGCTTGTCAGCTATTACGTGCTTAGATGGACATTAAAGTGGATGGGTGCATGTCACCGGTTTTTTAAAGGAAAATATTTCCGCCGGATCTTCATAGGTTTATATGTTTTCGGTTCTACAGCCGTGCTCACGTCATTTCTGATCAAGCAGCCTTACTGGCTGCACAGGGTGCTGAAGCAGGTCAGCAATTTCTGGATGGGTGTATTTCTGTACGCAGTTCTGGCCATTGCCGCGGCAGATCTTGTCAGGCTGATCCTGCGTCACACAAAGGTCTTAAAGGATAATGTGGTAAAGTCAAAGGCCATGTTTATCACAACTGGCACTGTGGCTGCAGCGGCAGTCATAGCTCTCAGTGTCTGGGGACTTCTGCATGCAAGGCATATCACCACGTCATCATATGAGGTGGAGGTGGCCAAGGAGTTTGAGGATAAGACAATGACCGTGGTCCTGGCGGCTGATATGCATCTGGGTTACAGCATAGGCGAGTGGCATATGAGGCAGATGGTGGACAGGATCAATGAGATGGATGCTGATGTCGTCTGTTTTGCAGGGGATATATTTGACAATGAATTTGACTCGGTCAAAAATCCTGACAAGGTAGAAGAGATCCTGAGAGGGATCAAAAGTAAATATGGAGTATATGCTTGTTATGGAAACCATGACCTGGATGAACCCATACTGGCGGGATTTACCTTTGGCAGAGGGGACAGAGAAAATGATGATACAAGGATGGAAGAATTTTTAAAGGGCGCGGGCATCACGCTTCTCAATGATGAAGCCGTATGCGTGGATGATAAGTTCTATCTTGCCGGAAGGCGGGATTTCTCCAGGGCGCGGAAGGTGGAGGGAGGAAGAAAATCTCCTGAGGAACTGCTGGAAGGCCTGGATAAATCAAAACCTGTCTTTGTCATAGACCATCAGCCGAAGGAACTGGATAAACTGGCTGCGGCAGGGGCTGATATGGATCTGTCAGGACATACACATGACGGGCAGCTGTTTCCTGGGAATCTTCTGATAGGCCTTATGTGGAAGAATCCCTGCGGACATATAATAGTGGACGGGATGGACTCTGTGGTGACATCGGGAGTAGGCGTCTGGGGACCTAATATGCGCGTGGGGACAGACAGCGAGGTAGTGAAGATCACAGTTAATTTTCAACAGGCGCAAAAATAATTTTTGGGAAAGGCACTAACTGGGGCATTTAGACATAAACTGTATTAAATCCGCCAAGAGGTGCTTTTTTTGAAGACATTTCCAAAGCCGCTTACAGCCGACGAAGAAAAATACTACCTTCAAAAATATCAAGAGGGCGATATGGAAGCGCGGAGGATTCTCATAGAGCGCAATCTGAGGCTGGTAGCGCATGTAGCCAGAAAATATCAAAGCCCGGATGAGGATGTAGAGGACCTGATCTCTACAGGAATCATCGGGCTTATTAAAGCGGTGTCGACCTTTGACCACAGCAAGACCAACAGGCTGGCGGCATATGCGGCCAGATGCATTGAGAATGAACTGCTGATGCTGTTCCGCGTCCGCAGGAAGATGGCCAAGGAGGTCTCCCTGTATGAGCCCATAGGAACAGACAAGGAAGGTAATGAGATAAATCTGCTGGATATCATAGAGAGCACGAATGAAGATGTTGTGGACAATATGGAGCTGCAGCAGAACACTAAGAAGCTGTACGGCCTGCTGAATATAGCTCTGAACCAGAGGGAACAGGAGGTTTTAAAGCTCCGCTACGGCCTCTGCGGGGAGGAAGAGACGACCCAGAGGGAGATAGCCGACAGGTTGGGGATCTCGCGTTCATATGTATCCAGGATTGAAAAAAATGCACTGAAAAAGCTCAGAGAGTGCTTTACAGAATAAAGAGGAGTGGGAAGATGCAAAGGATAAAGGCATATCTGCTTAAATCTGAAGAATGGCTGCAGGAGCCATATATTGATAAAATAATGGAACTGCTGCCCCGGGAGCGGTATGAAAAGGCCAGGAACCTTAAAAATCCAAAAGCCAGGGCTCAGAGCGTGCTGGCGTATGCTTTGCTGGCGATGAAGCTGCAGGAGGACTGGGGGACGGGATTTATGCCGGATATACTGAGCGGCAGCAGAGGAAAGCCTTATCTTGAAGATTATCCGGATATTTTTTTTAATTACAGCCATTGCAGCAGGGGGATCCTGTGCGCTGTATCTGCCTGTGAGACAGGGGCTGATATAGAGACTGTAAAGCCCTATAAAGAAAAGCTGGCAGGAAGAGTATGCCATCCAAAGGAGCTTGAAATGCTGGAGCAGATTGCTGACCCGGACGGGCGGGCAGTTTTTTTTACGAGAATCTGGACTGCGAAGGAGAGCTATCTAAAATATCTGGGCTGCGGTATAGACAGGGAGATGCGCACTATCGACATGTCAGGATGCAGAAACAGGAGTTTTGACGTATACGGTGCCGGATTTGCAATGCTGGAGGGCGAAGGGTTCATGGCTTCAGTCTGCCGGAGTGAGCTCACGGTCCGGGAGGATGGGCAGGGCCTGCAGAAGGGCAGCACGGATAGCAGGATATCTGTACAGGAAGTATCAGGCAGGGAAATCTTAAGCTTCTGCGGCTTGTCTTTTTGAAGTTTTGTGATATAATCATATTATAATATTTTTTTTGCTTACACGGCGGGGCATCAGCCCCGGCTGTTCTTTTTTGGCAGTTCTGCCATTATTTCCATTTTATAAATGAATCGATAACCAGTCTAATTGAATTTTACCGGAAGGAGGTATGTTTTTTTGTTTTGCAGTATTTTATCAGCAGCTCTTTTGGGAGTGGACAGCAGGCTTGTGGAGGTGGAGGCTGATGTCAGTGAGGGGCTTCCCATGTTTTCCATGGTGGGATATCTGTCATCCCAGGTGAGGGAGGCGCAGGACAGGGTCCGCACAGCCATAAAAAACAGCGGGATCCGCCTGCAGCCAAAGAGGATCACCCTGAACATGTCACCGGCAGATTTAAGGAAGGAGGGAACCTCCTTTGATCTGCCCATAGCAATAGGGATTCTTGGTGCATATGGCCATTTAAGACCATCCTCCGTGGAAAATATCATGGCGGCGGGAGAATTAAGCTTAAACGGGGAAATACGGCCTGTCAGAGGGGTACTCCCCATGGCGCTCATGGCAAAGGAGTCAGGCTGCCGGCTCTTCCTGGTGCCGAGAGAGAACTTAAAGGAGGCACAGGCCGCCGGAGGCATTGCCGCATACGGAGCCGGGAACCTGAATGAGGCCATAGATATTATAGAAGGGCGCAGTATTTTGGAAAAGGCGCAGGATGAGGAAAGGTATCGGGAAGGAGGAGGGGAAGGGCAGAAAAATGATACAGAGCCGCTCAGGCATGAGAGAGAGGATTTTTCTGACATACTGGGACAGGAGGCGGGAAAGAGGGCCGCTCAGATAGCCATGGCCGGGCTGCACAATATATTATTCATAGGGCCTCCCGGGGCTGGCAAATCGCTGATCGCCAAAAGACTCCCCACTATCCTGCCGCCCATGTCGGAGGAGGAGCAGCTGGAGGTGTCAAAGATATACAGTATTGCCGGAATGCTGCCCAAGGGAGAGCCTCTCCTGAAAACAAGGCCCTTCAGGGCGCCCCATCACACGGTGACTGCCCAGGCCCTGGCCGGGGGAGGACGGTATCCCAGACCAGGGGAGGTGAGCCTTGCGCACAGAGGAGTGCTGTTTCTGGATGAACTGGCGGAATTTTCATCATCCACACTGGAAATACTCCGGCAGCCCCTGGAGGAGCACAGCATATGGATAGCCAGGATGGGAGGGAGCTGTATGTTCCCGGCCAGATTTGTGCTGGCCGCAGCCATGAATCCGTGTAAATGCGGGTATTTTCCTGATTTGGAGAGGTGTATCTGCACACCCGGACAGGTCCAGAGATATTTAGGCAGGATCAGCCAGCCGCTGCTGGAGAGGTTCGATATGTGTGTGGAGATCCCAAAGGCGGGATATGATGACATGCTGTCTGCGCCCCCGGGGGAGGACTCAGCCGGGATGCGCGCAAAGGTATGCGCGTCCATGGAGATTCAGGAGGAGCGCTACAGGGGGAGTGCGTACAGGTACAATTCAGATTTGGACGGAGAAGGCATATCCAGATACTGTGCTATGGACAGGGAGGCAGAGGAGATTATGAAAAGTGCATTTTACAGGCTGGACTTAAGCGTCCGCTCTTATCACCACGTTATCCGGACAGCCAGGACTATAGCGGACCTGGAGGGAAGCAGCATCATCAGGGGAGGACATGCGGCGGAGGCTGTATGCTACCGCTCTGCTGACAGGAAATACTGGAACAGGGGAGGGATATACTGATGGTGTCAGACGGAAAAGAGGAAGCATGGCTGTGGCTCTGTTCACAGCAGGGCCTTTATTATGGAGGGATCCAGAAAATAATCAGCAGATTTGGCGATGCGCAGGCGGCCTACAGCGCCGGGGATGAAGCGATCAGGGAGTGTCCGGGGCTGAGCCTGAAAATAAAAAATGAACTTGCAGGAAGGCGCAGGGGAAAGGCTTTCCTGAGAGAATATCATAAATGGAAGAAAGAGGGAATACATTTTATCAGCGCCGCACATGAGAAGTTTCCTGAGAGGCTTCGGAATATTCCTGAGAGCCCCTTCGGGCTTTTCGTAAAAGGAGAACTGCCCTGTCCCTTCAGGCCTGCCGTGGCTGTTGTGGGGGGAAGAAAATGTACGTCCTATGGAAAAAATATATCACAGGATCTGGGCAGAAAGCTGGCGGAGCATGGGGTGGAGGTCATCAGCGGCATGGCCTACGGCATAGACGGGTTTGCACAGCAGGCGGCCCTTGATGCGGGAGGGGCCTCCTTTGCAGTGCTGGGCAGCGGGGTGGATATCTGCTATCCCATATCTCACAGAGGCCTCTATGGGGCGCTGGCGGACAGGGGCGGCCTGATCTCGGAGTTTCCGCCGGGAAGCCCTCCTGCGGCATACCATTTTCCCATGAGAAACAGGATCATCAGCGGGCTGGCTGATGTGGTGGTGGTGATAGAGGCCAGGATGAAGAGCGGCTCACTTATTACGGCAGATTTTGCCCTGGAACAGGGGCGGGATGTCTATGCCCTTCCCGGCAGGTCGGGGGATGAATTGAGCGCCGGGAGCAATCGTCTGATAGCCCAGGGAGCAGGCGTTCTGCTGTCTGTACCCGCGTTTTTGGAGGAGCTGGGGTATGGCAGTGCAGATGCCCCCAAAATAAAAAAATGTAATATTGGACTTGAAACGAACGAAATTTTGGTGTATAGTTGTGTGGATTTACAACCCAAAAGCCTTCAGGAACTGGTAACAGAGACAAAGGCTTCTGCGGCAGCTGTGGCAGAGGCTCTTATAAGGCTGGAATTAAAAGGTTTGATCAAAGAAGTCTGGAAAAATTATTACATCCTGAGAGATGAATGATAAATGCCGAACATGGGGGTATTAGTGAATGGCGAAATATTTAGTGATCGTGGAGTCACCGACAAAAGTCAAAACAATTAAAAAATTCCTTGGCGCGAATTATGAGGTGACAGCATCCAACGGCCATGTAAGAGACCTTCCCAAAAGCCAGTTGGGAATTGATGTGGAACACGGCTATGAGCCGAAGTATATTACTATCAGAGGGAAGGGGGACATCCTTGCCGCACTCCGCAAGGAGGCAAAAAAAGCCGATAAAGTCTATCTGGCAACTGACCCTGACCGTGAAGGGGAAGCCATCTCCTGGCACCTTTCAAAAGCGCTGAAGCTGGATGACAGCAAAATGTACCGTATCACTTTTAATGAGATCACAAAGACAGCGGTAAAAGAGTCACTTAAGCATGCCAGAGAGATCGACATGGATCTGGTAGATGCCCAGCAGGCCAGAAGGATGCTGGACCGTATGGTGGGATATATGATCAGCCCGCTTCTGTGGGCAAAGGTAAAGAGAGGCTTAAGCGCCGGGCGTGTACAGTCAGTGGCGCTTAGGATCATCGGAGACAGGGAAGAGGAGATAAACGCTTTTATTCCGGAGGAATACTGGACCCTGGATGCCGATTTTACAGTACCGGGAGAAAAAAAGCCGCTTAAGGCCAAGTTTTACGGGACAGAAAAAGAAAAGATCCAGATCCGCTCAAAAGAAGAGCTGGACAAGATATTAAAGGGCCTGGAGGGTGTGAGCTATCAGGTGGCGGACGTCAAGAAAGGTGAGAGGACTAAAAAAGCCCCCCTTCCTTTTACCACCAGTACACTGCAGCAGGAAGCGTCAAAAGTCCTGAACTTTTCCACACAGAAGACTATGCGTGTGGCACAGCAGCTCTATGAAGGTATTGATATCAAGGGAAACGGGACAGTCGGTCTCATAACTTATCTGCGTACTGATTCAACCAGGATATCTGAAGAGGCTGATAAAGCAGCGAGAGAATACATTGACAAGACATATGGAAAAGAATATGTCTCAGGGACAGTCCAGGAAAAGAAGAGCGGCAAAAAGATCCAGGATGCCCACGAGGCTATCCGTCCCAGTGATATAGAGAGGACTCCCATATCACTGAAGGATTCTCTTTCCAGGGACCAGTACCGTCTCTATCAGCTTATCTGGAAGCGTTTTACAGCCAGCAGAATGGAAAATGCCAGATATGAGACAACTTCTGTCAAGATAGGCGCAGGTGAATACCGTTTTACAGTTGCAGCGTCAAAGCTGGCTTTTGACGGATTTATGGCTGTCTATGTGCAGGAGAGCGATGAACCTGAAAGCGGAAATGTGATGATGAAGGGACTGGATAAGTCCACACAGCTGGCGCTGAAGGAATTTGACAGCAAACAGCATTTCACACAGCCGCCTGCACATTACACAGAAGCAGCCCTGGTGAAGACTCTGGAGGAGCTGGGCATCGGACGCCCAAGCACATATGCGCCCACTATTACAACGATCATCAACAGGCGTTATGTGGCGAAGGAAAATAAGAACCTCTATATGACAGAGCTGGGTGAAGTAGTCAACAACATGATGAAACAGGCTTTCCCAAGTATAGTTGACGTGAACTTCACAGCTAATGTGGAATCTCTCCTGGATAAGGTGGAAGAGGGGGTTGTCACATGGAAGACTGTTATCAGCAATTTCTACCCTGATCTGGAGGAAGCGGTGAATATCGCCCAGGAAGAGCTGGAGAAGGTAAAGATAGAGGATGAGGTGACGGATGTCATCTGTGAAGAATGCGGAAGGAACATGGTCATCAAATACGGGCCCCACGGTCGTTTCCTGGCATGTCCCGGGTTTCCTGACTGCCGCAATACAAAGCCTTACCTGGAAAAAATCGGAGTCGCCTGCCCCAAATGCGGAAAAGATGTGGTGATTCGCAAGACAAAGAAGGGAAGACGCTATTATGGCTGTGAGGATAATCCGGAATGCGATTTCATGTCATGGCAGAAGCCTTCCAAAGAAAAATGTCCCGACTGCGGTGGCATTATGCTGGAAAAAGGAAATAAGCTTGTCTGTGCGGATGAGCACTGCGGACACGTAGAATCTAAAAAGTAACTGTGACATACATCTTGCGGAAAGCATTTTCAAAACACGCTCTTGAGGCCGGATTAGGAACAGTTACGAAAATAAAAGAAAGTGTATTTAATTTTCGCATTTTTTATTGAAATTCAAATAATTGTATGCTAAGATGTCTACATGATGACGTAGTGTCGCATTGGGCATAGCCAATCCGGGGTGATTGACAGAACAGGAGGAATAATGAGCGTACAGTTATTGGATAAGACCAGAAAAATCAATAAACTCTTGCATAACAATAATTCAAGCAAAGTTGTGTTTAACGATATTTGCGCTGTGCTGACAGAGATATTGAGTTCAAATATTCTGGTCATCAGTAGAAAAGGCAAAGTTCTGGGAGTAGGATTGAGTGAGGGCGTGGAAGAAATCAATGAATTAATTGTGGACAAGGTAGGCGGATATATTGATCCGATGCTGAATGAGAGGCTTCTTGGCGTCCTGTCCACAAAAGAGAATGTGAACCTGGAGACACTGGGCTTTGTGGGAGACAGTGTAAAGAAATACCAGGCGATCATCAACCCGATCGATATCGCGGGAGAGAGACTGGGCACTGTATTTATGTATAAGAGCAGCAGCCAGTATGAGATAGACGATATCATCCTGAGTGAATACGGGACCACTGTTGTGGGACTTGAAATGATGCGTTCCGTACACGAGGAAAATGCAGAAGAAAACAGAAAAGTTCAGATTGTGAAATCAGCGATCAGCACGCTGTCATTTTCAGAGCTGGAGGCGATCATCCATATCTTTGATGAGCTGGATGGCACTGAAGGCATACTGGTGGCAAGCAAGATCGCGGACAGAGTCGGAATCACCCGTTCAGTTATCGTAAATGCCCTGCGAAAATTTGAAAGTGCCGGCGTCATCGAATCACGTTCATCAGGAATGAAGGGAACATACATCAAAGTCATCAATGATGTAGTTTTTGATGAGCTTGAGAATATCAAAAAAGAAAAGATGAAATAAGCTTATACGGCGCGTTATACAGCCCGGGAACACTGTTGTTCCCGGGCTGTGTTTTGAGTATAAATAATTAAGAATCTAAAAAAAATATAAAAAGGACAAAAATGAGAAAAACAGAGAAAAATTAAGAATACATGAGGTAATTTGTGAATATAATTAAAATGAGCGACATAACTGCAGTTGCACATTTAACTCAATTTAACTAATATAAGAGCATCGGTTAGCACTCGATAAAAGTGAGTGCTAATAATTAAAAAAGTAAAAACAGATCTTAACAAATAAGGAGGAGATTTTTTATGAAGTTAGTACCATTAGGTGACAGGGTTGTATTAAAACAGTTTGAAGCAGAGGAGACAACAAAATCAGGCATCATCCTTGCAAGCAAATCCCAGGAGAAGCCGCAGGAAGCAGAAGTAGTTGCAGTAGGACCTGGCGGAATGGTTGACGGCAAGGAAGTTACAATGCAGGTAAAAGCAGGCGACAAAGTTATTTATTCCAAATATGCAGGAAATGAAGTTAAGTTAGATGACGAAGAATACATTATCGTAAAACAGAGTGATATTCTTGCAATTGTAGAATAAGCCTGATTATTTAACAGGTTTGTTTATAAATGTTCAGGCAGGCCGGACAGATCAGCGGTAAATGCGGATCGCGGCTGAAATAATTGATATAATATAGAAATAATATAGATCAGAAAACTAGGAGGAATCAGAAATGGCAAAGGATATTAAATTCGGCGCAGACGCAAGAGCAGCACTGGAAGCAGGCGTTAACAAATTAGCAAATACAGTAAGGGTGACACTTGGACCGAAAGGAAGGAATGTTGTCCTTGACAAGCAGTACGGAACACCGCTCATCACAAATGACGGCGTGACAATCGCAAAAGAGATCGAGCTGGAAGACGCTTTCGAGAATATGGGAGCACAGCTTGTAAAGGAAGTTGCTACTAAGACAAATGACGTGGCAGGTGATGGAACTACAACAGCTACAGTTCTGGCACAGTCCATGATCCACGAAGGAATGAAGAACCTGGCAGCAGGCGCTAATCCTATCGTTCTGCGCAAGGGTATGAGAAAAGCTACAGATACAGCAGTAGAAGCTATCGCAGCCATGAGCAGCAAGGTAACAGGAAAAGAGCAGATGGCAAGAGTTGCAGCTATCTCAGCAGGTGAGGACGAAGTTGGAAACATGGTGGCAGATGCTATGGAAAAGGTTTCTAATGACGGTGTCATCACAATTGAAGAGTCTAAGACAATGAAGACTGAGCTGGACCTGGTAGAAGGTATGCAGTTTGACAGAGGATACATCTCAGCATACATGGCTACAGATATGGAAAAAATGGAAGCAGTCCTGGATGATCCGTACATCCTGATCACAGATAAGAAGATTTCCAATATTCAGGAGATCCTTCCGGTTTTAGAGCAGATCGTACAGGGAGGCAAGAAGCTTCTCATCATCGCTGAGGATGTTGAGGGTGAAGCTCTTACAACACTGATCGTAAATAAATTAAGAGGAACATTCCAGGTAGTGGCAGTGAAGGCTCCGGGATATGGTGACAGAAGGAAAGAAATGCTTCAGGATATCGCTATTCTGACAGGCGGCCAGGTTATCTCTGAAGAACTTGGTCTGGAATTAAAGGATGCCACAATGGAACAGCTGGGACGCGCAAAATCTGTAAAAGTACAGAAAGAGAATACAGTTATTGTTGACGGCTGCGGAGATAAGGCAGAGATCCAGAACAGGATCGGCCAGATCAGAGCTGCAATTGAAGAGACAACATCTGACTTTGACAGAGAAAAACTTCAGGAAAGACTTGCTAAGCTGGCAGGCGGTGTTGCAGTTATCCGCGTAGGCGCTGCTACTGAGACAGAGATGAAGGAAGCTAAGCTCCGCATGGAGGATGCTTTAAATGCAACAAGAGCAGCAGTGGAAGAAGGTATCGTATCAGGCGGCGGTTCAGCATATATCCATGCATCCAAAGAGGTTGAAAAGCTTATTGAAACTCTTGAAGGTGATGAGAAGACAGGCGCTAAGGTCATCTTAAAGGCACTGGAATCTCCTCTGTACCATATCGCAGCAAATGCTGGACTTGAAGGATCTGTTATCATCAACAAGGTAAAAGAATCTGCAGACGGCATCGGTTTTGATGCTTACAAAGAAGAATATGTGAACATGGTGGAAGCAGGTATCCTGGATCCGGCCAAGGTTACAAGAAGCGCACTTCAGAATGCAACAAGTGTAGCAAGCACATTCCTTACAACAGAGTCATGCGTGGCTAATATCAAAGAAGAGGCTCCGGCAGCTCCTGCACCGGGCGGAATGGGAATGATGTAATCTGTTCATCAGTTCTTAAGATTTTTATAAAAAATTCATAATAATGGAAGGGTGGACGCATGGACGTCCACCCTTCTTTGTGTTAAACTAAGAATTGACCCAAAAAGGGAGGATGGCCTTAAGGGGGCCGGCAGTAAAAACAGACGATAGGAGAAAGCGCAGATGAGCAACACAGATGATTTGAGCTTAAAAGGGAGATTTCATGAAGAGATAAGAAAGCTGAAGGTATTGAAGGGAAAAGCAAGACTGCAGTACATCTGGGACTATTATAAGCCTCTGATGGCAATTATCCTGGGCATAGTCCTGGTGATCACAATTATTGCGCAGATGGTGCACAATTCCAAAATCGATACGGTTCTCAGCGTAGCAATATTAAATGGTGCGGGCTTTGATGAGGAATCACAGGAGCCTCTGATCAATGGATTTGCAGAATATGCAGGCATCACACTGGATGAGTGGACAGAAGTCTCAATCGATTCCAGCATGACAATGGACCCGGGACAGATGGACACATATACGATGAGCAGCATGACAAAGATCATGGCCATGTCAGGTTCAGGAAGCCTGGATGTAATGCTTATGCCGGAGAGTGTATTTGAATATTATGCAAAGCGGGGAATGTTTGAGAATCTCGAGGATGTTCTGCCGGCTGATCTGATGGAACAGAATAAGGATGGGCTGAGGATGGAAGCACAGTATACAGAAGAAGAACAGTCTGAGAATATGAATGAGATGCGTGACGGCCTTGAGTCAGAAAAGGAACCGGCCGGCGAGAAGCTGCCATACGGTGTGGAGGTTGAAAGAAGCGGTGCACTGGTGGACCTCTGTCCGTATGAACCTGTGATAGCGGCAGTGTCAGTCAGCGCGGCAAATAGAGAAAATGCAGTAAAATTTGTGCAGTATTTACTTCACTAATGAGAAATTTTCAGGTATAATAAGAAATAAAATGTATAAAGAAACAGCAGGAGGAAAAAAATGAGCGATTTATACACAGAATTGCTGGTACAGAGAAAAACACCGGCAAGCGCGAAAATTTTAAAGGTTCTGATGATTGTGGCTACGGTATTTGCCGGGCTTCTGGGATTCACATTCATGCCTCTGGCCCTCGTGGTCTTTGTGGGAATGATCATCCTGTGCTATTTTAAGCTTTCCAGCTTTGATCTGGAGTTTGAATATCTCTATGTGAACGGCGAGCTGGATGTGGACAAGATCATGTCAAAGACAAAAAGAAAAAGAGTTGCAAGTATTGAGATGGAAAAGGTAGAGCTGGTGGCCCCTTTAAAATCCCACGAGCTGGACTATTACAGGAATAACAAGGGAATTAAGATCGTGGATTATTCATCAGGCGAGGAAGACCATGATATCTATGCCATTATCCTGAACGGGGAGAAGGGCATGCAGATGATCTACTTTGAGCCGAATAATATTATTTTAAATGATATGAGGCGTATCGCCCCGAGAAAGGTTAAAACAATGTAAAATTTTAGTTGCTGTTCACAGGGTGAACTGTAACCAGGAATAAATTTTTGTCGGAATTTCAGGTTGACAGCAGATTTTTTATCTGATAGACTAGAGAAACTAAATTAAAATAGTATAGAAGAGAGGAAGAAAAATCATGGGTAGTATTATTGGTGAAGGAATTACTTTTGATGACGTGCTGTTAGTTCCGGCATATTCTGAAGTCATTCCCAATCAGGTGGATCTGACAACACATCTGACCAAGAAGATTAAACTGAACATTCCGATGATGAGTGCCGGGATGGATACTGTAACGGAGCATCGCATGGCGATCGCGATGGCGAGACAGGGCGGTATCGGTATCATCCACAAAAATATGTCAATCGAGGCGCAGGCAGACGAAGTAGATAAAGTTAAGCGTTCAGAAAACGGTGTTATTACAGACCCATTTTATTTATCCCCGGAACATACTCTGGCAGATGCCAATGACCTGATGGCGAAGTTCCGCATCTCAGGCGTACCGATCACAGAGAATGGAAAGCTTGTAGGAATCATCACAAACCGTGATCTCAAGTTTGAAGAAGATTTTTCTAAAAAGATCAAGGAATCTATGACTTCAGAAGGCCTGATCACTGCTAAAGTGGGAATCACCCTGGAAGAGGCCAAAAAGATTCTGGCTAAGGCGAGAAAAGAAAAACTGCCTATCGTGGATGAGGACTTTAATTTGAAGGGACTTATCACCATTAAGGATATCGAGAAGCAGATCAAGTATCCTCTCTCTGCAAAGGACGAGCAGGGACGTCTTCTCTGCGGAGCAGCAGTAGGGATCACTGCAAACGTTCTGAACCGCGTATCAGCGCTTGTGGAGGCACATGTGGATGTGGTAGTGCTTGACAGCGCTCACGGCCATTCCAAGAATGTCATCAATTGTGTGAAGATGATCAAAGAAAAATATCCTGAGCTTCAGGTTGTTGCAGGAAATATAGCTACAGGCGAGGCAGCCAGAGATCTTATTGAAGCTGGTGTGGACGCCATCAAAGTAGGTATCGGACCAGGCTCTATCTGTACCACTCGTGTCGTGGCTGGTATCGGTGTTCCTCAGATAACAGCAGTCATGAGCTGCTATGAGGTGGCAAAGGAATATGGCATCCCTGTTATTGCAGATGGAGGCATCAAGTATTCAGGTGATATGACTAAAGCCATCGCAGCAGGAGCTAATGTATGTATGATGGGAAGCATCTTCGCAGGCTGTGATGAGAGCCCGGGAACATTTGAACTCTATCAGGGAAGAAAATATAAGGTCTACCGCGGAATGGGATCTATTGCAGCTATGGAGAACGGCAGTAAAGACCGTTATTTCCAGGCAGATGCCAAGAAGCTTGTACCTGAAGGCGTGGAAGGTCGTGTTGCATACAAAGGCAGCGTAGAAGACACTGTATTCCAGCTCATGGGCGGTTTAAGGGCAGGAATGGGCTACTGCGGGACATCTACAGTGGAGGCGCTGAAGGAAAACGGAAGATTTGTAAAAATCACTGCTGCTTCCTTAAAAGAGTCGCATCCTCATGATATTCATATTACAAAAGAAGCACCAAACTACAGTGTAGACGAATAAAGAAGACACTTAATGCCCCGGCAGGGAGCTTTCAGCGTATGGACGGTGGAAGCCCTGCAGGGGTGTTTTTCTACAGATCCCGATAGATGGATTACGGGGAGAGAGGTTCTGATAAGTATGGAAAACCAGGAAAAAAAGGAAAACAGCAGCAGTGTGCGGCAGAGTGAGAGAGAGCAGAGCAGGAGAGCTGAAATGTCCAGAAGGAGGCGCAAGAGGCAGCTGATGCGCAGAGTCACATTTGTTGTCTCAGGAATTCTGTTTGTGGCAGCGGTAGGGTCTATTATCTGGAATGTGGCAGTAAAAAAAGATACTCCGGCTTTTGTGAACCAGGGTGAGGAGAATATAACTGTTCCCAGGCCCGATATCGATGTTCAGCTGCTCACTGTAAATCCCAATTCCAGGCCTGGTATAGCTACAGACAGGATCAGGGGCATCGTAGTGCACTATACGGCTAATCCCGGCAGTACAGCGCAGCAGAACAGGGATTATTTTGAAAGCCTGAAGGATTCTCAGGAGACCTCTGTGAGCAGTAATTTTGTGATCGGCCTGGAGGGGGAAATCATACAGTGTGTACCCACAGCAGAGATGGCGTATGCGTCCAACAACAGGAACAGCGACACAGTTTCTATTGAATGCTGCCATCCGGATGAATCAGGCAAATTCACTGATGCTACATATAAATCGTTAGTCCAGCTGGTGGCCTGGCTCAGCCAGAAATTCGGCCTGGATACAGATGACATCATCAGGCATTATGATGTGACAGGCAAAGACTGCCCGAAATACTTTGTTGAAAATGTGGAAGCCTGGGAACAATTTAAAAAGGATGTTGCAGATTACATAGCAAAATACGACTAACTTATTATAACATAGACGGCATAAAGGAGTATATGTATGAGAGAGGAACTGGAAAACATAAGTAAAGGCTTCGAGGTGAGAAAAAATCTGATAGCGCTGCGCTCGGAGATAAAAGATCCGGCACAGAAGAGGGCTCTGGCGTATAAGCTGGGGGGAGACTTCGGAGTATTTACAAGGCTTCTGGAGGATGCTGATCCCAAGGCCAGAAAGAATGCGGCGCTTATTCTTGGGGAGATGGAGTGCGATGACCTCCTTCCGCTTCTGTATAAAGCATATGAGAGTGAGACTCAGCTCTTTGTCAGGGCGGAATATCTGAAGGCCATGGCACACTGTGACTATACCGGTTATGTGTCAAGGCTTAAGGGATGCCTCAAAAGGAATCAGGAAACCCGGTGGGAGGAAAGTGATATTAAGCATGTCAGGGAAGAAAATGCAGTGCTCAGGAGCATGATCCTTTCCGTTGAAAAGCCTGAGAAACACAGGTTTACAGGGTATGATAACCATTTTGACGTGATCCTTATGACGAACAGGAATTTTGGGGCTTTGACTCTGGCTCAGGCAGAAGAGGATGAGAGCTGCGGCAAGTCGGGCGTACATGGCGGGACTGTGCGCCTGGAGACAGATAATATCCGGAAACTGTTTAATATCAGGACATATACAGAGATGCTTTTTCCAATAAAAGGCGCATCCAGAATAATGGAGAAGGAGCCTGAGGCGGCAGCCAGGATCCTGGCCAGGTCAGGCCTGCTGTCATTTCTGGAGGAGAACCACAAAGGGGACGGGCCTTTTTATTTCCGTGTGGAACTAAAGGGGAAAATGCCTCTGGAGAAGAAAGGGAATTTTATACGCAAATTTGCTGCGGCTCTGGAGAATTACACAGATGGCAGCCTCTGCAATTATGCGTCTGACTATGAGATAGAGATCCGGCTTGTGGAGAAGCAGGCGGGAGGCTTTATTCCGCTTCTGAAGCTCTATACATATCAGGACAGAAGGTTCGAATACCGTCAGAACGCTCTGGCAGCCTCTATATCGCCTGTAAATGCAGCTGTCATGATGCAGCTGGCCAAACCTTACATGAAGGAAGATGCGCAGGTTCTGGACCCGTTCTGCGGTGTCGGGACAATGCTCATTGAGAGGAATATTGTTAAAAAGGCGAATCCTCTCTACGGGGTGGACATTTATCCTGAGGCGGTGGATAAGGGCAGGGAGAATGCCGGGAGGGCGGAGACTGTCATTAACTTCATAAACAGGGATATTCTGAGCTTTAAGCACGAATATTTATTTGATGAGATTGTTTCTGACCTGCCGGCTGTTACAAGGACAAAGGACAAAGGGCAGATCCTGGAGCTGTACAGTGCATTTCTGGACAAGGCAAAAGAACTTTTAAAGGAAGGCGCATACCTCTTTCTGTACACACCGGAATCAGATGTGCTGGAGCGTTGCCTGAAGGAAAGAAGAGAATATGAAATCCAGGAGTCATGGATATTTAATGAGAGAGAAGGCAGTATCTTCTATATAATAAGATACCATGAGGAGTAAGAAATGATAGGTACAATAGTAAATACGGGCGCCATCCTGGCGGGAAGCGCCATAGGCAGCGCAGTCAGGAAAGGGATCAATGAAAAATACCAGGGGGTGCTCTTTAATGCTATGGGACTTGCAGCCACAGCGCTGGGGATCAACACGCTGGTGGGAAATATGCCGGACAGTAAATATCCTGTTCTGTTTATCATCAGCCTTGCAGTTGGAAGCCTCCTGGGAACATGGCTGGATCTGGACGGCAGGTTCAACAGCTTTACCGGCAGGTTTTCCAGGACAAACCTGGGACAGGGACTGTCTACAGGAATCATGCTGTTCTGCTTCGGCACGCTGTCAATACTTGGCCCCATTGAGAGCAGCCTTCACGGGGACAATACCTTCCTGTTTACGAATGCCACGCTGGATTTTGTCACATCCATGACTCTGGCAAGTGCGTATGGGATAGGTATAGCCCTGTCAGGTGCAGTCCTGTTTTGCTGGCAGGGAGCCATCTTTCTGGGGGCAGGTTTCCTGTCAGGCTTTTTGACACCGGAACTCATGACTGAGATCTCCATTATAGGAGGTATATTGATTGCCAGCTCCGGGCTGTCCATACTGAAAATTAAGGACTGCAAAACTGTAAATATGCTGCCCTCCCTGTTGGTGCCTATAGTGTGGTTCCTTTTTTTATAATGTTTCCATCTTCGAGAATGAGAAGGATCCGCCTATTGCGAGAAGTACTGTTATGATGATCATGTATACAAGTATTCCGCAGAAGGCCAGTTCGTAACTCTCAGTGAGAGCCCATATGATGACAGCAATGATAATAGCCAGGGATATGACGATCATCTGTCCGAACATACGGAGAAATGATTTGCCTGTAGCTCCCAGCACATCACCAAGGAGAGCCTCGCTCAACACATTGAAATACAGCTTGTTGCCCAGCAGGCAGACGTACAGCAGCAGGTTCAGCAGGATGAGTACAGGCGACATCTTCACAGCAATGGCAAATGGCAGGATAAGCGCCAGCCCGTCTATGACAGCGCGTATGTGCTCCATCAGGGTGGCGTACCAAAGCTTTCTGAATGGAGTGTCCGGTATCAGGTAGGTGTACGGGTTTTCCAGCTCTTTTGCCCATTTTGTCTTATAGGCAGAAAACAGAAAGGCTATATAGGCTGCAGCTCCCGGAAGCAGAAAATACTGTGCAGTCATATCCAGTCCCTCTTTTTTGCCTGTCACCACAGCATAGATCAAAAAGCCGCTGACAGCCAGATTTACAAGAGTCATCCAGCTGAATATAAATGTCCTGTTTTTCTTATATTCCAGAAGCTGGCGGTAGAAGATGGCTTTGGCGCCTCCGCCCTTATACTCTACACTTGCCTGTTTGAAGGACTGCTTTTTGCCCAGGCGGCCTGATTCTCCCTGCATCTTTTTGTTGAGAAGCTCCTGATAATCATCAGCAAACTTCATAGCATCCTCATAATAGGCTCCTGTACATTTCATTCTTTTAGCCAGGACGAAAAGCAGGCAGGCGCTCACAAGATACAGGATGGTGCAGATGACATTGACAGTAGTCGGACCCAGGATGAGCAGCCTGATAAAAGCTATGTTCCATCCTATGATGGGGATGCACTGTACAAAGGGGTGGTCCAGGAAAAGTCCCAGTACGGCGAAGGACGGCTCCACAAAAAAGAACAGATATGCTGCAAAAAGGAGGAGGGCCGCAATCAGAAGATAAAGGCCTCTGGCCACCCATTTCATGGTATTATCTGAAAACCGTTCGTTTCCATATAATAAAACGACAAGGCTGCTCTCCAGAATGTTTTGAACGACAAATGCAAGTACGAAGTAAAGAGCCATTTTCCACGGGGCGATCTCAAAAAATACAATTCCGATTATTGCAAGTGCACTGTTCAGCACGAACCCCATCAGGTACTGCTTAAGCTGTGTATAGACAAGCACAGTCTTGGGATTTACTGGTGAGCTGAATACAAAGTGTACATCACTGGGCCGAAACAGCATGCCCTTGCGCTTTGCATAGGAGGCAAGCCCGGCCGGTGTGAAAAAACAGCATACAAAGGACAGTATGAAGACAAGTCCCTTTGGGGTATCCATACCCCACTGTGTGAGCATGGGACCCAGCGCGGACGCCAGAAATCCAATATAGAAAATCCCGATAAGGAGATACACATAGGTGACTGGCTTATGGAGGGCCCTTTTGATCCTGTTTTTCATAGAAGTCAGGTATAAATAACGTAGTCCGCCCATTTAATCGCCCTCTCTTTCTGTGATGCCGAAGAAGAGTTCTTCTATATCCCTGTCGGCAGCTTCCTCCTTTGTAAGAGAGGCTATGATCTTTCCCTTATCCATTACAAACATGACGTCCCACAAATCTTTAACCATTTCCAGCATGTGGGTGCTGACAAGTACTGTTGTACCGGAATCGCGCAGTTCCAGTATTGTTTCCTTCAGTTCTTTGATAGCTTTGGGATCCAGTCCAACCATAGGCTCATCAAAAAGAATGACCTTTGGCTTGATGGCAAGGGCACAGCAGATACTCACCTTCTGCATCATTCCTTTAGAAAGCTCATTTCCCAGCTTATCCAGTTTATCGTCAAGCTCATAGCGTTCAAACAGGGCGGCTACCTCTTCATCTGTGATGGAGGCAGAATATGCCCTTCTTATATATTCAACATGTTCTCTGACTGTGAGTGCATCGAACATAGCTGGAATCTCAGGAACATAGCCAAAGATCTTCTTGGCCTCAAGGCTTTTAGCCTGCATTCCCTGGATTCCTATTCCGCCTTCATAGCGCAGCAGCCCAGCGATACTTTTGATGATGGTGGATTTGCCGGCGCCATTGGGACCAAGCAGTATTCCCACCTGTCCGTCAGGAACCACAAAGCTCACCTGGTCAACAGCCAGGGTTTTCTTATAACGTTTTGTCAGATTCTGTATTTCAAGCATATGCTTCTCCTATATCTTGCTGTTGTAGGCATCCTTTAATTTCAGCTTTTTACCGTAGTGGAGTACGGAGGCTGAGTAAATACGGATCGACACAGCAGTGATTACTATAATGAAAACGATCATGAGTCCAATTGATATTGCCAGATCCGAGGCCGGTATATCACCATTGAGCAGCTTGAAGGGCACTGCAAATGGAGAAGAGAACGGCAGGTAAATGGCAAGCTTCTGAAGCATGGAACTGCTTCCGCTGGCTGTTATGGAAGTCATGTAGCCCAGGTAAAAAGAAGCCAGGGAGATCAGGACTACAGGCATCATAGCAGAGTTAATGTCTTCTATCTTGCTGACAGTAGCGCCGCAGACAGAGTTCATGACAGCATAGAGGATATATCCTAATATGAAGTAAAGCAGGATCAGCACAGCTGTCGCAGGTGTGAACGCTGAAAATGAGAGCGGCATGCCCATGATCGTAAAATCACCGGGTACAAGAGTTATATAAGATACTGCACTGACAGCGATCAGGCCGCCGAACTGCAGAAGCCCTAAAAGTCCCATGCCCAGACATTTACCGATGAGGATGCTGGATGGTTTGGCTGATACGATCAATGTCTCCATAACTCTGGATGTCTTTTCTGTAGCAATTGACATGGCAACACCGTAGCCATAGTAGTAAACTGCAAAGAAAATCAGCATGGTGAGCAGTACGCCGATGGCGAAGCCGCTCAGGTTCATATCTCCCATAGTTTCCACAGAATAGGGAAGCTCCTCCTGGATCAGCCCGATAGTAGCAGCATCCATTCCCGCATCGGAGAGGATATCTGAAACATATGATTTAGTAAGTACGTCAGCAGCATCAGATGTGCTGATCCCTGACATAAAGTCTTTAGTAATGATCTGAATGAACGGTTTTCCATCCTGTTCGATGATGTGTATAATGGAAATATTGCCGTCATTTGCCACAGATTCTTTATAGCCGTCCGCTTCCTGGGCTGTGGCGGCAATAAATTCTGTAGTTGGGAATGCACTCTGCAGAGCCGCTGTACTGTCAGCAAATTTTCCTGTATCATCTGCAAAATAACATTTGGAACTATATTCTGAGGCTGACGGCTGGGAGGCAGTATCCTCCTGTGCGGTTTCATCAGAGCCGCTGCCCGAGCCTATAAGGGCTGTCACGCCGCAGAAGCCTACAACAAGGATCAGCATGACTGCTGTTGTTATAATGAAAGCCTTTTTGCGCAGTCCGTCAAGAAATGTAAATTTACATATTGTCATTATCTGTTTCATTGTTCTGCACCTACCTTTTCAATAAAGATTTCCTGAAGGGACGGTTCTTTTATTTCGAATTTGACCGGATAGATCCCTGAATCGAGCAGATCTTTTAAAAATCCGTTTGCCATCTCATCGCCTGTGATCTTGTATTCAGTCTCATTGGCGCGCTGTTCGTGGAGCTTCAGATCATGCCTGGCCGCAATCTGGCTGATGTCCTGGGGACATCCAACGACGAGGTTCGTGTGGCCGTAGCCGGCCTTGATCCTGCTCAAATTGCCGCTTAGGACTGTCTTGCCCCTTGTGAGGATGATCAGGTCCTTGCAGTATTCTTCAACTACAGCCATCTGGTGGCTGGACATTACGATATATTTGCCAAGATTCTTAAGTTCCACAAGAAGGTCACGGAGGACTTCTGCATTCAGCGGATCCAGGCCGCTGAACGGCTCATCCAGAAAGATGAGATCCGGCTCATGGATCAGTGTGGAGATCAGCTGGACCTTCTGCTGGTTTCCTTTTGAAAGCTTCTCAGCAGGAGAATCTTTATATTCAAGGATCTGCAGCTTTTCGAGATATTTCAGTGCATTCTGCTTGGCGGAATGCTTGCTCATGCCCCGGAGCATCCCAAAATAGATCAGCTGTTCAAGTACCTTAGTTTTCATATAGATACCCCGCTCTTCAGGCATATAGCCAAAGCTTAAGCTGTCGCGGGTGATGCGGCTGCCGTTCCAGGAAGCAGTCCCGCTGTCCGGCGTCATAATTCCGAGGATACAGCGTATTGTGGTGGTCTTTCCGGCTCCGTTTGTGCCGATGAGACCAAAGATGCCCGGCTCATCCATAGCAAAAGACAAGTCATTTACGGCCGTCTTTGTGCCGAAAGTTTTGACAATGTGTTCAACTCTTAAACTCATTTTTCTCCTCCATGAATTTTACTCTAAATTTAAATGCTTTGATATGATATAGTGGGTGGCTTTAAATAAGACTGCACCCAGAATAACCTGTGTAATAAGGCTTGGTATAAATGTGGCATTGAGCCCTGCAAATGTGTAATAATTTCCTACCATGGCCGCATCAGTCAATACTTTAAAATAATCCTTCCAGAAAATGGTTGTTATTATCATATTCACAGTGGACGAACCGGCAAGGATCGCCATGTATGAACCGAATGCGGCAAGTACCTTGTGCTTTGCCATAAGGCTTCCCAGAGTTATGGAAAAATACATCATAAGTATCTGGACTGCTGTGGAAAGCGGTATGAGAAGCGACAGATAAGCAATACACTTCACACTGGACCCGTCAAATTCAGATACCATGGCTGCGGAAATTTCTGAAAAGTAATTTTGGAAGATGACAGCAGAGTGGGGAGTCAGCAGGAATAGAGCAAGACATCCGATCAGTACTGCAACATCTATAAAGCACCATATATAAAATATTATAAATTTTGTCCAGATCAGCTGGCCCGGGTTCACGGGCAGGGTATGCATCAGGTAACCCTCGTCAGTGAAGAGATTCTTGTAAAACCTCATCAGCAGATAGATGGTGGTTGATATGGAGACTGATACGATCCCCAAAACATAAATGAATACATATGCCCCTCCTGCAAACAGGCTGAACGGGACTTCAGCAGATACAAACATGGTGAATATAAACCTGCCCAAAAGGGCAAGGAAAATCATGGCGCCATGGATCATAAGCAGCAGCCTGTATGTGGCGGCCCATTCATATTTTAGCAGTTTTCCTAACATTTAAATACCTCCCTGAATAAGGTATCTACAGATTTACCCTGATTAAACCGGATATCGTCCACGGAAGAGAACATCCGGAGCTGGCCGTATTCCAGAAAAATGACTTCATCCAGAATATTCTCGATATCTGATATCAGATGTGTTGATATCAGGATCGTGGCATTCTCATCGTAGTTATTTATAATAGTAGAAAGTATGAAATCCCTGGCGGCAGGGTCCACACCTGCAATTGGCTCATCCAGGCAGTACAGCCTGGCTCTGCGGCTCATTACCAGTACCAGATGTACCTTTTCGCGTGTGCCCTTTGACATGGTGCTCAGCTTTTCATTTCTTTCAATGTGGAGCCTTGCCAGCATATCATAGGCCCGTCCCCTGTCAAAATCCTCATAAAAGTCTGAAAACAGCTCTACAGCCTGCGCCACCCGTATGTGTCTGTTTAAATAGGAACGTTCAGGCAGATAGGAGACGATTTTTTTAGTATCCACTCCGGGCTTTATGCCGTCGATCAGAACCTCGCCCTCAGTGGGGCTGATCAGGCCGTTTATCATCTTGATGAGTGTAGTCTTCCCGCTTCCGTTAGGTCCTAACAGACCGATAATGCGTCCGCTTTCCAAAGAAAGGTTCAGTCCGTAGAGGGCTGTCTTGGGGCCGAAGACCTTTGTAAGGTTTTTGCATTCCAGTATTACGCTCACGTATCTTCCTCCTTCGCCAGAATCTCCATCAATTTAAGTGTATCTTCTTTATTTAAGCCCAGGCGTGACATTTTCTCTAAAAAATCACGTATTTGGGATTCAGCGATTTCTTTTTTCATATCCTGAATCAAATCCACGTCTTCTGTAATGTAGCGCCCGCTGGTCCGCTGTGCATATACAAGGCCCGTGCGCTCCAGTTCAGATAAGGCCTTCTGCATTGTGTTGGGATTGACAGCAGCTTCAGCCGCAAGATCCCGGACGGAGGGCAGTTTTTCACCTGGTTTGTAGGTGCCTGATATAATGTCTATTTGGATACGTTCCAGAATCTGTGTATAGATAGGCCTTTCGGAATCCAGTGCCCATGCCATTCCTTCACCTCCGGTTCTTTAGAATAAATGTATCATTGTATTATTAACTTAATACAATGATATACATATTTTACAAATTTGTCAACTAACATTTGAAAAAAATAGAAAAGCACTTTGGCATGTTAACGTTGCAAAATTAATTATGTCGTTATATAATATAAAATGGAAATTAAGTTAGAGCAAACAGGAGGAAAAGACATGTCATATGTAGATGAGGTAATTGAGCGGGTAATCCAGAAGAATCCTGCAGAACCGGAATTCCATCAGGCAGTAAAAGAAGTTCTGGAGTCACTGCGGGTCGTAGTGGAAGCAAACGAAGAGAAGTACCGTAAAGAAGCAGTCCTTGAAAGACTTGTTGAGCCGGAGAGACAGATTAAGTTCCGCGTTCCGTGGGTAGATGACAAAGGACAGGTTCAGGTTAATACAGGATACCGTGTACAGTTCAATAGTGCTATCGGACCTTACAAGGGAGGCCTTCGCCTTCATCCGTCCGTAAACCTGGGGATCATTAAATTCCTGGGATTTGAGCAGATATTCAAAAACTCTCTGACAGGTCTTCCAATCGGCGGAGGAAAAGGTGGTTCTGACTTTGATCCCAAGGGTAAATCAGACAGGGAGGTTATGGCATTCTGCCAGAGCTTCATGACAGAGCTGTGTAAATATATTGGAGCTGATACAGACGTGCCGGCAGGTGATATCGGAACAGGAGCCAGAGAGATAGGTTACATGTTCGGCCAGTATAAGAGAATCCGTGGTGTCTATGAAGGCGTACTTACAGGAAAAGGATTAACATACGGCGGATCCCTGGCAAGGACTCAGGCAACAGGGTATGGTTTATTATATCTCACAAAAGAACTGCTTAAGATAAACGGAAAAGATATCAAGGGTATGACTGCAGCAGTTTCAGGTTCAGGAAACGTAGCTATCTACGCTATTGAAAAAGCACATCAGATGGGCGCTAAGGTAGTTACCTGCAGCGATTCTACAGGCTGGGTATATGATCCGGAAGGAATCGACCTGGATGCATTAAAGGAAATCAAAGAAGTTAAACGCGCAAGGCTGACAGAATACAAGAATTACAGGCCAAATTCAGAGTATCATGAGGGACGCGGAGTTTGGAGCATCAAGACAGACCTGGCTCTTCCATGTGCCACACAGAATGAGCTGCTTATCGAGGATGCCAGGGCTCTGGTTGAAAATGGCTGTATAGCTGTATGCGAAGGAGCTAATATGCCTACTACTCTGGAAGCTACGGAATATCTTCAGGCTAACGGCGTTATCTTTGCTCCAGGAAAAGCAGCAAATGCAGGCGGAGTTGCCACATCTGCTCTTGAGATGTCCCAGAACAGCGAGCGTCTGAGCTGGTCATTTGAAGAAGTAGATGAGAAGCTCCAGGGAATCATGGTAAATATCTGCCATAACATGGATGCGGCAGCTAAGAAATATGGTTTTGAAGGAAACTATGTAGTAGGAGCTAACATAGCAGGATTTGAGAAGGTCGTGGACGCTATGATTGCTCAGGGTGTTGTTTAGAAGTAAATGACTAAATAAGAGGCTGGTTAAAATAGCCGTTGAATGAGTTGTTGCCCCAGGCAGGAAAAGAAATGATAAAACCTGCCTGGGGTGTTTTTATTTTGAAATCAAAGCGTGTACATTTCATTAAACGCGAAAAAGGAGGTTACGATATCATGTGTGAAGTAGCTGAAAAAATTTATGAACAAGGGATAGAGCAGGGATTAGAACAGGGAGAGGAACAAAGTAAAAGAGAAGTGGCACGGAATCTTCATGCTATGGGGATGAAAGATATTGATATAGCACGGGCAGTGAATGTGAGCCTCAATAAGGTTCATGAGTGGTTGGAGTTTGTTTAACGATGACAGTAACAGAGTGAAGACAGGAGAGACAATGGACAGCAGACAAGTAAAGAAAAAATTGTACGAGTTAGGGGCTGATTTATGTGGAATTGCAAATATCAAGGTTTGAAAGTGCCCCAGAGGGATACAATCCATTAGATGTTATGCCTTCCTGCAGGTCTGTGATTTCATTTGCGTGCGGGTTCCCGGCAGGTACACTTGTATGTAAATCACCAGTACCATATACACGTGTCCGGAATTCGCTGACATCAAAATTAGACGCTATGGCCCTTGATTTATGTATATATATGGAAGAGGAAGGTTTTTTATCAGTACCGATACCCGCAAATGAAGAAGAATTTGATGAAAACACCGGGCGGTACAGATGCATTATTTCACAAAAACATGCAGCAGAGGCGGCGGGGCTGGGAACTATCGGAAGGCATTCCCTTCTTATTACACCTGAATTTGGAAGTATGGTATGGTTGGGTGCTGTTTTGACAGAGCTTGAACTTGAACCTGACAAAATGAAAGAAAGAATTTGTAATGACTGTAATTTATGTGTTGAAGCATGTCCTGTCAATGCGTTGGAAGACTGCGAAGTAAAGCAGATGGACTGTTGGAATTATGCATTTGGTGAGGAAAAGAGTAATTGGAGGATTAAGTGCCATAAATCCAGGGATATCTGCCCATATAATTTAGGATACCAGGCAGGAATATGAAGGCTCCTTTTCAGCAAAATTTTGATATTTCAATTTTTTGCTAAAGGGGGCCTTTTTCAGAGGAAGTTTCCATTTTTACGCAACGTCTCTTTTGATTTGAAGGGAGGATTTAGGAAGGACCAGGGGTTGCTGTTCACACGTCACCATCCCGCGAGGTGTTTTCGTGCGTATTTGCACGAAAATCCCGAGGTTTGCAGCGCGAAACGGCGGTTTTTGCCGTTTCTGTGCATCGCGGAGCGTGTTACTGGTCACGGAGTGAACAGTAACGACCAGGGTGAGGTTTTACACAAATAAAGGCGTCTTCCTTGCAAAAACCAGGCTGTTAGTATAAAATGCTTTTATATAGCGTTTTATGAAAGGAAGGTAATGAATCAGCTGTGAGTGGAGAAGAAAGCAGGAAGCCAAATAAAGTCAGGATAGCAAAATGTATCCTGGCCCATGGAGAAATATCAAAAGCTGAGATAGCTGCAAGGCTGGATCTGAGTATGCCTACTGTATTTAAAAATGTAAAAGAACTTATGCAGCTTGGTATTATAACAGATGGGAATGAATATCAGTCCACAGGCGGGAGGAAGGCAAAAGGCCTGTCGATCGCGGATCATATTCTGTATTCAGGGGGGATTGATATCACCCGGAATCATATCAGCTACGTATTTATTGATTTAAAAGGCAATTTGCTGTGCCGGAAAAGGATACGTATGCCCTATGAAAATTCGTTTGAATATTATGAAAGACTGCACGAAGGCTTTGCCTCTTTTCTGAAAGAGAGCGGGATAAAGAGCAGTAAAATTCTTGGGGTGGGTATTTCAGTTCCGGGAATCATAGATTCTCAGAATCAGCTGATCATTACTTCACATGTTCTTAAGGTGAGTAATGTGAGCCTGAAAAATCTAAGCCAGCTGTTCGAATATGACGTGTATTATGAAAATGATGCGAACAGCGCCGCAATCGCGGAATTTGCAGACAGCGGCAGGGATGCCGTCTATGTCTCGCTCAGTGACACTGTGGGCGGCTGCATCTATATTAATCAGAGGATATATATGGGAGAGCACTACAGGAGCGCTGAATTCGGACATATGAATCTTGTAAGAAACGGCGCTAAATGTTATTGCGGGAAAAAGGGCTGCGCAGATGTATATTGCTCTGCCAGAGTACTGTCCGGATATGCAGACGGGAGCCTTGATAAATTTTTTGAACTGCTGCAGGCCAGGGAGGAGGGCGCAGGGAAAATCTGGGAGAAGTACCTTGAGGATCTGGCTGTGCTTGTAACAAACCTGCGCATGGTGTTTGACTGCGATATTATTTTAGGCGGCTATGTGGGCGGGTATCTGAAAAAGTATATCAGAGAACTTAATAAGAAAGCAGTGAAATATGATCCTTTTGATAATGATACTACTTATCTGCGCACCTGCCGGTATGAGAGGGAAGCTTCAGCCGTGGGGATAGCCATGCGGTTTAATGAGAGGTATTTTGATACGCTGGCATAAATAATAGTGGTGTGCGGACAAAAGCTTCCGGGCTGTATTATTCAACGGATATAAGCGGAAGATAAATCACCGCACAAAATCCTCCGTGTGTACTGTGCATAAGGTCCAGGCTCCCACCGTGAACTTCCGCGATCTGGCGCACGATCATGAGGCCGAGGCCATGCCTCTGGTCTGATGTGCTGTTTCCGCACATCATATAATGAGGTGTTTTGACCAGACGTTCTAACTGTTCATCAGAGATTCCTTCTCCATCATCCTCCACGCTGACGGAACAACTGTCCTTCAGAAGATTTATGCAGATAAAGATACGGCATCCTTTCGGGTTGTGGACCTGGGCATTGATGATCAGATTTGATACCGCTCTCTTAAGCAGAGATTTATCGCCTGTGACCATGCAGACGGAAATGGAGTCATCTGTGAGCAATTCAATAGGATATTTTCCGTCCAGGTCCATGTTCAGAAAATCAACTATAGTTTGCCGTATGAGCCCTGTCAAATTAATAGGGATAAGATTTAGAGGCTGCATGTTATATTCCAGCTTAGATGCGAGATTGAGGTCATTGATCAGATTTTTCATCCGCATGCTCTGCTGGCGTATGACGGCAGCCTTTTTCTGGTCTTCCGGGGAAAGGAAAGGACTGGTCTCCAGCTGGCCTGCGTACCCCATTACCATAGACAGAGGGGTTCGGATATCATGGGAAACTCCTGATATCCAGTTTGCTCTTGCCTGTTCCTGCTTCTTTAATTCATATTCCTGATGCTTCAGTTTCTCGGCAGTCTTGTTGATGGCCTGTGCGATGCCGGAGAACAGCCCCTTTTCCTTAACATAAACCTCCTCATCACCTGGCAGTCTCTCGACCCCATCCACTATGGGACGGACAGAGCGCAGCAGCCGGAAGGTAACGGTCAGATAAATAATAAGGAGGAGCAGCAGATTTAAAAACAAAAATATAAGAATCGTCTGCGGCATGTGGGCGATCATCTGATAATCGAATGTATTCCACATGAGTTTCCAGTAGCTTTTTTTAGGAAATCCCAGGACTATAAGCCCATCGGTGTGTTCGCTGGTGGCAGTGGGGTAATCATTCAGATACCCTCTTGTCAGCAGGGAGATCCAGCCCAGATCGTATTGCAGCGGGATATCTGAAGGGAGATTCTCGCTGTGCCAGACTACCTTCATATCCTGGTTATCTATCAGGATCGCCCAGGCGTTTTTCTGCCTGAGTGCATCCATTCCGTCTTGTGAGAGGATATACTGATGGTCACTGCCGGCAGTGAGTGAGAAAGAGACAGTATCGGCACAAGTCCAGGCGCTGCCATTTCCTATCTGTTTGTATGAAAAAATGATAAGAAGGGCCAGGTTCAGAAATACCATGAGAAAAAGAGAAAACATCAGTACGCCGAAAAAACGCCGTATGAGTTTTGGAATACTTTTCATCGGGGAACCTCCTTAGTAATGAGCCTGTACCCCAGGCCTTTTACAGTGACAAGAGAAACAGGCCTGGATGGGTTGGCTTCTATCTTTTCGCGTATCCTTCTGATATGGGCCATCAGAGAATTCTCGTATCCGAAGGGATTATCTCCCCAGAGTGCCTCACAGAGCATATCTATAGTAACTATTCGCCCGGCATTCCTGGACAGCACACTTAGAAGCTCATGCTCTTTAGCTGTGAGTGCGATGATATCCTGGCCTTTTATTATTTCGGCCCGGGTGAAATCTATGCTGCACGCGTCCAAAGTGACGTAAGCGGCCTCATTTTTGTAGCATCTGCGTAAAATAGCACTGATGCGGAGCGTCAGTTCCAGTGGAAGGAAGGGCTTGACCATATAGTCGTCAGCCCCCAGCCCAAGGCCTTTGAACTTATCGTCATCTTCACCTCGGGCGGTAAGAAATAAAACAGGAAGATCTGAAAACTCGCGTATCCTTCCAAATAAAGAAAATCCATCTTCATCCGGAAGCATCACATCCAGGACGGCAATCTGCGGCTGATGGCTGCGGCAGAGGCGGAAGGCTTCTGCCGCAGTGGCGGCCGTCTCTATTTTAGAGTAACCGTCCTCTTTTAATATGGATATTAACATTTCTAATATGTCAGGTTCATCATCAACAAGAAGAATCTTCTTTTCCTTAATATAATCAAAAGACATTTTATGGCCTCCTATGACTGAATATGGTACAGGCGTACAGAAAATCCATTCCTTCGCTAAAGGATGGGTGTATATTCTCGTCAGGCTTGAAAGGACCTCGGCGGTGTTTACATTATATCATTTCATAAAATAAATTAATTGAGCCGAATCGTAAGGTAAATGTAAGGTGACGGGAAGGATACTGTAAGGTTGGGAATTTATAATAAAGTAAAACCACGGAGGTATTAGTATGAATGTAATAGAGACATATAATCTGACCAAAAGATACAAAGATTTTACAGCAGTGTCGAATTTGAGCCTCAGTATTCCAAAAGGAACTGTATACGGCTTTCTGGGGCCGAATGGGGCAGGTAAATCTACCACAATGAAGATGCTTCTGGGGCTGACAAGGCAGACAGAGGGAGAATTTATGGTGGATGGAAAGACTTACCCCAAAGAACGTATGCAAATATTAAAAGAGATAGGTTCGTTCATCGAGGCGCCTGCATTTTACGGGAATCTGAGCGGAGAGGAGAATTTGGATATCATCCGCAGAATCCTGGGGCTTCCCAGATCAAGCGTAGATGATGCATTTGAGCTGGCAGGACTGACACAGCATAAGAAAAGGCTGGCCAGAAAGTATTCTCTGGGGATGAAACAGAGATTGGGGCTGGCCGGGGCATTGATCGGCAGGCCGCCTATACTGATACTGGATGAGCCGACTAACGGCCTGGACCCTGTGGGGATACATGAGATCCGGACATTGATCCGTTCCCTGCCGGAAAAATACAACTGTACCGTGCTGGTATCCTCACATCTGCTGTCGGAGGTGGAGCTGATGGCAGATGAGGTGGGAATATTAAATCATGGAAGGCTCCTGTTTGAAGGGCCGTTGGAAGAGTTACGGCGTGATGCTGCCTCCAGGGGATATACCTCAGATAATCTGGAAGAAACTTTTCTGAGGATGATAGAGGAGGATAACGAGAGGAGTGAAGGAAAAATATGAGCATAGCAATGGAATGCAGAAAACTGAAGAGGACAGGGTTTCTGCCTGCTGTTCTGGGAGTTGGGCTGCTCTCAGCAATGATACCTGTGGTAAATATGGCCGTGAGGACAGAGCTGTATGTTGGCAGGCAGGAACCGCCTTTGCAGATCCTTATGGAAGCAAACTGGCAGATGATGGCCATGCTGAACATATTTTTGATCATTCTGGCAGCCTGCGTCTTGTATCATACAGAATTCGCCGATAATGCAGTTCAGAAGATGGATACACTGCCGCTGAATCCCGGAAGCATTTTTATAAGTAAGGCCATCATCCTGGCAGCCGCAGCTGCCATTTTAACTGTTTTGGAGTCAGCAGGTTTTGCAGCCTGTATTTTCAAATGGTTTGGCCTGCCGGAAGGCTGCTGGCTGGAGCTGGCAAAAAATATGGGGTATTCATTGGCTTTTACCCTGCCTGCAGTCATCCTGATGCTGGCCATAGGATCTGCCTGCAGGAACATGTGGATATCCCTGGGAATCGGGGTTGCCGGTTTATTTGTGGTAATAATTATTCCTCCTGATATGCTTGCTAAATCAGGTCTTTACATGTTTCCTTTTGCACTGCCGTTCCAGCTGATTTGGGATGCTGATGGGCCGGGTGCTCTTAATCTGTTATATGCTGCCGGAGCAGAGGTACTGATATTTGTGGGGGCGGAAGCACTCTATCTGAAGGTCAGGAGGTATTTTGTATGAGCTTTTTTTCACTTGTCGGCATGGAATTTAAGAAAATACGCCGTTCTAAAATAATCTGGGTTTTACTGCTCCCTGTTATACTGCTGTGGATTCCCCCTGTGTTGAATGCTGATATAAATTTTACTATGCAGACGGAGGGTATATCCCCGGAAAATAATTTTTTTATACAGAGTTTTATGGGGTTCTCATGGTTCATGTTTCCGGCGGGTATGGTCATCTGTACAGTCATGCTGAACCAGACAGAGCGCAGCAACAAAGGAATCCTGAAGATGCTTGCGCTGCCTGTGAGTCCGGCAAAACTGGCGCTTGCAAAGTTTTTCGTACTGCTGGCACTGGCAGCTGTACAGATGGCCTTCATGGCCGCGCTGTATTTCCCCAGTGCAGCGGCAGCTTCCAGCCTTCAGGACTATGATTTTATGTTGAGCCCTCTGGAGATAATTAGGGAGACAGTCGTGATATATCTGGCATCAATACCTATGGCCTCCGTATTCTGGCTGCTGGCTGTCTGCATTGAGACTCCTGTATTCTCTGTTGGAATAGGGCTGGCATCCATTGTGCCCTCGGTGCTTATGCTGAATACGAAAGCCTGGTTTTTATATCCTATGACGTATCCGTTTTTTCTGGTCACATCTAAAATGCATGAACTGGCCTCAAACATGGGGGAATTTACGGTAGATATTGTACCCTGGGTCTGGGCGGCAGCCATAATTACGATCCTGTGTCTGGCAGGAGCCTGTTTCCGTTTCGGACAGGCAGAAAGGAGATAAATATTATGAAAGAAAAAATTATCACAGCAGTCAGTTCAGTCCTCATCTTTATTCCATGGACGATCCTGATCCTCAGAACAAATAAGTGGGCGCTGGAGAGTCCGGCAGCAGAAATACTGATCTTTTCCTACGCAGGATTTATGATAGCCAGTGCTGCCTTTGTTATCTGGGGATATATAAAAGAAAAAGTACAGAACACACTGATGAAAGGCTGCCTTGTTATTAATTGCCTTTATGGGGTGGGAGGAGCGGCAGCTATTATCATGATGCTGGTCCAGAAGCTGGTATAAATGCGCATTGTGTTTCCGGCGTCCCCGGGACACGGGCTATCAGCAGCCGGCCGTAAGAAAATTATATTGCCATCCGCCGCACTTATCGTGTAGAATAGAAATCGATATAAGGAGGCGGCAATGATAAAGAATGGATTTGAAACAGCAGAGAGTGAAAGCAGGACACCGGACGGGAACGGATGTCATGCCGAGTATCAGGATGGATATGAAATATTAGTGGTTGAGGATGACGCTGACATCAACCAGCTTTTGTGTAAAATATTAAAAAAGGCAGGCTATGCAGCCACGCAGGCTTTTTCTGGTACAGAGGCCAGGCTGCTTCTGGGGATATCTGTTCCGGATATGCTTATACTGGATCTTATGCTTCCGGGTCTGACAGGAGAGAAATTGATAGAGCTGATACGGGGAGAAATGGGGCTGGACATACCTATTCTCGTGCTTTCAGCCAAGGCAGGACTGGAAAGCAGGGTAGAGGCATTAAAAAGCGGGGCTGATGATTATCTTTTAAAGCCGTTTGAGCCGGAAGAACTGCTGGCACGTGTATATGCGGTTCTCAGGCGCTGCCGGGGACAGCACGGCTCTGATACGGAGATACAGCCGGAAGGGCAGGGGGCCGGAAAGAAGGGCTTAAAGGAATTGTCTTATAAAAAGCTAAGTCTTTTTCCTGAGGCAAGGCGTGCTGTTATAGGTGAGAGAGAACTGCCGCTGACGGCCCATGAGTTCGATATCCTGGAATTGCTCATCTCACAGCCGGAGAAGGTATATTCCAGGGAAAATCTCTATGAGCAGGTCTGGAAAGGCGGCTATTATGGTGAAGATAATACTGTTAATATGCATGTGAGTAATCTGAGGAAAAAGCTCTTGGCAGCGGATCCGGGGGAAGAGTATATAAGGACCGTGTGGGGGATAGGATTTAAAATGGCATAGACTGTATTTGCCGGGGCAGGAGCTGGCCGGATATCTTTATGATTTCTTTAAACTTTCTTGAGTACTTATTTAGATGGGAATGGCTATAATGAATCTGTCATTGAGAGATGACATGATGTTGGGGCAAAAGGTCTTTTAATCCTGGCATCATGTCATTTAATATAAGGAGGAAAAAGGGCGGCCGTTTTCTGAGGCTGCAGAAAAGGAAATGAAAGAATATGTAATTGAAGCCAGGGACTTAAAAAAGTCATATGGGGATGTATGTGCTCTTCAGGGGATAGACATAACCGTTGGACGGGGTGAGATCTATGGTCTCATAGGGGACAATGGGGCAGGCAAGACGACATTTTTGAAACTGCTGACAGGGCAGGTATGGCCGGACGGCGGAGAGTTGAGGATGTTTGGAGCATTTCAGCCAAAAGATCTGGAAAGACAGAGAAAACGCACAGGGGCAATCGTCGAAGCTGCGGGCTTCTATCCAAGGCTTACAGTGGAACAGAATCTGGAGTATTACAGGATCCAGCGGGGAATACCCGGGAAGGGGCGGATGAAGGAGGCTCTTAAAACAGTGGGACTATTGGATCAGAAAAGATCCAGAGGAGGGAATCTGTCCATGGGAATGAAGCAGCGTCTCGGACTTGCAATAGCACTGCTGGGAGAGCCGGAGCTTCTTATACTGGACGAACCTATCAATGGACTTGATCCCAGCGGTATTATCGAAATGAGGAATCTGCTGCTGAAGCTCTCCAGAGAGAAGAATATAACCATTATCCTTTCCAGCCATATCTTATCCGAGTTGGAGCAGACGGCAAATGTATTCGGCTTTCTAAGCAGAGGGTATCTGCTTGAACAGGTCTCAGCCAGTGAACTAAAGGAGAGGTGTTCGGCCTATATCAGCATCGCTGTGTCCGAGCCTGGGAAATATACAGCATTTCTTGAGAAGGAACTGAAAGAGACAGGATACCAGGTGATGCCTGATGGAGCTGTCCGTATCTGCTGTCCGACATGGGATATTCAGGAATACAGTGCGCTGGCCAGCCGTCATGGGATAGACGTGTACGGCCTGGAAAAGAAGCAGGAGGCTTTAGAGGATTATTATATGAATCTGAAGAACAGGGGGAAACTGGCATGCTGAATTATATTAAAAGTGAATTATACAGGATAGCTCATGGCAGAGAAATCTATCTGGTAACGGCTGCTCTGGCCGGACTGACGCTGCTGATGAATCTGGTATTGTTTATTTTTGACAGAGCTACTCCGGATTTTCCGTATGCTACAGTCCAGTTTTCAATGAATACACTTATAAGCAGCCTTCCCGCCATGTTTCTTGTCTCACTTGTAATGGTAAATTTTTTATTCGGGGAGGAATACAGGAACGGGACGCTGAAAAACCTTGTATCCTTTGGAATACCAAGGATAGTGTTTTTTGTTGGAAAATGTACAGTGTGCCTGATCTGCCTGGCAGCCTGTCTGGCCGTTGTTCTGCCTGTCTATATAGGAAGCGCTTACCTGCTGCTGCATGAACCTGGTTTTCTTTCTGTATCAGTGATGCTTAGAGGAGTTGCCGCTAATATTCCGGCCTCCGCTGCTTCAGCCGTCCTGGCGGTGACATTGCTCTGTCTTCTAAAGAAGGAGATAAATGTGGTCATCTGGTGGATGGCGATCATGTGGGGGATTCCCACAGCCAGTTTTTTTATTGGTCTGAAAGTTGATATAGTGGAAAAGATATCAGAGTGGATGCCCTGGAATTATCTGCAGTATGAGGTGGCGGCAAATATGAGCGGGGTATACAAATGTCTCTGGGAGACACCTTCAGGCCTGGCTAAATGTATCATTGCGGGTCTGGCGGGAATTATTATATTTACAGCTGCGGGAATTGCAGGTTTTAGAAAAAAAGAGATTCAGTGAGAATGAGCCGGGGAGGGGAGCAGAAGATGCTTTATGGGATACTGGCAGCAGTAAGTCTGGCAGCTCTGTGGATAAGTGTCCGCTATATTGGGCTGAGAAAGGCGATCCGTAATTCAGACAGGGAGCTTCAGGAGATAACAGAAGACCTGGAGCAGAACAGGATAGTTAAGATGTCAGTGCCCTGCCGGGAACTGGAGGGCCTGCTTATTACTGTGAATGAAGCCCTGGAAGGCATCCGCAGGCAGAAAGTGGCCTATGAGGACAGGGAGGCAAAGCTTCAGAGGCAGATAGAGAACATCAGCCATGATCTGCGCACTCCTCTTACAGCAATTATAGGATATCTGGATCTGATAAATACAGAAACACTTGGTGAAGATGATGCGCAGTCGTTTGAGACAGTAAGAAAAAGAGCAGGAATGCTTCAGCGCCTTGTATCCCAGTTCTATGATCTGGCAAGACTGGAAGCAGGTGATTACAACTTAGACATGCAGGAGGCAGATATAGGCAAGATGCTTCGCGAGGAGCTGCTGGACAGTTTTGGTGATATGGAGCAGAAAGGTATCCAGGTGGAGGTAGAGATACCTGAGAGACCTGTCATGATATGCTGCGATCAGGATGCCATGGGGAGGATCTTTCTGAATCTGATCCAGAATGCCGGCAGATATGCTGCCAGCACTTTGAAGGTAGCTGTGGATGTCCATGATAAAATAACAATGATCTCGTTTGAAAATGATGTAAAGGAAATGAAACATGAGGAAGCAAACAGGCTTTTTGACAGATTCTATACTGCTGACCCGGCGAGGGGACAGGGAGGAACAGGACTTGGGCTTACCATTTCCAGGCATCTGACAGAGTCTATGGGAGGAATCATGGATGCAAAGCTTACAGAAGAAGACGGAAGAGAGTGGCTTAAGATCGTAAGTTGTTACTGTTCACTCCGTGACCAGTAACCGTAAGTTCTTTCAAATCTATTTGACAGGAGAGCTCTTTTGTGATATATTCTTAACAAGCAATTGAAAGGGAGTAGCTGAACATCCAGAGATGGATGGGTTTGAAATCGTCAACCGATGCCGTATGGCATCCGTATCAAATGAGATAGCAAGACTTTTATTGTGGCAGATGTCATAATAATGGTCTTTTTTTGTATACTAAATTAACCCTGTGATATCTGTCATACACTTGCTGAAGAAAGAGAGGATATCATGAGTAAAGGGTTAGAAAGAAAAGAAATTATGGAGGCCATATGGGCCGGAGAAGCAGCGCTGATCAGTCTGACAGAGGCCGGGGAAAGGCTGGGAAGTGCCAGAAACTGGGGTATATTTGATATGCTGGGAGGTGGCTTCATCACGGATTTTGTAAAGCATTCCAGAATGAATGATGCTGCCAGATGCATGGAAGAAGCCAGGAGGAATCTGAGGATTTTCCAGCGGGAATTGAAGGATATACAGGTTCCGATGGAATTTAGTATAGAAGTGAACGGTTTCCTTTCATTTGCTGATTTCTTTTTTGATGGCCTGGTGGCTGATTATCTGGTGCAGACAAAGATCAATGAGGCCCGAGAACAGGTGGAGGATGCTAAAATGCATGTCAGCCGCCTTTTAGAAAAACTGAAAACCATACATGAATAAAAGAGGCGTTTGCAGAAGAGGCAGGCGTTTCGGTGAACTGATGAAAGGAGAGTAACTATGGGTTGTCTTGGAAATTTATTGTGGTTTATTTTTGGAGGAGCATTGAGCGGACTGAGCTGGTGCCTTGCTGGATGTCTCTGGTGTATAACAATCGTTGGTATCCCTGTGGGGGTACAGTGTTTTAAGCTGGCAGGTTTGAGTTTTTTCCCATTTGGCAAGGAAGTGCGTTACGGCGGAGGCGCCGGATCATTTTTGCTCAATATTGTCTGGCTGCTGTTATCAGGTCTTGTCCTGGCAGTAGAACACGCCATTTTTGGCATTGTACTCTGTGTGACTGTAGTCGGAATACCTTTTGGGCTGCAGCAGTTCAAGCTTGCTAAGCTTGCTCTGATGCCATTTGGGGCTGAGGTGTATTAAATTCAAGCCATGGAGCGGGATGCAGTACTGGATAGCATAACAAAATCAGGAGGAATAAGAAATGAAAGACAGACCTGTATTAGATAAAAAGCTGGATAGCAAAACATTTCGGGAGTTTTACTATTTAAAGGAAGAACTAGTGGATTTTTGCAGAAAAAACGGATTGCCCGCTTCAGGAGGGAAGATAGAAATCACGGACAGGATTGCTTACTTTCTTGATACAGGAAAAGCGATGCCGGTTTCGGCTGTACGGAAAAAAGTTTCGGCTATGGGGGAAATTGATGAGGATACAGAAATAGAACCGGACTTTGTCTGCAGTGAAAGGCATCGGGCTTTTTTTAAAGAGCACATTGGGGAGAGCTTTTCTTTTAATGTGGCATTTCAAAAGTGGCTAAAGAACAATACAGGAAAAACCTACAGACAGGCGATTGAAAGCTATTATCAGATCTTGGAAGATAAGAAAAAGGGTAAAACTGTTATAGATAAACAATTTGAATATAATACATATATTCGTGACTTTTTCGCGGATAATAAGGGAAAATCATTGGACCAGGCAATTAAGTGCTGGAATTATAAAAAACAGCTGCAGGGACATAATCGATATGAAAAGTCGGACCTGGCAGCATTGGAATGACAAGTTGGGATACCTGGGGTGGGGAATATTAAGAATGAGACCGTGGGGAAATACTGCATAATCTGAAAAAGGAGATGCTCCTATGGGAACATCTCCGCCGAAGGTACTCTTTTTAGGGATTATAATGGTCAAAATCTGTGATTTCCCGGTATCGGGCAGCGATGGCATCCGTGATGGGAATCAGCCGGCAGTCCTCAATGGTATAGATCTGGTCGCAGAGCTGCTCAATATCCTGAAAACGGTGAGAGGTCAGAAAAATAGTTTTCCCCTCTGCTTTTAACATACGGATAATGGCTTTGACATCCTCATAGGTTTTATAGTCCAAAGCGTTGAAGGGTTCGTCCAGAACCAGGATATCCTGGTTCTCCATAATTGCCTGTGCCAGTCCCAGTTTTTGTTTCATGCCCAGAGAATAGTTGTCTGTCTTCGTGGTATTATCAGGGTCAAGGCCCACCTTGACCATAGCGTCTCGGATTTCACGGTCACCGATTTTTCCCTGAATGTCAGCAAGAAATTTTAAATTACGGAACCCGCTGTAGATGCCGATAAATCCCGGCGAGTTAATAAATACCCCCATATTTTCAGGAAAATCCATGCCGCCTTCTCCAAGCTGTTTTCCCCGCACGAATACGTTTCCCGTGTCCGGCCTTTCAAATCCGCATAATATCTTGAATAATACTGACTTTCCGCTTCCGTTGGCGCCTATAAGCCCAACGGTTTTTCCTTGTTCCACGCACAGAGAAACATTTTTAATGATTTCATGTTTGCCGAAGCTTTTTGATATATTCTGAAGTTCAATATATGGTTTCACATTACATCCTCCTGATTCCATTATTTTTTATATCCATATTTTAATAACCATCCAAGCATAAGTACAAGTGCGAAGACCAGAATACCTATTGCAGTAAGGGCTGGAATTCCGGCTTCTGTTTCAAAAAGGCCGGTTCGGGCTGTGCAGGAAAGTCCCAGCGGGAGATAGGCGGTACACGATATGGGTATCACGCAGAGCAGATTTCCGGCAAGCAGCACCAGGAATCCCGCGGTGATCTGTCTGCACAGCAGGTATACGGCAAACATGATCAGGAACTGCAGCATGGTGTCAAGAAATTTCATAGTCAGGGCAAACAGCAGTATTTTTCCTGAAATTATGTGGATTCCTCCGCCAAAGACACAGGAACTTATGACTGCGCCCAGAAACCAAATGACAGTGTACAGAAAAAGGAATTGCCCGCAGACTGATAAGATACCACCCATCAGCTTTTTTCGGCTTTTTACGCGAGTCAGCAAAAAGAGAGATTTTCCGTTTACTGTCTGCTCTATAAATATCGCCAGTAAATAAAGAGGCGCGCCGTTTACGATCAGCATTTCAAGAAATGGAAGAATCTGAAAATAGCCTGTTCCATGTCCCGAAAATAAATAGTTTATCCATTCCTCATCCGGCATAGAACCGGAAATTCTCAATCTTTTGTACAGGATAACGACTGCGGCAGTAATACACAGGATAAGGAAATTCCTGGACGTCATGAGCTGCCGGCGGTAGTACGGTGCGATTCCGTGACATTTCTTCGGAAACGTGATATTGAAACCCCACCAAAAGCCCCTGACAGAAACCAGGATCACAGAAATCATTGCACATACCGTAAAGCAGGTGATCAGAAAACGATGTGGTGTACCTATGTTATGATGCAAAATCAACAGATGGTTTAACCCTGTAAAGGGCATATCCTGCAGGATTGGGGCTTTTATCCAAAGAGCTGCAAACAGGTATAGCACAATAATGATTTTGGCAACACATCTCCGCTTCCAAAAGTGACCCATCCAAAGGAAAAGCCCAAACACCATCCATGTTCCAAAGAATTGATAGACAGAGCAGAGGAGAAAGGCCTGCAGGGGAGATGAAAAGCAGTGCTGCAGGTATTCAAACAATTCCGCCTGTCCGCTGCTCCCCTTGATCGCCCACTGATTCCCGCCTAAAAGCCCAATGCCGGATGAGAGAACTGCCGCTGTCTGTACACAGAGCAGGACTGCGGCGATGACACCGAGGGCCAGCCATTTTTGGGAGAAATAGGCGTGGTAACTGCCAAACCTTGATATGGTAAGCGGGCTGTCATCCTCTATGAATGGAAAAACACTTAACAGCACAAGCGGCAGCATAAAGTAGGTCAGATAATAGTGGTCGGATACAGCGGATAGAAGGTGCTGTTCAAAGCTCAGGGGAGTGTTTACACGTTCACTGAGGGAGAAGACCAGACATCCGAGAAACAGCGCAAATGCCTTTCCGAATCCCCATATATGAACGTTTTTCCGTATCAGCGCTCTCATAATGGCCTCCTATACTGTGACAACGGTGTATTTCCTTACCTTTTTCAAGAAAAATACAGTGAGAAAAATTGCGGCAGCCAGCAATGCAGGCCCTGCAAAAAAGCTTCCGGCAGATACGGCATCACTTGAAATACAGGTTGGTTCAAAGGCCACAACCAGGCGGTACTGCGCCAACTGGAGAATGGAGAGTACGAAGTTTTCCAGCATAACATAGACAAAGGGCCCGGTCAGGATCACAAAAATGTTCTTTAAATACATAGAAAAGACAAACCCTAAACTCATGACCAGGATGCCAATAATTCCCTTCCAACAGGAGAGCAGAAGGGCATAGAGAAGAGGGTTTTGCGTAAAAGTATTTAGAAATACATGGTCAAATGCAGCGCTGCCGGCTGAAGCATTTAAGTGAACAGGGGGATTGATGTACAGCGCACATAAGGCGGAAAGCAGGTAGGGAACAAACAGGATAAAAAACGCACTTAAAGCGTAGACCAGCCATTTTGCACCCAGATATTTTTTCGCCGGTACGCGGGGCAGCACATATAGCATAAAATTGTTCCTTCGCTCGTAATACAGGTTCCAGCACAGGGGCATTACAACAAATAAAGGAAACAGCAGACTGAATATCTCAGTTCCGATTTCCCAGGCGTCCAGGCTGTACTGCAAAGTATAGCTTTTATATAGGGTAGTGGACAACACGCAGGCTGCTGTTGTCAAAAGAAATGCGGATGCAAGTACCGGCAGGCGGATTTTTTTCCACTCTGATTTTATAAGATTCCACATGGATTCCAGCTCCTTTCTGCAGCTTTTTTCTATCATAACACTACTTTTTCGTCGGTTCAATCCTCCGGAAACGAGAGAGGGCTTTAAGGGAACGAAAATAAGTTCATTCCCTTAAAGCCCTCATTGGTACCCGTAGGTATGTGACATTATGGCATCAGGACACCAAATACCACATAGTTTCGGCCATCAACAGATTCATTGCGTGTGATGATCCTGCCGTGGTAACGCTCCGTTATACGCATAAGATTGTACAGGCCGAAGCCATGCAGTGCAGAATCCTTTTTTGTTGTGGTCCCTTTGCGGAACAATTCCATAAATTCTGTATTTGACAGAGCTGCGGAAGGATTGGAAACCAGCAGTTCCGTATACTTTTCACACTGCCGGCTTTTGATATAGATCACATCTTTCCCGGAAGAAGCTTCAATTGCATTATCCAACAGGATTCCAAGGAGTTCGATCCATTCTGTTTCCGGTACTGATCCTTTTTTAAAGAGGGCATGAAGTTCCATCTCCATACGGACACCGGAGGCTTCGGCCTGCTTCATTTTGCCGAAAAGCATTCCAGCAATGATCTTGCTGTCGCATAATAACAGCTCCTGGTCATTTGGATTTATGCCGAGACCTTGGGTGAGCAGATATATATTTTCCTTTGCTTCTTCCAGTGTGTTTGCGGAATCAATGGCTGTTTCAATGGCAAGCAGACGGTTATTAAATTCATGCTGTCTTGCCCGGACCTGAGAGATCAATTCTTCTACGATTGGTACATACTGCTCTATCATGTGGATATGTCTGCGCTCCTGTGCTCTGCGCTGGTCGAAAATAAGCAAGATGCTGTCTGCCGTTAGAAGGATCAAAAGAAGAGCAGCGGTTATTCCCATGTGTGCCGAAAAAGCTGTGACATCAAAGGAAAAAACAGTGAGTGTCATGATCATGAAAATGGCAATACTTGCAGAAATAAGCCGGACAGTGAAGCTGCCTGATCGGAGCGCGCGCTGTAACCAGGAGAAAACCGGGGTAAAGAGTAATATAAAAATAAATAGAAGAGACCCAATGCGGCTTCCCATAGAAAGCAGAGGGCCGTCTGCTCCCAAAAGGGCAAAAAAGGCTACATTTATGCTGCGCACAGACAGGTAAACAGAGAAAGCTGTCATGGTTCCACAAAAAACGAAGCCGTTATCCTCTGCGCCATAGAATAAGCTGTTAAGTAAGAGTACGCCAAGCATGAGAAACAGTAATATCACGGTACTGTCTGCAGGAGCCAGTTCAAAGCCTGATAAAGGAAATAGGATATGGAATTCGTTCCCTGCTGTGATTACGGACCTGGATGCCATGCAGAGCACCAGAAGGACAGGAAAGAGAAAGAAGTCTTTCATTTTTGCCGTATTCCGTGTGCGGAAAACAGACTCACAGCAGAGGGTAAGCATAGCGGCATCCAGACAAAGCTGCAGAACGATTATGATGGTTTCCATGATCCCTCCCATAATACAGACTGATATTTATTTCCGATGGGGATCGTTTCGGGAAAGTGCCTTAGTATAATTTCCCGTTTGGTCTTGTCTATTTTCTGGATGTATGCGGTATTTACCACATAACTTCTATGACACTGGACAAAGAAGGGATCCTCCAGGAGCGACAATATTCCGGCCAGTGTGTAACCGGAAATAGTGTCGGATTTTATTCCAAGCGAGGGGCTGTTGGTGTGGATAATAACCTTTTTTCCAAATGCTTCTATATAAGCAATCTCCGGCACACGGTATTCCAGGATGAACTGCTTCTGCTGAAGCCGAATGGTTTTTGCAGAAGGGCTGATCCGGTCAGACAGTCCCAGGGCATCACAAAAGACAGACTGAAACTCAGTCTCATGAAAAGGCTTTATAAGGAATCCGTAACATTTCACATCCCGGTATGCAGACAATTCTTCCCCGGCTAAGGCAGTTTCAAAAATAATGGGTGTATATTTGTATTCCGGCAGTTCCCGAAGCTGTTTTGCAAGATGGGTTCCTTTATAATCTTCCAACTGTATATCAATGATGAATAAAGTGACGGGGTTGGACCTGGCGTATCCCAGCGCTTCCCCTGCTTCGGAAAACGCAGTAACGTCTAAGTCAGCCGAAATATTTTTAATGTACTGCCGTATACGTTTGACAGCAGATTCATTGTCTTCAACTAATAATATTTTCTTCATCTGCTTAATCCCTTCTCAGGCTTTGGAGTATTAATATTATTATTTAATATACTTTGTTTCTTGGGAGAAATCAAGAAATATAGTGGTAACAAAGGAAAACGGCGTTATGTATCTTTAAAGGAACAAAGAAATGGCGCAGTAAACAAGCAAAAGAGCCATAATCATATTTACCGTTTTTGTGTGTTTAGAGAAGAATTTACAAAATGCCGATCCGAACAACGCCCACACAAAAGAACCGGAGGCGCCTATTAAAGATAATATAACAGTAAACCCTGCTAATGCCGAAACGGAATGACAGACCGGCAGGATATAAAGTGACATAGCAGTAATTGCATATATGTAAATTTTAGGATTGGCAAACTGCAATACCATGCCGGAAATGAAGCTGGCCTCTTTGCCTCCGCCTGCATTTAATTCAGAAGAACTTTTCCAGACTTTCCACGCAAGGTACAGCATATAGGCAGCGCCTAATATCTGCATGACAATTTTTACTTTGGGGAGATACGAATAAAGCGTTGCACTAAAAGCGGTGCATGCAGACATAACTACTGTAAATCCGGCCAGTATGCCCAGATTAAAGCATACACTCCGCCGGAACCCCAACCGTATTGCGTTGCTCATGGAAAGCAGATTATTTGCACCTGGAGTATAAGCTGTAATAAAACAATAAATCAGAAAATCATATAAATGTAGCATAGCAGCCTCCTTTCTTCTTTACAAACTTAAATTGAAATTGTATAATAATACAAAATGGTTATTATATTGCACTAGTACGATATAATAATACAACTAGTGCAATATGATGTCAAGAGGAGGCGGAAAATTTTTGGATTCAATGAATATGATTGTCGCTAAAAATATTAAGCGGCTGCGTGAAGAGAATAAATTAAGCATGGATGAGCTTGCAAAGCTGAGCGGTGTCAGTAAGAGTATGCTTGCACAAATAGAACGCGGTGACGGGAATCCGACTATATCTACATTATGGAAAATCTCAAATGGAATGAAAGTACCATTTGATGCTTTAACCGTTCGCCCCAAGAGTCCCTATGAGATCGTAAAGACATCAGAAATTCAGCCTTTACTTGAAGATGGCGGGAAAGTAAAAAATTATTCCATTTTCCCGGATGATGAAAACCGAAGATTTGCAGTTTATTATCTGGAATTAGACGAGGGCAGTTATTGGGAATCTGAACCACACTTAAAGGGGACCACTGAATTTATCACAATCTTCACGGGGAAAATTGAGATTTATGCTGATGGGCAAAGCTTCGTGATCGGAAAGGGCGAGAGCATACGATTTAAAGCTGATACGGTTCATTCGTACAAAAATGCCGGCAATGGATCGGCAACCTTGCACATGATTCTTTTTAATCCCTGATAGTATCATTTGAAAATCAGTGTTTTGACACCTAAAAACACTGCCGGTGTTATATCCTTCAAGAAATGTTTCCATTTGTATGATAAGATGGTATTTATAGCAGAAGCAGAAGGGGCTAAAAATAAATGATGATACATGAAATAAATGATAAAATATGGGAACATATGAAGTCGGACTGTTCAAAATGTTCAGGATTGTGCTGTACTGCTCTGTTTTTTTCAAAAACAGACGGCTTTCCAAAAGATAAAGCATCAGGGCAGCCATGTATAAATTTATTAAAGGATTACCGGTGTAAAATACATTCGCAACTTGAAAAGCAGAAGATGAAAGGTTGTATTGGCTATGACTGCTTCGGTGCCGGGCAGCAGGTGACACAAGTTATTTATCAAGGTCAGACCTGGAATGATATACCAAACCAGTCAACAGAAATTTTTGACGTTTTTGTAATTGTGTTTAAGCTTTATCAGATCAGATATTATCTGATAGAAGCATCGTCACTTATTTCAGCGCAGCCACTTAAAAAATCCATTCAGTATTTGATTGAGGAAAATATAAAAATGTGCCATTACCGCCCTGATAGTATCTTATCTTTAGATTTAGAGGAATACAGGCACAGGGCGAATCAGAGTTTAAAGCAAGTGTGTAAGCTGCTTCAGCAAAGTATTCATAGTGAGAGTAAAAAAGTTCCAGCTAATTTTCTTGGAGGCAATTTCAGGGGACAGGACATGAGCGGAGCAGACCTTAGCACAAAACTTTTAATAGCTGCAAATTTTGAAAAGAGCCTATTTAAAGGAACAATATTTTTAGGAGCTGACACAAGAGACACTAACTTTAGTGATGCGGATTTAAGTGAAGCTGTATTTTTGACTCAAGGACAGGTTAATGCTGCAAAAGGAAACCGTAATACAAAATTACCCTATCAATTGGATTATCCGCCTACATGGAAGTAGAGAACAGATTCCGGGTGCAGAGGATAGATATGGGCATGGTAGAAAACAGATGACTGCCGGAGGAGAATATTGTATGAATAAAACCAGAGGGTGGAATTATATGTGTCTTGCATTGTATGCATTTGCAGGGCTGGGATTAGAAGCGCTTCTTGCATTTCTTATAGAACCCTTTTTGTACAGAAGTGCGATGAGTGAGTGGACCGTTTTACAAAATATTGTTCATTGGATCATAACATGTGTTCTTTGGGGAATTGTTATTATCCTTCTAATCAAACAGGCAAAACATAAATATGGTTTTGACGTATTTGCAAAAAGCGGGAAAATGAAACCCTGGCAGTGGGCCGTTGCCGTTGCATGTCTGATATTTACATTGTCAGTGTCATACATTGACTGGGGTGGGTTTAAAATTGTAAAAGAATTTTATTACAACGGGGTGCTTAAATTTATATTTCAATATATTTATTATGTTTTTGAAACAGGTTTATTTACCCTCATTATTGTCTTTGGACAAAAGGCATTTGAGAAGTGGTTTGGGAATTCCCAAATTCCATATGGCGGAATCGTGGTTGCGTTGACATGGGGGATGGGACATATACTGACAAAAGGGTCACTTTCCGCAGGATTATTAGCGGCGCTTAGCGGCTTTATATACGGGGTCACATATCTGCTGGCTAATAGAAATATTAAGAAAACATATCTGCTTTTATTTGTGATGTTTGTGCTTTGAACCAATACATAAGGTGCTGTCATTCCGATAAAAATCTATAGGATTTCATGGGCAGGCGATGACTGAGAATATCACAGGATACTTTGGAGATTTGGCATCAATATGATTATCACAGACTTTTTTAAATTTAATATATGGATTGATCGGGAGACATGATACGTCACCATTATAAGAGCGCAGCTGTGGGAAAAGCTCTGTTAATGTGATGCTGAGTGTGTCCCTTTTTTGACGTTCCTTCCCATATATTAAGGTTTTTTTCTGCTTTTTTCATCTCAGCGCACATTTTCCCTGCTCATCCGTTATACTTAGTGAAAGGAGGTTTCCAGATGGCCATCGATTTAGAAGAAGAATATGACAAGATATACCGGTACTGCTATTTTCACGTGAGGGAGCAGTATCTGGCGGAGGATATTACTCAGGAAACTTTCCTTCGCTATTTTAAAAGGGCGCCCCAGATAAACCATGGAAGCAGGACAGCCTATCTGTATACCATAGCCCGGAATCTGTGCACAGACTATTTCCGCCGAACGGGGACGGAGGAACTGACTGAGGAAAAAGCGGAGGCAGTGTCCGGGACGGAGAGGCCCATGGAGGGACTGGAAGACAGTATGGATCTGAAGGAAGCCCTTAAGACGCTGACGGTGGAACAGCAGGAGCTGCTGATGCTGCGCTATGCCCAGGAATTGAATGTGTCTGAGGCGGCCCGGATTCTTGGAATATCAAGATTTGCATTTTACCGCAGGGAAAAAGAAGCGCTTAAGGTATTAAAATTAAAACTGGAAGGAGGGGATGCTCAGTGAGACAACTGAAAAAAGAGTTAAAAAAAGCATTTGAGGCCCCGCAGCCGCAAAGAAAGGAAGAATTTCTGCGCCAGCACGGGAATGGGGGCGGCAGTCTCACGGGATTTCTGATGGTACAGCTGTCTTATATAGGAAAAGGCACCTGGGGGATGATGGCGCTAATATTTATCATCTCAATGCTGGCAGGCAGATGTATGTACTTTCAGGACGCCAGCCAGGCTCTGGGGATATTGGGAGCCATTATGCCCTTTTGGGCAGGATTATTTATGAGTGAAGGCCTGAAGTCTAAGAGAAACGGGATGGCGGAACTGGAGCTTTCATGCAGGCACAGCATACTTCAGGTGACTATGGCAAGATTTATCATACTGGGGATTGTGGAGCTGGCGGCACTGCTGGCAGTAGGGGCAGGAATAGGAAATGCCTGGCGGGCAGGGTTTGTGAGAGGGACTGTATATATTCTTGTGCCGTGGATGGCCACCAGCTTTTTGTCCCTGTGCCTGATCAAAAGATCAGGTCGGGAAAATGAAGCCTGGTATTGTCTTGGCGCTGCGGTTCTGGTGAGCATTACATTAATGTCCTGCGGAAACATTTGGAAAGAGATGTACAGCCCTGTGTTTTTCGGCTGCTGGCTGCTTCTCTTTGCACTTCTGCTGGCAGGGAACGGATATAAAATAAAATGGTTCAGACAACATATGGAGGATTATTTATGGAACTTGAATTAGACTGTATTAAGAAGCAGTTTAAAAATAAGATTGCCGTGGACAGGGTTTCTTTCAGGATGCGTCCTGGAATATACGGACTGCTGGGCGCAAACGGTGCAGGAAAGACAACATTGATGCGGATGATGGCGGGAATCTTAAGGCCTGATGAGGGGCGGATACATTTGGATGGAATTGATGTGTCTGAAGAAGCCTACAGGGATAAGCTTGGATATCTGCCCCAGGAGTTCGGTTACTATCCGAATTTTAAGACAGAGGATTTTATGATGTATCTGGCCTCGCTCAAGGGGCTTACAAAAACCAGGGCGAGAGCGGTGACACGGGAACTTCTGGAACTGGTGGGTTTGTCAGATGTATCAGAAAAGAAAATAAAGACATTTTCAGGGGGGATGAAGCAGAGGCTTGGCATCGCACAGGCCATGCTGAATAATCCCCGTCTGCTCATACTGGATGAACCCACGGCGGGCCTTGACCCAAAAGAGAGGGTTAAGTTCCGCAATATGATATCCAGGCTGGGAAGAGACAGGATAATCCTGCTCTCCACTCATATCGTATCCGACGTGGAATATATTGCGGATCAGATACTTATTATGAAGGACGGCAGGATACTGCACGCAGGAACCCTGAAGGAAATCCTGTCTGAGATAGAGGGAAGAGTCTGGGAATGTGTTGTCCCAAGAGAGGAGCTGACCCGCCTGGCTGAAGAATTTGCCGTCATTAATGTGAGAGAAGAGAAAGACGGGATATTCCTGCGGCTGGCGGGTGACAGGAAGCCTTACCCTGCGGCGTGGCCTGTTGAGGCTGCATTGGAGGATCTGTATCTGTTTTACTTCAGACAGGAAGGGGAGATGTACGTATGAGGATACTGGAATTAATGGGGTATGAATATAAAAAAATGTTTAACAGGAGGAGTTTCTGGCTGAATATTATAGCCGGATTTTTGCTCATGGGTACATCAGGGTTTTTGATGCTGACAGGTAAAGTTTACCTGGAGGGAGAGTTTGCCTATACACATATGGAATATATAAATGCTGAGAAGGAGGCGGGAAGTTCCATAAATGGGATCAGGCTGGATGAAAAGACTCTTACAGAGGCACAGAAGAAATGGAATGAGAGACAGAAGCTTGTGCCGGGGAAGGATATTACAAAGGATAATTTTCTGGAGATCCAGAGGGAGTATCTGCCTTATGTATTTATTTCCAGACTTGGACGGTGGGAGGAGGATGAACAGAATGCGCAGATGTTCTATGAAGACAGGGCAGAGAGGCAGATGGCTTTATGGAACAGCGGGAAGCTCAGCGACGAAGAGATAAAATATCTTAAGGAACAGGACAGCAGGATAGAGAGGCCGTGGAAATATGCGTATAATGATGCATATGGACAGTTTCAAAGCCTGAATTTTACAAATATCATGATTCTGTCAATCCTTATAGTTATTTGCCTGTCACCGGTCTTTGCGGAAGAGTATACCACACATGTAGATGCCCTGATGCTTTCGGCTAAAAACGGCAGGAAAAGAGTGATTACAGCTAAGATACTCACAGGCCTCAGCTTTGCGGCTGTACTATCCCTTACAGGATATCTTGCAATGCTGGCAGAGCAGGTCATTATCTACGGAAAAGGTGATCTGTCAGCGCCAATGCAGGTGATTCTGGAACTGGAGGACTATGCATATCCTTTTTCCACGGGTAAAATGCTTTTGATCACATTGGCATGCAGTGTACTTGCTTCTCTGCTTTCGGCTGTGATCGTGATGATGTGTTCAGCCAGGATGAAATCATCCTTCGGGCCTGCTGTGACGGGGATTCTGATGGCTTTTTTGCCGGTTTTCTCAGGAATCGTTCCGGAATCCTTCAGAGGAATCCATATGTTTGTGCAGGCATTTCCGGGAAACTTCGGCACCTACAAGTCCATATTCTCAAACCAGCTGATGGGAATTGGAAATCTGCTGTTTCCGGCATATATCTATGTGCCTGTCTTTTATGCAGCAGCGGCGGCTGTAATGATCGCTCTGGCAGCCAGGGGGTATTTAAGGAGGCAGTTATAAGAACATATTCCATTGACATCCTTCCTGCTCTGAGTTAAAATTAGTACAAATGTTTGGCTGCACAGAAGATGGAGGAAAAAGGATGGAAAAACAGGATCTGATTATCTGTGACAGGACTATTCCGGCAAGGGAAGGCAGGTATGTGCCTTTCCCGGCAGGACTGAACAGGGATATTGCGGAATATCTGATATCCAGGGGTATTGAAAAGCTCTACTGCCATCAGGCGGAGATGTTTGAGGAGGCGTCAGAGGGTAAGAATGTGGTGATAACCACGCCTACAGCCAGCGGGAAGACTTTGGCCTTCCTGCTTCCTGTGCTGCAGGAGATACTGGCTGATCCCCTCACCAGGGCAGTCTTTATTTATCCGACAAAAGCTCTGGCAGGCGATCAGTACAGAGCGATGAAGCCCTGGATCGATTATTTCGGGGAGGGCAGGATAGAGGCCGGCGTCTATGATGGTGATACACCGGCCAGTGAGAGAAGCAGGATCAGACGGGGGGCAAATATTATCCTGACAAATCCGGAGATGCTTAATGGCTCCTTTCTGCCCAATCACAGCAAGTATGGCTTTGATTTTATTTTTTCGCATCTGAAATTTGTGGTGATCGACGAGCTGCACACTTACCGGGGGGCTTTTGGATCGCATCTGGCAAATGTTTTCCGCAGATTGTCCAGAATCTGCAGATATTACCACTCTATGCCGCAGTTTCTCTGCAGTTCGGCCACGATTGCAAATCCTGTGGAGCTGGCTGAGGGGATCTGTGGCAGGAGTTTTGTGAAGGTGGATGAGGATGGTTCGCCTGCATCGGCCAGAAGGTATATGCTTGTTCAGCCACCGAAGATCATGGGATCGGATAAGAACTATTATGGGCAGGTCCAGGCTGTGACAGTAGCGGCAGAGATGCTGCCGGGGCTTGTAGAAGCGGACAGAAGCTTCATCGCCTTTGCCAAATCCAGGAGGACCGTTGAGATCGTTCTTAAGGAGGCCAGAGACAGGCTGGAGGCTGCGGGATTTCTGGGAAGATCTGAGAGTGACAGGATATCAGGTTACAGAGGAGGATACACGCCCCAGGAGCGCAAAGAGATCGAGTCAAGGATGATAAGCGGCAGCCTGTGCGGGCTGGTTTCCACGAATGCACTTGAACTGGGGATTGATATCGGTAAGATCGACACTACCGTGCTGATCGGATATCCGGGAACAAGGGCTTCCTTCTGGCAGCAGACAGGGCGGGCCGGCAGAAATCTGAGGGAGTGCACGAATTACCTGATACTGGATAATCTGCCCTTTGACCAGTATATAGCGCTGGAACCGGGCTGGCTGTTTGATGGGAGCAGTGAGAACGCTGTAATAGATAAGAACAATCTTCTGATAGAGCTGGCTCATATCCGGGCCGCTGCTGCAGAGATTCCCCTTACCCTGGATGATATCTCATTATTTCCAGACCTGGGGGAGGCTATTCCTGTCCTCCTGGGAGCCGGGGAGCTGGCGGGACAGGGCGGCAAGTTTGCGTGGTCAGGCGGGGAATATCCGGCGGGGGACTACAGCCTGCGAAATATTGACAAGTCAAGATACAAGCTTTTGAATCAGGAGAACAGCAGAGTGATCACAGAGATGGATGAGATGCAGGCCTTCAGGGAGCTTCATGACGGGGCCGTCTATATGCATGATGGTGATTCTTATCAGATAGTCAGGCTGGAGCTGGAGACAAAAACTGCATTCGCACTTCCTTTTAACGGAAATTATTATACTGTGCCGGGAGGGGAGACAAATATCCAGGTCATACACTCTGACAGGCAGCAGGAGCTGGGCAGGGTGGAAATCCAGTTTGGTGATGTAAATGTGAATGATTATATCTATATGTATAAGAAGCTTCAGTTCCACAACCACCAGAATCTGGGATTTACCCAGCTGGAGAGGCCTTTGGCGAAGGAGTATGACACGGAGAGCACATGGATCAGGCTGCCTGCGGATGTCACCAGGACATTCCGCTCTTATCTTCAGAAGGGGCCGGACGGACAGAGCGTGAGGAATGACCATTTTGAGGGCTTGTGTTTTGCACTGCAGAATTCAGCCAGAATGGTGACAATGACAGAGCAGGATGATATTGGTGTGACTACCTCCAATCTTTCAACAGAACTGGCAGAATATTTTTCGGACAGTGTCTTTGTGTATATCTATGATAAATACGTGGGAGGCCTGGGATTTTCGGAAAAGATATACGAGCTTATGGAGGAAGTTATCAGTAATGCAGTTAAAATGGTGGGAGGTTGCAAGTGCCAGGATGGCTGTGCTGCCTGCGTGGGGGACTACAGGCTGGATAAGGGTCTCATCCTCTGGGGGCTTAAGAGTCTTTTGGTAGAAGCCGACCCGCCAAAAGGGATCAAAAAGGCCGCCTTCTCCCCGTCTACATTTACAGCCAAAAAGTTTAAATTCAGTGAGCTGCCTGACAGGTGGGGCGAGTTCTGCAGTTATGTAAAGGAAAATGGCGATCCATTTGCCGCATTTTTAAATTCAGTGCCGAGAGCTGCAGTGGACGGCAGCAGGCTTGTATTGTTTATGGACGGTATATTTTTCAGGGAGTGGGTGCAGGAAGAGAATAACCAGAGGGCGCTTAAGAATATTATCAGCTATTACGCAGAGGCGCCGGCGGGGCTGACTGTGTCCGTCCGGGCGGAGGAGTCCGGGGCAGATGCAGAAGGAAGAAAGGAAAAGCTGAGACGCAGATATGACAATCTCAAAAATAAAGGAACTGAATGAATACCAGAAGGCTGCTGTACAAAATGAGAGCAGGGCATGCCTTGTCAATGCAAATGTAGGGAGCGGCAAGACTACAGTCCTTATTGAAAAGATCCTGCACCTTCATAATAAAAAGAATATAAGATTGCAGGATATGGTAGTGCTCACATTCACAAATAAGGCGGCGGATGAGATCAGAGAGCGCCTGAAGGGTGAGACTGCAGAAAGCTCTGAGCCGGTGGGGTCAGATGAGCTCTGGGGGTTCGGCACCTTTCACAGCGTAGCTCTCAGACTTCTGAAAGAGAAGCTTTCAGTGGAAGAGCTGGGGTATACGAAGGATTTTTTTGTCATCGAGCCGGATGAAGAGCTGGAGATAGCCGAAAGCCTTATAAGTGAAAACAAACTGAAGATAAAGTATAAGAACAGGCTTAAAAAGCGGCTTGAGGAAGAAATGTCCGGCAGCAGCCAGGGAAGACGGAAAACGGGCCCTCAGGACGATCTTTCAGAACTGGCAGGCCTGCTTCGGGAGGAAAAGAGAAGGCAGGATAAGATGACCTTCCAGGACCTGCTGGCAAATGCATGCGCCCTGCTGAGGAAAGAGCGGCGAAAGCCCGCCTGGATCATCGTTGATGAAGTTCAGGACTGCGATGAATGGCAGCTGGAGATGATAGACTGCCTTATGGGAGAAAAGACCTGCCTGTTTGCAGTGGGAGACCCGAATCAGGTGATATACAGCTGGAGGGGCAGCGCCTTTCAGGTATTCTATACACTGAAGACAAAGTACCAGGCAGATGAGCTTTCCCTGCCTGTCAACTACAGGTCAGGAGGCATTATCCTGGAGGCGGCCAGGCGCTTTTTGCAGAGCAGCCAGGAGCTTACAGGCGTCAGGGAGGCAGGGGAAAAGATTGCCGTAAGGAACCATTACGATCCGTTTCAGGAGGCTGACTACCTGTCAGATAAGATTGCAGAGCTAAACAGCAGGGGTATTCCATACAGTGATATCGCGGTTTTTTACAGGCTGCAGAGCCAGTCCGGAATACTGGAAGATATGATGGCCAGAAAAGGGATCCCTTATGAGGTCTCATTGAAAAAGACTATTAAAGATATACCTGTTCTGAACTGGCTGGTAAAACTTCTGCGATTTTCTTTAAATCCCCGGGATGTGCAGGCAGGAGTCTGCGTTCTTTGTGACAGGGATTACGGAGCAGGTATCACTGTAAAAGAGGCGGACAGATATATCAGGGCAGGATTGGAGGAAGCAGCTGACCAGGGCTTAGACGGCCCGGTGTTGGCCGGGACGGGAGAAGAGAGGAAATTATCAGGAAAAGCGGGAATTCTTCTTAAGGCTATGCTTGGATTTAGGAACAGGTGGAAAGAGTACAGTAAAGCAGGACCGGAGGACTTTGCGGACAGAGTGATGGAATATTTTGACCTGGATACATATCTGCGGCCTTCCTTTGCCAGCTTTGCCGCCGACAGGGAATCGGTGCGGGAGCTGCTGAAGATCACAGGGGATTATATATGCGAAGAGGGGGCGGAGGAACTGGCAGGAATGGGTGAATTCCTCAATTCTTCAGCGCTCTATGGCATAAATATCTTAAAGAAGGAAATCCACAGTGAGACAGACAGCGTAAAGCTCATGACTCTTCATGCATCCAAAGGCCTGGAATTTTCATATGTCTTTATCATAGGAGTGAATTATGGACTGATCCCTCTCAGAACGAAAAGCTTTGAGGAGGAGGAAGAGGAGCGCAGGCTCTTTTTTGTGGGTATGACAAGAGCAAAGGACCATCTGGAGATCTCCTGGTATACAAGCCCTGGCCAGCCAAATGTCATGCCAGGCCCCGGCAGATATCTGAACATGATCCCTGCACATCTGAAAGAGGGGGGAGGTATTGGCCCCGGACAGGCTGCGGCCTCCGGTGAGGTGAGGCTTCAGGAATTAAAGAGAGAGATTTTGAAAAACAGGGAGAAAAAAGAGGAACCCAACATCAAAGAAGAGAGCAGCAAAGAGGAGAGCAGCAGCACGAAGCGCGTGTCCCACAAAAAATATGGCCCGGGCACCGTGGAAAAAGAGGATGACACTATGATCACGGTGTTATTTGATGATTACGGGAGAAAGGAATTTATGAAGATGTTTTCTGAACTGGAAAGTATATGATGCTGCTTCAGGAGTTTCAGCCATGGGATATAGAAAATATTTCTGTATCTCATGGCTGAAGTTATTTATGCAAGCCATAGTCAGGCCAGCTTTTGGAACATTGTTTTTATATGGGCCAGAAGCTCTTCTTCTGGAACCATGAATACAATGGCGGCGAGGCAGAGAGTGATGTCAGGAACCTGTGAAGATTTTCTGGTCACTTTTTCTTCTGTCACAGAATACATCTCGGCCCGGTGGATATCAAGAGATGCTTTGATATGTCCAATTATGCCGCCATGGGCGTTGATCTTAGATGCCAGCTCTTCAAGAAGCTCTGTGAGTCTTATCCCCAGCGCCTCTGCATCCATACATGTATGATACTGGGCGGAAACAATACATGCCCCATCCTGGAGATGTGAGGATATTGAAGGGTTTTTATTTTCAGTTTCGTGCCGGCATTCATTGCAGGCACATCCATCTTCATGTGTATGGGCATGTCCGCTGTGGTCATGTCCTGTATGGATATGGTCATTCATTCTTCCACCCCCAGTACCTTTTGCCAGATCCTGCTGTCTATTTTATCCAGAGCTGATGTGCGGATGATCTGTGCATCCTGATTCATTTCACGGAGTTCTGCCTCCATTTGGGACAGTGCGTCCTCTGATGCCAGATCTGTCTTGTTGATCAGGATAATGTCCGCCCTTTCCGCCTGGCCCTCCAGAAGAGCATGCATTGGTATGCGCAGGCGGCTCCAGCGGGAAGCATCTGTGACAGTGCAGATCCGGGAATACATCCCTATTCCGCCCGCCAGATTATCCTGGATCAGTTCGGGATAAGCAAGCCCTGTAGTTTCTATGACCAGCCAGTCAGGATGGCAGCTTTCTGCTATGCCGGCAGCTGCGGCCACCAGCTCTCCCGAGAGGGTGCAGCATGCGCAGCCATTGAAGAGATTCTCCACATTGAATCCATTCCCGCGCAGCAATTTATCATCAATTCCCTCTTTACCCACCTCGTTTTCCAGGATAACCACTTTATAAGCGGAATCGGAATCTGAGGAATCTGTCATATAGCGGGCCAGCTGCATCAGAAGAGAAGTCTTTCCCGAGCCGAGGAAACCGCCGAGAATTAAAACTTTCATTAATATCACATCCTACTATTTATAAAAGGAATCCCCATATTTGTATACTTCATCAAATAGGATCCCATTTTTGCGGATCATGTCCTGGTCATCCATGGCTCCCAGATATCCTCCGCACCAGCAGAAGCCGCCGCCTTTGGCATACATATCCATAGTGTCCCTCACAGACTGGCGTATTTCTTCTTCTGTGACGTCAGGGGCGCCCAGACGGTCTCTGGCATCCCAGCAGCCCATAAGTACGATCTTATTGCCGTACTTTTCTTTGATCCCCTTCAGGTCATTGCAGGTCTGGGCAGGATCCCAGGCATTGATGCCGATGGAGAGCCAGTCGTCGATCAGCCCCTCTGCCCTGCCGCAGTTGTGCATAGTCATGGGGATGCCTGCGTCACGTCCGAATTTGGCCTGCCGGTCGTGGAATGGGAGGACCAGGTCGCGGTACATCTGTTCAGATATAAACGGAGCCTGCCAGGCTGCTGTGTCGTCCATGAGTGTCAGCACATCAGGCTGGACATAGGGCATTATATTTCTTGTAACCTCTGTATAAAAGTCACACATATAATCAAAAAGTGCATAGACCTCCTCAGGCTCTTCATACATGGCGCACAGTCCTTCTGTGAACCCCATAAATGCCATAAGATTCTGGAAATATCCAAAATGGAGGTTTAGTGCGATGGCAGTGTCCTCTCTGTTTACGCCCATTTTGAAGAAGCCTTCCAGCTGCCTTTTTGCCATAGCCTCCCAGTCAATACCATCCAGGGAGGGGGCCTTGATGACATCGCGCCAGCGGCGGATGTCATCAAGAATGTAGTTGCCGGGTTCAGGGAGCAGAGCTCCGCCTGTTTCTTTGGTTGGGACAAAAGTAGTGCCCCAGACGTCTTTTCCGCCGCCCTTAAACCGGAAATCCGCCAGTATCTCAGGCTCCAGCATGCATGAAGTGCAGGGCCTTTCCATTCCGGGCATGGGGCCGAAGCTGTATACAGGGATCCAGTCAGGCTGTTCGCCCCGGAGAGTCTTCAGATAATTTGTTTTTTCTGTTGGTTTAGCCATTGCAGTACCTCCTATTTTCCGGCAGCTTTTTTGGCATTTTCAGCTGCATAGAATTCAGCATCTTTATCAGTGATCTTATATCCTGCCTGCATGATCAGAGCGCCAATGAGAACAAGCGCGGCGGGGATCAGCGAGAGAAGGATCATAAACTGGTTCTGGAAGGTCTCGGTGATCTCAATGCCATAGTGATAGCCTATAATGGACAGCCCGTAAGTGGCGATGGCGCCTCCGAGGGCCATACCGATCTTCATAGGAACAGAGTACATGGAGATGGCAATATCTCTTGTATCCTTTCCAGTCTTATAGAGATGATACTCCCCGCAGTCGATAAAATAATTAGCTCCAAAGCTGCTGAACAGATAGACGGCACCTCCGCCGATGGCTCCGATGATCATATAAAGGATCCAGTTGCCTCCGATGAAGTAGACAAAAGCGTAGGCGATACCGTATATCAGCAGGGCAGTGACAAAGGATTTCTTTTTGCCGAGTTTTCCGCCCAGCTTGGGAATGAACAGAGAGGCGGCAAAACCTGTGATCGTGCCTATTGTCATGGAGTAGCTCATCTTCATATAATCGCCCACGATATAGCTGAAGTAATAGGCGCCTAGGCCTGAGATGATATATAATCCTACATAATAGATTGTGTAAGCCATAAAGAGCACAAGCAGCTGTTTATTCTGTACAACAGATTTAATCATATCAGCCAGGGTGACTGTTGATCTGGGCGTGCCCCCATGGCCGGCTTTGCCTGAAGGGTCACATTCCTTACAAAGGTTTGATACCATCTGGCAACCGAAGATATAAGGGATAGCAAATATAACTGCTACTATCAGGTATGCAAATCCGCCGCCCACGATAGGTGTCAGCCAGGTTACGAGGGGGATCGTGAGGGCTGATGTGAGAAGCATGGCGACACACATAAACTGTGCTCCTCTGGTGCTCAGGCGGAAACGGTCTGTAAGGTTAGCCCCTGCCAGCGCAGGTCCAAGGCCGTAATATGCGTTTGTTGTAAAGCTCATTCCTACGTTGAGAAGGATATATCCGATAAAAGATACACCGATCCTAAATGCCATAGGCCAGCCCGAGGTGTCAAAGAATGAACATACGATCGCAAATACGATCACCCAGCGGAGAACGAGCAGCCAGGAACGGTATTTGCCCCAGGGCATGCGCACCTTTTCAATAATGCCTCCGCAGATGACTCCTATGACAAAATCAATGATACGGGCAACCAGCAGGGTAGTGGCAACTACAGCCGGGTCGATCATCAGCTGGTCTGTCATGAAAATGGTCAGATATGTCATCTGTATCATAGCGGCCAGTGATGAAGTGAAGAGATAAAAACCATATTTATTAACTTGTTTTCCGGTCAGATCGCCTTTTGGCATAGCCGGTTTAGCAGTCTTATCTGACATAATAACCCCTCCTTTATCTGCTTAAGACCTCGCGGCTGTAAGCATATAATTCTTCTTCTCCATTTACTTTTCTGTTCATGTTCATATCACCAAACCATGCGATATAACGTCCTGTGGCTCCCAATGTATCTACCTTGCGGCGGATCTCATCTATGAGCTCCTCATCAGTGAGGGACGGGTCTGGCAGGAACATGCTGGTCTGGCCAAGGCTGCTTCCGTATTTTTCCATAAGAGCCGTTTTATCATTGCAGGTGTCCTGGCCTTCCCAGAAATCAAAGCCTGCCTTGATGAAGTTTGGAAGCTGTACACCCACATTTCCGCAGGAGTGGAAATTGATGTACATGCCCTCTGCATGGATAGCGTCATTCATCCTCTTGTAGTGGGGGAGCAGTACTTCCTCAAAAGTGGAGGGCGACATAAATGCATTCTGCTGTGAGCCCATATCATCGTGGAAGGTGATACAGTCAGCATGATAATACTTTTTGGCTATCCTGATCAGATCAATGTGGAAATCACAGAGCTTTGTGTAGAATTCATTTAAGGCCTCCTGTTCTTCCAGGAGATAATAAAAGGTGTCCTCGAAGCTGGTCAGATCTGCCGTCCTTTCAAAAAAACCGTTTACGATCACAAAAAGAGTGGGACGGTCGGGATCCATGACAGCTTCATAATTTTTTTTGTAGTCCGCCTCCCAGTCGATGCTGCTCAGATCCGGCCATACAAGCTCTTCTTTCCATTTAGTAATGTCAGAAAGTCTCCTGGTCCCCGGTTCTACCATAGCAGCTGCGGAGAGCGGTTCGTATTTCCACTTGATCCCAAACCAGTCAGTTCCTCCATAGCTTCTGGCAGTGGCATCCGGCATGACTTCGGGCTGAAGGACATTGAAATCAGACCCCATATTTGGTACCCAGACCGGTTTTTCGCCCCGGCACATCCGGAAAAAGTTTTCTTTTGGCGTGATGGGAGTGTGGAACCTCCTTGTTGGGAAAGCTGGCATTCCATAGATGCCTGGGACCGCCTGACGGAATTCTACAGGAAATAATTCTTTTTCGCGGTCAAATGGATAAGCTGTTGTCATAATACATTCCTCCTGGATTTTAAATTTCCGAACTATTAATTGTATTAATTATAACTTTTCGGTTTTTTGTATACTACGTATAGTTGATACAAAAAAGAATTGAAAAAATCGGGCATAATTTGTACGATTTGTACTTCTAAGGAAAAGAGGATTGTGATAAAATGTTAAAGAATGGATCTGAACAATAAAATTTCTGTTGTATTTACATGAAGGAGCGACGTGAATTGAAATTAAGCATGTGGATGATTGCAAACCGCCTGTCTTCCCTGGACCTGGATCTGGATATCCGGGAGGAGGCAGGACCTGTATTGAAAAGTGCCAGGAGAGTTTATGCTACAAATTGTGTCCATGTATACCAGTCTGGAAAAGATGTGATATGCAACGGTGAGGGCGACTGTATCAGGATAAAAGATACAAGGATAACGGAAGCATTTGAGATTGTGCAGTGTGTGTTTGATTTTTATGAGGACTGGATGTCGGACATCATGGACCTTATAAAAGCAAAGAACTACCGGGAGCTGGTAAACAGCTGCTGGTCAGTCTTCCACAATCCAATGGTGTTATTTGACGGCAACTGCAGGGTCCTGGGGCTGAGTGAGCAGTATGCTGCGGATGATCTGGATGAAGAGTGGAGGTATCTGTCTACATATGGCTATACTTCTGTCAAGGCGATCGACTGCATGAAATATAACGGCCAGAATAAAGATTTTACAAAAATGGGGATGCAGAGGTTTGAGTTTGATGAGGGGCTTATGTACCCGGGGATCACTTACAGCCTCTATTTTCAGGATGTGCTCTGCGGAAGGATCAATCTGCTTGAAAAAGAGAGGCGGCTGAATAAAGGCGATTATCAGATCCTGGAGCTGCTGGCTGACCTTTTAAAGACAGGGATGATGGAGCATGAGGCAGGATATCTTGTGAGCATGAATGAGAACCTGTTTTACAGCCTTTTAGACGGGGGAAAAGTGGACGAGAGCCAGATGAAGATACAGCTGGACTATCACCACTGGGATCCTCTGGATGTGTTTCAGCTGTATCTGATAGAAATGGGGGAAGAACAGAAGGATAAGATGGCGATCCTGGCCCATACTATATTGCAGCAGCTTCCGTCCTGCTGTATAATACAGAGGTTTCCTGAAATAGTCGTCATATGTGACGTGACGAAATATAATGGGAAAGACGCGAAGCAGACTCTCAGGCTGCTGGCAGGAGAGAGCGGCGTCCACGTATCCTGCGGAATACAGAGCAAAGGAATCTATAATGTACATTACCTGCTCAATCAGGCCAGAGCAGCCATCACTTACGGCAGAATGCAGAATCCTGATGAGGTATTTTACCCTTTCTACAGACATGCCATGGATTACATTATAGAGTCGTCCAGCCTGGAGGACAGTGTCATGGCCTGCCATGCGGATGTGAGGGAGCTGTGGAGAAGAAAGCAGCAGGGGGATGATATGTTTGAGACGCTGAAGTGTTATCTGAACAATGAAAGATCTCTTGTGAATACTGCCCAGGCCATGTATCTGCACCGCAATACCCTTGTCTACAGGGTGAGAAAATTGACAGAGTTTTTAAATGATGAGCTCAATGATGTCTATTCCAGAGACTATATGAAGCTTTCGATCAGGACGCTTGAGCTCTATGAATGGAAAATGAAAAGGAGATATGATGGAAAAAATATTGAAACGGGAAGAAGCAAAGACGGAGGATACATGGGCTCTGGAGGATCTGTATCCCTCTGTTGAAACATTCAGGGCGGACGCAGCCAGGTTAGAGGAACTGTACAGGGCTTTTGAAGGATATAAAGGAAAGCTGGGTGAAGGCGGGGCCTTATTTCTGAAGATGCTGGATGACTACTGCGAAATGAACCAGCTCTTTGAAAGGCTGTATGTATACGCAAATCAGAAGCTGCATGAGGACCTGGGAAACAGTGAGTCGCAGCAGCTGGCAGGGGAGACGCAGGTAATGATGAACATCCTGAACGGCGCCTCTGCATTTATGGTTCCTGAGATCCTCAGCCTTCCGGCAGAGAAGCTGGAGGAGTATTTTCAGGAGGAGGCAGGACTGTCAAAATACAGGTGTTTTCTGGATGATATCATGAGGCAGAAAGCCCATACGCTTCCGCTGGCCATGGAGGAGCTGCTTGCAAGGGCTGATGAGCTGGGACAGGGGCCGTCCAATATCTACTCCATGTTTAATAACGCTGATATCAGATTCGAAGACGTGAGAAATGATAAGGGCGAGGTTATGCCGCTGACACAGGGCAGATATATCATGTATCTGGAGAGCGCCGACAGAGAGCTGAGGAAGCAGGCCTTCCAGAACCTGTATAAGAGCTATTCAGGTTTTCAGAACACTATGGGAGCGCTCTTTGACGCAAACGCCAGACAGGCTGATTTTTTTGCTAAAGAGAAGAAATATGCAAATGCCCTGGAAGCAGCCCTGGATGCCTCAAATGTGCCTCTTTCTGTATATGAGAAGCTGATAGAAAGCGTACACAGGCACCAGCCTGTGCTGCACCGTTATATGCGTCTGAGAAAAAGGGTGCTGGGTGTGGAAGAACTTCACATGTACGATATGTATGTGCCCATAGCCAGACAGGCAGATAAGAAGTTCACGTTTGGGGAAGCAAAGGATATGGTTTTAAAAGCTCTGGAGCCCCTTGGAAGTGATTATGGGGACAGGCTGAGAGAAGGCTTTGAGGGCCGCTGGATCGATGTATATGAGAATCAGGGGAAGAGAACAGGCGCTTATTCCTGGGGCGCTTACGGTGTCCATCCGTATGTGCTGCTCAATTACCAGGGGAATTTGAATAATGTCTTCACACTTGCCCATGAGATGGGGCATGCCCTGCATTCCTACTATTCTGACGAGGCCCAGCCATATATATATGCAGGATACAAGATATTTGTGGCGGAGGTGGCGTCTACCTGCAATGAAGCCCTGATGATCGACTATTGTATAAAGAATGCAGAAAGCATGGAAGAGAAAGCTTATTTTATCAATTACTTTCTGGAACAGGTCAGAACCACTCTGTTCAGGCAGACAATGTTTGCGGAGTTTGAAAAAGCCGCCCACAGTGTGGTAGAGAAGGGAGGAACACTGAATGCCCAGGTTCTCTGCGATACCTATTATAATATGAATAAGAATTATTTTGGGGAAGATGTGGTGTGTGACGACGAGATCAGGTATGAGTGGGAGAGGATACCGCATTTTTATACACCGTTTTATGTGTATCAGTATGCCACGGGATTTTCAGCTGCTGTGGCAATTAGCAGAAAGATCCTGGCCCATGAACCGGGGATCGTGGAGAAGTATAAGGAATTTTTGAGCGGCGGCTCTTCCAGGGATCCCATCGAGCTTCTGAAAATCTGCGGTGTGGATATGACATCTCCCCAGCCGGTGGATGATGCCCTCAGGATGTTTGGGGATTATCTTGGTGAACTGGAGCGTTTGGTTTAGGCTGAAAGAAAAAAAGAATAGCACTGGAAAAACGCCGTACTGTATGTTACAATAGTGTTACAAAATAGTTAAAGGTGATAAAGATGACTTTATATGAAGCGATATATGTACGGCGTTCTATCCGGTCATTCAGGATGGAGCCTGTCACTGATGATATATTAAAAGGGATCATGGATCTGGTGGCGGAGATGACACCTCTGTTTCCCCAGATAAAGTTCAGGGTTGACATTGTAGACTGTCTGAGCAGGAAGGGGAAGGTAGGAGGAGTCTTCACTAAGACGGCCCCTTATTATCTGGCTGTATTTTCAGAGCCTAAAGAAAAATATGATATGAATGCCGGCTATGTGATGCAGCAGATATCCCTCTATCTCACTACAAAAGGAGTGGGGACCTGCTTTCAGGGCATGGGAAAGATGAAGGAGAGTCCGGCGGACGGGATGAAGTTTGTCATGCTGATGGCCTTCGGGCTTCCCAAGGGCGCTCTCATACGCCACGAATATGAGGCAAAACGGCTCAGCCTGGAGGAGCTTTGTGTGTACAAAGAGAGGCCCAGGACATGGGTAAAGGAAATGCTGGAGGCTGCCAGGCTTGCGCCTTCCAGTTTTAACAGCCAGCCGTGGAGATTCGTTGTGTACGAAAACAGGGTGCATGTATTTTCGAAGAATCCTACCACAACAGCCAGCAAGAAGGGAAAATTCAATGAATTCAACTTCGGGGTGATGCTGGGGAATGTGATGGTGGCTGCGGAAGAGATATGGGTTGATCTGGACTTGATCAAGCTCAATAATATTACCCATAAATCAATTCCCAACAACCAGTATATGCTGAGTATTTTACTTAAAGCGTAAACAACAGAAAAAATTTAAAATAAAAATTGAAAAAAAGTATTGACAAAATAAAGTGTTTGAGGTATAGTATCTATTGTCTTTGTGAGATAGAAAATATCCCGAAAGACAGAGAGATGCACGAGTGGCTCAGTGGTGGAGTATCGCCTTGCCAAGGCGAGGGTCGCGGGTTCGAATCCCGTCTCGTGCTTTTGCAACAAATGTGTTGACAAAATAAATAATATAGTGTATAGTATTTTGTATCGCAGTAATACATAATATATACAGCATGCACGAGTGGCTCAGTGGTGGAGTATCGCCTTGCCAAGGCGAGGGTCGCGGGTTCGAATCCCGTCTCGTGCTTTTTTTGTACCTAAAATTCAAATTCTTTTAACATCCAAAACTTTTCTGTTCATTCTCTTAAGATTTCCAAAAGTGGCTGTACAAATGAAAATCTCCTTTGTATAATGGTGGAGATGGATTAAATTACCTGGAAAAAAGTTAATTATTTTTCAGGTTGATAATTTATTGATTATTATATGGAAGAATACTATATATAAAATAATAATTAACCAAAGAATATGAGGCGATAAAATGGCAGACGGATCTAACCGGGGCCTGACCAAAGCAGAAGTAGAAAAAAGGATACATTTAGGCCAGGTCAATATTATCAATAACAGTATCTCCAAATCTAAAAAAGAGATTGTTATGACACATACCCTGACATATTTCAACTTCCTGAATTTATTTCTGGGAGTGCTTGTTATTATATCAGGACAATTTAAGAATATCACGTTTATGGGCGTTATCATAGTCAATTCGCTGATAGGCATAGCCCAGGAGTTTAAGGTAAAGAAGCTGATCGACAAGCTGTCAGTGATCACAGCGTCAAAGGCCAAGGTGATCAGGGACGGAGCGCTGTTCCAGATTCCCATAACCCAGGTGGTCATGGATGATTTGATGATAGTGGAAAACGGCGACCAGGTCTGCTCCGACGCTGTTGTACTTCAGTCTGACGGCATGGAAGTAAATGAATCCATGCTCACAGGAGAATCCAAGCCTGTAAAAAAGAAACCGGGAGACCAGCTGATGTCGGGAAGTTTCCTGGTGGCAGGAAGCGGTGTTGGACGGGTAGTGAACGTGGGCGAAGACAATTATGCGGCTGTCCTGGCCAGAAAAGCCAAGACTAAGAAGCGTGCCACGTCTGAAATGCAGCAGACGATCAAAAAAATAATCCAGGTTATCGGTGTGGCGCTGATACCTATCGGAATACTGCTCTATCTCTCCCAGAGCAGAGTGGAAGGCAGCACATTTTCAGATTCACTTGTCACCACTGTGGCAGGCGTGATCGGAATGATCCCGGAAGGACTTGTACTTCTGACGAGCGTCTCGTTTATTCTGGGTGTGGGGCGTCTGGCCAGAAAGAGGGCTCTTGTCCAGGAAATGGAAGCTATAGAGGCTCTGGCAAGGGTGAACGTACTCTGTCTTGACAAGACAGGCACTATCACCACGGGCAAGCTGGAGGTCGTGGAAGTAGAAGGCCTGGGTGATGTGGAGAGTTCTCAGGTGGAGACTGTCATGAATGAGGTGGCTTTTGCTTTTGATGATGTGAACAACACCCAGGAAGCCCTGATGAAGAGATTTAAAAAGACCGGAGCATGGTCTGTCTCAGAGAAGATTCCATTTTCTTCAGACAGAAAATACAGAGCGATCCGTTTTGCGGACAAGGGCTGCTATGTGCTGGGGGCTCCGGAATTTTTAAATAAAGATGATGAAGAACTCTCATTGAAGGTAGAAGGATATTCTAAGGAAGGCTTGAGGGTGCTGCTGCTGGGCAGCTGTGAGGATATGGATACGGAAGACGGCAGCGTGTCAGGTGTGAAGCCAATGGGGCTGATAGTGATATCAGACTGTATTCGCCCGGAAGCCCCGGCCGTGTTTGAATATTTCAGGGACCAGCATGTGGATATTAAAGTTATCTCAGGCGATAACCCTGTGACTGTCTCCCAGATAGCCGTCAAGGCGGGCCTGGAGGGCGGAGAGCACTTTATAGATGCATCCACTCTTCCGGAAAATTTTGAGGAACTCAAGAGCATGGTGGAGGGCTATTCTGTATTCGGCCGCGTGAAGCCGGAGCAGAAGGAGCAGATCATCAGGGCATACCAGGCAAACAATAATGTAGTGGGTATGGTAGGTGACGGTGTCAATGACGTGCTCGCTTTAAAGGATGCGGACTGCGGCATTGCCATGGCGGCAGGAAGCGATGCTGCCAAGCAGGTGGCACATATCGTGCTGCTGGATTCAAATTTTGCTTGCCTGAAGAATATTGTAAGTGAAGGCCGTATGATCATAAGCAATATAGAAAGGGTAAGCTCTCTGTATCTGACAAAAACTATCTATTCGGTATTCCTGTGCATCATATTTATATTGCTGGAGCGGTCTTATCCATTTATACCAATACAGCTGTCGTGGATCAGTACGGCGGCGATAGGGCTGCCAAGCTTTATCCTGACACTGGAGCAGTCAGAATCAGTGAACAGCAACGGGTTCCTGCGGCATGTGTTAAGAGTCGCGCTTCCCTGTGCTCTGACAATGGTACTGAGCATGTGTATGATACAGGGGCTTGTACCGTTCTGGGGCGGTGATGAGATGCTCACTTATACGCTGAACATGCTGATCGGCGGTATGGTAAGTATCATGGTAGTTTACAGGGTGTGTATGCCGATGAACTGGATGAGAAGGTCACTATTTGCGGCAGTACTCATAATCTTTGCGGCAGGAGTACTGATAGCGCCGGGATTCCTGGGGATCTATCCTGTATTCCGCTGGGAGATGCTTCTGGCCATCCCCCTGGCATGTATGGTGATAGTCTGTGAAGGCATCCTTTCCAGACTGGTGAAGGAATGTTTTGTCATGAAGGAAAAGTTTGTTAAGAAGATCAAGGCAAAGCGTGCTGAGAGGGCAGGAAACCCTGCCTGAAGGCATCAAACAAAATAGAAAATAAAAGATAAGAAAAACCTGGCTCTTGGGGGAAATGCCCTGCGGAGCCAGGTTTTTTGCCGGATGGATGCACAGAGCGCACTTTTGGTAACAGTTGGGCCTTTGTTCTTAACAGAATCTTTATACAGAGGGCGGAATCTTTATGGTTTCCTAATGCGTAAAAGATCAATATTAGCACGGCCTTAACGCCTGTTTTTTTATAATAGAGACAGGAAGAGAGAAAGGCGGTGGATATTATGCTGCAGGTATTATTAGTGATAGCAGGAGCACTTATTGTTTTGTTCGGAGGCATGTATATCATGTCAGGGATAGATAAGTGGCTGAGGGAGGATGGATTTATAAAGGAGGAGGCTGCTCCGGCTGAAAAAAAGAAGGCGGGTGGCAGGGCAGAAGACAGATATGAGATGCTTGTTTTCGGAAGCACAAGGGAGGCTGAAGAAATCTGCAGGTGTGCGCGGGAATCGAAGCTGAGTGCTGTATTCTCAGACGAGGTTCTCTTCAGAAAAGAGTGGGAGGACATCAGATATATTGTGGCTGTATCAGATTCAGATCTGGATAATCTTCTTTTATGCAATATAGGGAAGAAGCTGTATAATCTCCAGGGAGCTTTTGGTATCTGTTCTTTAAAAGAGAACAGGAAGCTTTTTAAGAATTCCGGGATAAAGATCATTGAGAAAAGGGAAGATATGGGAGAATATATCCTGGGACTTCTGGGCAGAAGGGAGTCTTTGGCATGAAGATGTTCTATAAGAAACTGACCCAGACCCAGATGATAGCTATAGGGTTCTTTTTGATCATAATAACCGGGACACTGCTTCTTACATTGCCGGCAGCCAGCAGGAGCGGGCAGTCAGCAGGCTTTCTGAATGCGCTGTTTACAGCTACGTCAGCTTCCTGCGTGACAGGGCTGGTAGTGGGGGATACATTTCAGACTTGGACACTTTTTGGGCAGATCGTGATCATTGTCATGATCCAGATAGGCGGTCTGGGATTTATGACAGTGGGAGTGTTTTTCTCAATCCTCCTGCGCAGAAAGATCGGGCTGCGCACCAGGGGGATCCTCCAGGAGAGTGTCAATACTCTTCAGATAGGCGGTATTGTGAGGCTGGTGAAGAGGATAGTCATAGGAACGGCTGTCTTTGAGGTCACAGGGGCTGTACTTCTATGTACCAGGTTCATACCCCGGTTTGGATGGGGCAGAGGGATCTATTATGGTATCTTCCACTCCATTTCGGCTTTCTGCAATGCAGGGTTTGACCTGATGGGAGAGGGGGCGCCGTATGTCTCATTTACTGGATATGCGGATGACTGGGTGATCAATATAACTATCATGGCTCTGATCGTCGTAGGCGGAATCGGATTCCTGGTCTGGGACGATATTTATACTAATAAATGGAAAATCAGGAAATACAGGCTACATACAAAGATCGTGCTCAGCGCGACAGGTGTTCTTATTTTTGGCGGGGCCGCCCTGTTTTTATTATTTGAGAACAGTCATCTGATGGATGGCATGAGTGTGCACGGAAAGGTCTTAAGCTCCCTGTTCAGCTCTGTAACGGCCAGGACAGCAGGTTTTAACACGATTGATACGGCAGCTCTGCAGGAGAGCAGTAAAATGCTGACGATCATACTGATGTTCATAGGAGGCAGCCCCGGTTCTACAGCCGGAGGTGTAAAGACCACCACAATGGTGGTGCTTCTCATGTATCTGAAAGCAAATGTAAAAAAGGAGAACAGCTGCAACATATTTAAAAGAAGCCTGGAGGCAGAGACGATAAAAAAGGCAAGCGCAGTATTCTGTACGAACCTGTTCCTGGCAATAGCTGCGGTAGTGGCGATAACCGCGATCCAGCCCATAAGCCTGACAGATACAGCATTTGAGGTATTTTCCGCCATAGGCACGGTTGGGATGTCCACCGGGATCACAAGGGAGCTGACAGCTGTATCCAGGTGTATCATCATTTTCCTGATGTACTGCGGTAGGATAGGGAGCCTTTCATTTGCACTCTCCTTCAGGAGCAATAAAATAATAACACCTGTTTCACAGCCTGTAGAGCGTATAACAATTGGCTGACAAAGAGAGGAGATTAAATATGAAGACAATACTTATAATAGGCATGGGGAGATTTGGCCATCATCTGTGCAAGGACTTTTATAAGCTGGGCAATGAAGTGATGATAATAGACAAATGCCAGGAAAAGGTGGAGGACCTTCTGGCATATTCCACAGCCGCAAAAGTAGGCGACTGTACAAATGAAGAAGTGCTCAGAAGCCTTGGGATCGGGAATTTTGACTTGTGTTTTGTATGTATAGGTTCGAATTTCCAGAGCAGCCTGGAGATTACCAGCATGGTAAAGGAGATGGGCGGCAAGTATGTCATCAGCAAAGCCAGCAGGGATATACACGCCAAATTTCTTTTAAGAAACGGAGCGGATGAGGTGATCTATCCTGACAGGGATATTGCAGAGAAGCTGGCTGTGCGCCATAGCGCCGACCATGTATTTGACTATATAGAGCTGACAAAGGGATATTCTATTTTCGAGATCCCTCCCATGCACAGCTGGCTGGGAAAAAGCATAAGGCAGGTAGATATCCGGGCTAAATTCCATGTGAGCATCCTGGGGATCAAGAGAGATGGAAATCTTGAGCTTATGCCCCATGCTGACTATATCCTGCGTGATAAAGAGCATCTTATGGTTATCGGGAAGAAGGAAGATATTGACAGAATATTGGCAAATATGCGATGACGTGTTATGATAGGGGAAAGTTAAAAAAGGAGCAGAGAGATGAAAAAGCTTATCCGGCACCCACAGGTGGTCTATATAGCGCGCCTTCTTGTCATTATGACTGCGACAACTGTATTCTCCATCTGGCTGAGTAATTTTGGTATAGGAAAAGAAAATACGCTGATGGTATTTATGGTAGGAGTACTGCTTACAACCACTTGTACAGGGGGATACCAGTACGGTATAGTTGTGTCTGTTATCAGTGTCATGATCTTTAATTATTTTTTTACTGTTCCCCTGCATACCTTTGCCATCACAAATACGAATGATATAGTCCTGATCTTCTTTTTCCTGACAGCGTCTGTTATCTCATCAAGCCTGACAGTCCGGTTCCGCAAACAGCTGGAAATAGCTCAGAAGAATGAGCAGACTGCCAGGCTTTTGTATGAGATGTCAGAAAGCTTTATCAATGTAACAGGCAAGGATAATATCATCCAGCTGGGTATCCGCTATATCTATGAGCACACAAAGTATGAGAGTGCGGTGGAGCTGCAGGATGAGACTGTGGTGGACGGGTCTAACGGGAAATATACGTCAAAGGATTACATGATGGTGCCGATCATTGGGCTGACAAAACAGATTGGTGTCCTGAAAATATATAATCATAACCAGGGCCTGACGACAGAGCAGGAGCTTCTCATCAAGACGGCGGCAAATCAGATCGGAATCGCTCTCGACAGAGAGCTTATTTATTCTGAACAGGAAAAAATTAAGCTGGATATGGAGCGGGAGCATATGAAGGGCAGTATGCTGCGCAGCATATCCCATGATTTCAGGACGCCGCTGACAGGGATCATCGGGGACTGCGGCCTCATTCTGGAGTCTGACGGACAGGATATGGACAGTATCCGGCAGCTGGCAGGGGATATTGATGAGCAGGCGGCATGGCTCATGAAAATGATGGAAAATATCCTGAATATGACTAAGATCGAGAGCGGCAAATTCGAGATCACCAAAGAGCAGGAAGTGATAGAGGATATTGTTTATGAGGCAGTGCGCCATGTAGCAGGACTCCAGGAGCACAGGAAATTCACGCTGACCATGCCTGAAGAGATACTCCTGGCTGAGGCGGATGGAAAAATGCTTGTACAGGTCATTATAAACCTGCTGGATAATGCCATGAAGCATACACAGGAAGGGGGGAGGATATCCCTCTCTGTGTCCTGGCGGAACGGCAGGGCTTATGTGCAGGTGGAGGATGACGGGGACGGTATATCAGATGATATGATGGGACATCTTTTTGATGAATTTACTACAAGCTCAGAAGGAGGATCTGACCAGGTCAGAGGTATTGGACTTGGGCTTGCCATCAGCAGGGCTGTGGTCACTGCCCACGGAGGTGAGATATGGGCGGAAAACAGGCTTGAGGGCGGAGCCAGATTTATATTTTGGATAAAAGCGGAGAAGGTTTGATTGATGGAAGATAAGAGGACGATCCTCATAGTTGAGGATGACAAATATATCATAAATTTTATATCTATGAGCCTGAAAAAGGAGAATTACAGGTATTATGCCGCCAAATCGGTGGAGGAGGCAGTCAGTCTGTTTTATGCCAACCAGCCGGATCTGATAATACTTGATCTGGGCCTGCCTGACGGGGACGGGATAGAGGTGATAGAGCGGGTACGGGAGAAATCCCAGATTCCCATAATAGTCGTGTCTGCCAGACAGGAGGAGCAGGAAAAGATCAGGGCGCTGGATATGGGGGCAGATGATTACGTGACTAAGCCCTTCTATATGGGGGAACTGATGGCGCGCATAAGAGTTGCCATGCGCAAGCATATACAGGTGCCCGGCAGTCAGATGAAAGAGGATGTATTCACATGTGATTATTTAAGTGTGGATAATGAAAAAAGGAAGGTTTTCATAGACGAAGAGGAGATACATCTTACGCCTATTGAATTCAGGATACTGAACCTTTTGATCGCAAACAGGGGAAAGGTGCTCACACATCACTATATCATGGATGAAATATGGGGAAGCACGGAGGGCGTGGAGTCAGGAAATCTGAGAGTTTTCATGGCGGGCCTGAGAAGGAAGATAGAAAAAGAACCGGCGCACCCCAGGTTCATCCTGACGGAAGTGGGGGTTGGGTACCGGTTCTCATCCTAGCACAATAATTAAATCAGTCGTTTGGACGCTGGTAGAAGCGTCCTGTTATCTGGTCGGTCCTGATGGAGTTGATAAATGCATGTTTATCCTCCTGACGGACTTTATTTACTATAGTCTTGACTTCATCGCTGGAGACTACTGAGTAGACCATCTTTCTCTTTTCCTGTTCATAGCAGCCTGTCCCTGTGAAAATAGTGGCGCCGTGATTAGTATTGTCTGCAATTATGTGGTAGACCTCATTCGGGTGGTCAGTGATGATGAACAGTGTGTGCTTCTTATACCTCTGATGGAGCATCTGCACTATCTGGGTGGAGGTGTACTGGAAAATGATAGAATACAGTGCTTTATCCCATCCAAAGAGTACGCCGGCTACAAGAAGCATGGCAACATTTCCAAGGAGCATGTAATTCCATGTGTCGATCCCGTGCTTTTCTGAAAAAAAGATGACCAGGATATCCGTGCCTCCTGCACAGGCCGCGCCTATCAGACAGAGGCTCATGGCGAAACCATTGATGATACCGCCGAATACGGCTATCAGCAGGACATCGGAGGTGACCACAATGGAGGGGATGAGGTCCGTAAAAATACCGGTCAGGACGATCATCAGTGTGGTATAAAAGGTAAACTTTTTTCCAATGACCTTAAATGCAAGGACGATGACAAATGCATTTAAAGTATAGTTGATGACAGAGAACGGAAGAGAAATGTTCAGGAATTCTTTTCCAATCTTCTGGAGCAGGAGTGTCAGCCCGTTAAATCCGCCGGGATAGAGGCCTCCCGCATGGACGAACGTGTTGATGTTGACTGCCATAATAAGAGATGCGGCTACAATAAAGACGAGCCGTTTTATATCACTTTTCAGGGCTGAGGTTTTCATGTTTCAATCTCCTTTATTCGCACTTTTTCGTTCTTTTATTATAGCATAGTACGGCATTTTTTGCCACTGCAATCCTTGATATTTTCGGCAAAGGAGGCATCAGCGTATTACTGTTCACGGAGTGAACAGTAATGTGTCAACCTGGAAGGTTCCCGCATATGCTGGTTATAAAGAAGTAATTTTGAGGATTATTATGACAAGGATTGTAGTGGATGCAGGTCACGGCGGAAGTGATCCCGGGGCTGTCTATCAGGGAAGGCAGGAAAAGGACGATACTCTCCGCCTGGCGTTGGCAGTAGGGAGGATACTGGAGGATAACGGTGTGGACGTGGTTTTCACAAGGACAGACGATATTTATGAGACTCCGTTCCAAAAGGCAACAGAGGCTAATCAGGCGGGCGCGGATTTTTTAGTATCTATACACCGCAACTCAAGTCCGCTGCCCAACCAATACTCAGGCGTGGAGACGCTGGTGTATGATGATTCCGGCATAAAGGCAGAGATGGCTGAAAATATTAATAAGGAACTGGAAAGAGCGGGGTTTGCCAATCTTGGGATTTCTGAGCGTCCCGGCCTTGTAGTGCTGCGCAGGACCAAAATGCCGGCAGTATTAGTAGAGGTGGGATTTATTAACTCTGACGAGGATAACAGGATCTTTGATGAACATTTCGATGAGATAGCCCAGGCGATAGCAGATGGAGTGCTGGAGACGATCAGGGGCACGGATGCGCAGTCAGAGAGCGCTGACAGGGACGAAGAGGCAAATACAGATGATGACAGCGCCGAATGGGGAATGGAGGATTACCGGGGAGATGAGGAAGTTCCCTACTACAGAGTGCAGACAGGGGTATTCAGACGCAGGGAGAATGCCCAGGAGCAGCTCTACCAGCTTCAGCAGCAGGGCTTTCCGGCCTATATCATCAATGAGGACGGATATTACAAGGTACAGGTAGGCGCTTTTGAAAAACTGGATAACGCCATAAGGATGGAATCTGTTCTCAGAAAGAATGGATACTCCACATTTCTGACAACATAGAAAAAAGACAGAGGTGTTTCACCGGCGAATTATGCGGGACGCCGGTGAAACATATTTACTTGTCATGGCGCGGGCCGTAATGAATAATGGCGCATACGTGTATGAAATGTAAAAAAGATGTAAAATATGTTCATATATTCCTATATTTGGTTGACGGGACAAGCCTTGTTAAATATAATCTGTTTAAAGACTTTTATGAGATGAAATGACATGATTTAAATTGTTACTATTCATGGACTGCTTTGAATTTTTCAATCAGGATGGCCGGTATAGATTCAGGTGAGAATGCAGATGCTATAGAAAAGCACAGACCTGCTGAATAGTTACGAAGATATTACTCCATCCGGAGCTTATATTTCTCATAGAAAATCTTAATAATTTCGAAAGGTGCTTTTTCATTTTTACAGGAGATGGTAAAATCAGGTTAAACTATAAATGGCAAAGCATATGAGGTTATGGAATGAACGATAAGTTAGAAGATAAGGTTGGCAAAGAGGATGAGGCAGCTGTGGGTCCCGCATCCCCGGATGCAGCGGAAAATGAACGAATTGATAATGAAAATCATGCGCCCGGAGGTGTGAATGAGGCGGAGGGCAGCCAGGATGCCGGAGATTCTAAAGCAGCCGGGACAGATAGGGAGCAGGAAAGCCCGGAAGGGAAACCGGAGAACTCAGACAGAGAGCAGGCTGAAGGGAAGCCGGAGAATTCAGATAGTGAGCAGTCTGAAGAGAGACCGGAAAACTTAGATAGCGTGCAGCCTGAAGAGAGGCCGGAGAACTCAGATGGTGAGCAGTCTGAAGAGAGGCCGGAAAACTTAGATAAGGAACAGGCTGAGGTGCAGATACGGAACTCAGATGAGAAGCAGTCTGAAGAGCAGCCTGAAAAGTCTGCAGAAGATTTAAAGGAGCAGAAGCCTGGAGGTGAAAAACTGCCTGAGGCGGAGCTTGAATTTGTTTCAGGGGATGATGTGCCTGTCAGGAAGAAAAAACGGTGGAAGCTGGCAGTGGGAATTGTGTTTATCGTGCTGCTTCTGGCAGCAGGCGGCGCTTACGGGGCGGGTATCTATTATTTTCAGGACAAGTTCCTTCCCAATACAACTATTAACGGCATAGATGCTTCTTATGCACTGCCTGAGGACATAGAAAACCAGATTGCTGCCGGAGTGAAGAAATATAAGATCCAGGTGGAATCAAGAGGAGGAAAGAAAGAGACTCTCACCTCTGACCAGATTGGGTATCACTATGTATCAAAGGGCGAGGTGGAAGGCTTTAAGGAGAGCCAGAACCTGTATAAATGGCCGTTCAGCTTCTGGGATGATTTTAATTATACATTTGAATCCAGCACGGCATATGAAGAAGAAGCATTTAACCAGGCGGTAGAGAATCTGGAATGTCTGCAGCCTGAGAACATGGAAGAGCCCAGTGATGCCTATATGGAATTTGACACAAAAGATTCAGAGTATGTCATTGTGCCGGAAGAGCAGGGGGCAAAGCTGGATACTGACAAAGTCAAACAAGTCATAGGAGAGGCTGTCACAAAGAGTGAAGACGGTATTTCACTGGAAAAGAAAGAATGTTACTTAAAGCCTGCCGTTACATCAGGTGATAAGTCCCTGAACAGGCTGGTGACTAAGCTGAATAAATACTGCCATACAAGGATAGAATATGTCTTTGGAGAGAACAGAGAAGTTCTGGACGGGGCAACGATTAACAGCTGGGTCAGCTATGATGATAAAGGCAATGTCACGCTGGATGAAGAACAGATCCCCATTTTTGTCCAGGGGCTTGCGGAAAAATATGACACATATGACAAACCAAGGGAATTTAAGACGAATGATGGTTCTTATGTGACAGTCAGCGGCGGAAGCTATGGATGGATGATAGACCAGGAAATGGAGGTTCAGGAGCTCACGGCTCTCATACAGAGCGGGGCACAGACAGAGAGGTATGCGGCGTTTGCACAGACTGCGCTCAGCTGGGAGAACAGTGACCTGGGATGGGATTATATAGAAATAGACTTGACGAAACAGCATATTTGGATGTATATTGGCGGAGAAGTCGCCGTGGAATCAGATTTTGTATCAGGTGATATCCGGTCTGGGGACAAGGCCACTCCGGAGGGGACTTATACGCTGTATTATAAGAAGTCACCTGATGTTCTGAAAAGTGACAAGCCTGGTGACTCTTATCAGACGCCAGTCACATTCTGGATGCCTTTTAACGGCGGTGTGGGTATGCATGACGCTACATGGAGAGGAAGCTTTGGCGGAAGTATCTATACCTATGATGGATCGCACGGATGCATCAATCTCCCCTATGATGCCGCCAGTCAGATATATAATCTGATCTATGATGGCTTTCCGATCATATGTTTTTACCGTTAGGATATTATGATGCCAGGGTCAAAAGGTCATACAATGCATGCTTGCATGCAATTGTATGACTTTGACCCCAACATTTTATAAAACAGGGGATAATAATGAAGTATAACAATATAAAAGAGGCAGTCTTTCTGGAACGTCCGAACAGGTTTATCGCACATGTGATGCTGGACGGACACAGGGAGATATGCCATGTTAAGAACACGGGGCGCTGCAGGGAACTGCTGACGCCCGGTGCTTCTGTATTTATAGAGGAATGCAGCAATCCGGCCAGAAAGACGAAATATGATCTGATAGGGGTCAAAAAAGGACGTCTGCTGATCAATATGGATTCCCAGGTCCCTAATAAGGCTGTGGAGGAATGGCTGCTGAAGAAAGAGTTATTTTTAGACCTCACCCTGGTGCGGCCGGAGACAAAGTACGGCAGTTCCAGGTTCGATTTTTATATAGAGGCAGGCGGCAGAAGGATTTTTATGGAGGTAAAGGGGGTCACTCTGGAGGAAGAGGGTGTGGCCAGATTTCCGGATGCCCCCACACTGAGGGGGATAAAGCATATCCATGAACTTATGGAAGCCATAAAGGAAGGATATGAGGCGTATGTTCTTTTTGTAATACAGATGAAAGGCGTAAGCAGTTTTGAACCTAATTACAGGACACATCCGGAATTTGGCGAAGCGCTGAAGCAGGCGGCGGAGGCCGGGGTGCATATTCTGGCATATGACTGCATAGTTACAGAGGACAGCATTGAAATAGACAGACAGGTGAGAGTAGAAAAATGCTAAAAGGAATTGTGGAACCACTGCTAAAGTGGTATGATACTTGCAGACGTATTTTGCCCTGGAGGGAGGAACCTGATGCATACAGCGTATGGGTGTCGGAAATTATGCTGCAGCAGACCAGAGTGGAAGCAGTCAAGCCGTTTTATACAAGATTTATGGATGCGCTGCCTGATATAGAGGCTCTGGCATCATGTGAGGAGGACAGGCTCCTGAAGCTCTGGGAAGGGCTTGGATATTATAACCGTGTAAGGAATATGCAGAAGGCAGCCAGGATCGTGGCAGAGGAATACGGCGGCAGGATGCCCTCAGACTATGAAAAGCTTTTGAAGCTTCCGGGAATCGGCCCGTACACGGCCGGGGCTGTGGCCTCTATTGCATACGGGATACCCGTACCGGCTGTGGATGGAAATGTGCTGCGTGTGCTTTCAAGGGTAACGGCAGATTATGAGGACATAATGAAGCCTTCTATGCGCAGGAAGCTGGAGGAACAGATAATGGAAATTATCCCTCCGGATAATGCAGGGAAGTTTACTCAGGCTCTTATGGAACTGGGAGCCATCATCTGTGTGCCAAACGGAGCCGCAAAATGCGGAGAGTGCCCGCTAAAGGACATGTGTCTGGCAAGAGAGAAGGGGATCGTGACAGAACTTCCCCAAAAGGCGGCAAAAAAACCGAGAAGGATAGAGCAGAGGACGGTTTTTGTCTTAAAAGACGGTGAGAAGGCGGCTATAAGGAAGCGGCCGAAAAAAGGGCTTTTGCCCGGGCTATATGAACTTCCTAATACGGAGGGACATCTGGGTATGGATGAGGTGGTGCAGTTTGTAAAAGAACAGGGAATGTCACCGATCCGGGTAAAGAGGCTGTCGGATTCCAAACATATTTTCAGCCATGTGGAATGGCAGATGATTGGTTACGCAGTCTGGATAGAGGAGCTGGAAAAACAGCCGGAAGACGGCCTCATCTTTGTAGAACCCCAAAGGACAGAAAGGGAATTTCCTATACCGGCGGCTTTTGGAGCATATACAGATTATTTGCAGATCAAGCTGGGGCAGGAAAAATATGAATCAGTAAAAGGCAGGAAAGAAAATGAAGATTTTATCAGTGGCAATACCGTGCTATAATTCAGAAGCTTATATGAGAAAGTGCATCGAATCCCTCTTACCGGGAGGAGAAGATGTAGAAATACTGGTGATAGACGATGGGTCAAAAGATAATACCGCTGACATTGCGGACGAATATGCAAGAGAATATCCAGGGATCGTAAAGGCCATCCATCAGGAGAATGGAGGGCATGGGGAAGCTGTAAATACAGGGATCAAAAACGCTACAGGATTATATTTTAAAGTAGTGGACAGCGATGACTGGGTGGATGTACACGCATTTACTGAGATACTGGCAAATCTTAAGGAGCTGGTGGGAGGACCTGATACTGTTGATATGCTTATCAGCAATTTCATCTATGATAAGGTTGGCGTAAGGCATAAAAAAGTAATGCGTTACCGCTCTTCATTCCCGCAGAAGCAGATCTTTACCTGGGATGAGGTCCATAAACTGAGAAAGGGACAGTATATCCTGATGCATTCTGTAATTTACAGGACAAATCTGCTCAGGGAGTGCGGCCTGGTACTGCCGAAGCATACCTTCTACGTGGACAACCTGTTTATTTTCCAGCCCCTTCCCTGGGTAAAGAAAATGTATTATATGGATGTTAATTTCTATCATTATTTTATAGGGCGTGAAGACCAGTCGGTAAATGAAGAAGTAATGATCCGCAGGCTGGACCAGCAGATCAGAGTCAACAAGATCATGATTGATTTTATGGCAGGGCAGAAGATAACTAATAAAAAGCTGAAGAAATATATGCTGAATTATCTTGATATCATTATGACAGTATCTTCGATCATGGCCCTGCGTTCAGGGACAGACGAGAATTTTGAGAAAAAACAGGAGCTGTGGCAGTATCTGAGGCAAAGCGACTATCCGCTCTATCTGAAGCTTCGGACAGGTCTTCTTGGGCGTGCCATGAATCTGCCCGGCAAGAGCGGACGGCAGGTATCTGTTGCCGCTTACAAGGTAACAAGAAAGTTTTTTGGTTTTAACTGACAGGATAAGGGGCTGCTGCGTGTGCAACGGCCCCTTAAGTTATGTCAGCCTGTTATGACTTTTAATGGGATTGCTTCTAATGAAATATCAAGTGAATCCCGGCAGCCAAATGATTCCCCGTCTGTATGTACGGCGAGAGATCTGTCGGTCCGGACGGACATCCTGCGGCAGCGGAATATATGTATCCCCTTAAAATGTGTATGTTTGCCGTAATATGCTGTAGGAAGCGCCATGAGGACTTTCAGTTTGCTCATTTTTTCTACAACGATAATATCCAGCCATTCATCTGATGAATCTGCCTCAGGACAGAACATGAATCCTCCGCCCTCATACTTCAGGTTCATGGCGGCTGTGAAGTAGACCTTCGGATAATGAAGTTTTTTCTCACCGTCAAGTATGATATCCATAGGTGAGGCCTTCAGCAGAAGCAGCTGTCTGAGTGCGATCCCTGTATAGGTGAGCTTGCCCAGCTTCAGCTTATTCAGGAAATCCTTGATTGGTGAGTTCAGGGCTTCGTGACAGATGGCAGCATCATATCCGATACCTGAGCTGACTGCAAAATTTCTCCGTTCTCCTTCTGAAGTGCTTACACCGATGCGCAGACTGTGATAAGAGGAAGGATGAAGTATCGCTTCTAATGCTTTGGCAGGATCTTTTTCCAGATTCAGCCCCCTTGCCAGATCATTGCTTGATCCTGTGGGTATGTAGGCAAAGACAACTTTTGAATAATCTTCAATGCCGTAGATGACTTCATTAGCTGTTCCGTCACCGCCTACGGCTACCAGTACACAGGGGGATTTCTCTGTGGAGATATACTTGGCCAGCCTGGTCGCATGGCCTTTTTCCCTGGTAAACAGAACCCGGTAATCACATTTAACGGATGTCAGCCTGTGCTCCAGAGTGTCCCATATTTCACGGCCTTTGCCTGAACTGGATTTTGGGTTAACAATAAAATAATACATGGACTGCCTCCCGGAAACTTTATTCCCGCGGGCAGCGAGCCAGGTGAACATGCCTGCATGTGCATTTGGCGGCTGCCGCGGGGGGCTTTTGTTGATGTATTTATTGTAGCAGGTTTTCAGTAAAGGTGCCAGAGGAAATTATTGTGCCTCCTGCGGTATGTGGTGTTAAGAAAAAGATGATGTTACACTGATCATGCGTCCCCGCCGTTTTGGAAAAACACTGACTCTCAGTATGGTGGAGCAGTTTTTCTCAGTAAATTATGCAGGGATAGACATCTTTCATGGAATGAATATCTGGAAGGAAGAAAAATACCGGAAGCTTCAGGGAACATACCCGGTGATTGCGCTGAGTTTTTCCAGTATTAAGGAGACTTCCTACAGCGAAGTGAAGAAGAAAATATGTATATTGATTCAGCTCTTATATAATAAATACGATTTTCTGCTCAAAGAGAGTGTTCTGAATGCAAAAGAAAAAGAGTATTTTTTAAGTGTATCGGCTGATATGGAGGAGTATGAGGCTTCTTTAGCAATACATCGGTTATCGGATTATCTTTACCGATATTATGGTAAGAAAGTCATTATTCTTTTAGATGAATATGATACGCCCATGCAGGAAGCTTACATCGGAGGATACTGGAACCAACTGGTATCATTTACCAGAAGCCTGTTTAATGCAACTTTTAAGGATAATCCGTATTTGGAACGTGCCATTATGACAGGAATTACAAGAGTTAGTAAAGAATCTATTTTTTCAGATTTAAATAATCTGATGGTGGTAACGACAACATCAAATCAATATGCAGATGTCTTTGGATTTACACAAGCAGAAGTGGATGAGGCATTGCAGGAGTATGGATTATATAAAAGCAAAGAAGAAGTAAGACGATGGTATGATGGCTTCAGATTTGGAAATAAGGAGGAGATATATAATCCGTGGTCTATTATTAATTATCTGAAAAGCCATAAAGTAGGTCCATACTGGGCGAATACCAGCAGTAACAGGCTGATCAGCAGTCAGCTCCAGAAGGGAACCGGACAGATAAAGGAATCCTTTGAACAGTTATTAACCGGGGGGACGATTACGGCAGAAATCGACGAGCAGATTGTTTACAACCAGTTGGATTTTGACGAGAAAGCAATATGGAGCCTGCTGCTTGCCAGCGGCTACTTAAAGGTATGCGGCACAAAAGAACAGGATTCTTTGTATGGATATTGGAAACAGGAATATATATTAGGAATTACGAATTTTGAAGTTACGTTAATGTTCCGGAATATGGTAAGAGACTGGTTTTCTTTGAGTGCCTCCAATTATAATGGCTTCATTCAGGCCTTGCTGAAAAATGATGTGGAGGCTATGAATATTTATATGAACCGTGTAGCCCTTGCCACTTTTAGTTCCTTTGACAGCGGCAGCCAGCCATCTGAAGACAGTGAGCCGGAACGTTTCTATCACGGATTTGTTCTGGGGCTTATGGTTGAATTGGAAAACCGCTATGTGATTACCTCTAACCGGGAAAGCGGTTTTGGCCGCTATGACGTTATGCTGGAGCCTCGGGGCTTAAATAAGACGGCAATGATTTTGGAATTTAAGGTGCAGGACAGGAAAGAAAAGGATTTGGATGATACAGCCCGGTCAGCGCTGCACCAGATTGAAGAGAGAGATTATGCCGCCTCTTTGGAGGCAAAAGGAATCCACAGGGAAAAAATCCTTAAATATGGATTTGCCTTCCGGGGTAAAAAGGTGCTGATCGTAAATGGAGAGTGATAAGAAAAGGGACGGCTGATGAATGGTCCGAAATAAAGAGAAACACCTTGTAGGGTAGTATAAATAATTTGTATTTAGAGGATGTATTTAGTAATGATGTCTGGGTAAAGGAGGACACCACATGTCTAATTCGAGCTAAATTAGTTCGCTTTTCGCAAAAAAGACTGCGATTTTAAATCACTGTAGTTTTGTAATATAAAACAAAATCAGTTAAATTTTAATGAAAATATTGCATATAATAATGGTATGGTATATACTATTAAATAATAGAAGGGAGATATGAATATGACATTAGCTGAGTTCACAGAAAAACTTGTGCCCATATCTGATTTCAGCAAGGGCAAGGCCGGGAAGATTTTTACAGATGTTGAGGAGAACAATAACGAGTACATTGTTTTAAGAAATAATCAGCCAACGGCTGTGCTGATATCTCTTAAGGAGTATAAAGAAACTCAGGAGAAAGCCGCCAAACTGGAAAAACTGCTTGAAACAGTGGAAAATATGAATCTACTGAAACTTGCCAAGAGCAGGGATAATACAAATACAACTTCTTTTGAATCTTTTGTCGCTGAAGAAGGATACTCTTTGGATGAGTTAAAAGAACTTGCTGAAAGTGTGGAATTTGAATAATGGCATGGAAAATACGGATTACAGATGAGGCCAAAAAGGATTATAGGAAGATTGAGAACAGTGTGCGAAAGCAGGTATTATTAAGGTATCAGAAGCGCCGCTGCCGAGCCCTGATGGGTATGGTAAACCTCTTGGGCATAAGGGAAACAATAATCTGACCGGATTTTTTTAGATCAAGTATAGAGGGATTGGGATTCGTGTAGTCTATACACTTGCCTTAGAGGAAAAAGCCATGAATATTATAGTTATCTCTCAAAGAGACGATGATTTTTGCTATGAGATGACTGCTAAATTATATGAGAAGTATGGTAATGATATTTTTAAAAACATATTTGGAGAATTTTGATAAAGAACTCGGACACCAGCGGGGTAAGCAGCTAATCCCTAGCTGGTGTTTTTGTGGGGCAAACCCATAATTTAATCCTTGCGGATGGGCGCGCTTCGCACAATAATGTATGGGATGCACGAAGGTGTATAATATTTCCGGCTAATCGGCAGTTGTGTATTTCCCCGGCAAGGGAGCTGCAGAGGGTTTAGAGGAAAGTATAAATAATTAAATAAGGGTTTATTTAAGAATTATTTATGGTTTTTTGAAAGCGGTTGTAGTATAATAGCCGCAAGCATGTGAGTCAATCGCTTCAATATGCCGGGATACAGCGTAAAAACGGCAGAAAACGGAGAGTATATGTTTGGATATTTGACGATCTATAAACCGGAATTAAAATTTAAGGAATTTTATAAGTATAAGGCATATTACTGCGGGCTGTGCAGGACACTCAAAGAAGAGTATGGTTTTTCAGGACAGATGACGCTGACTTATGATATGACGTTTGTTATCATCCTTCTCACTTCCCTGTATGAGTGCGGGACAACGCAGAGCCTTCATCACTGCAAGGTGCATCCTGTCAAAAAGATACCTATGCTGCAGAATGAGATGACGGACTACTGCGCCGCTATGAATATGGTGCTTTCCTATTACCATCTTCTGGATGACTGGAAGGATGAGAAGAGCATACCGGGCCTGGCAGGGATGAAGCTGCTTAATAAAAATGTGGGGAAAATAATTCACACATATAAGAAAAAGTGTGGTATAATACAAGATTGTCTGAGACGTTTGTCAGAGTGCGAAAAGCAGGGTGTAACAGATATTGACAAAGTATCAGGCTGTTTCGGGGATTTAATGGGAGAACTGCTTGTATATAAAGAAGATACGTGGGAGCCTGTCCTGCGCAGGATGGGGTTTTTCCTGGGAAAATTCATCTATCTGCTGGATGCCTATGATGATCTTGAAAAAGATATCAAGAAGAAGAACTATAACCCGTTAAAGCCTTTGTATGGAGAAAAAGATTATGAAGAACACTGCCGCGAACTGCTGCTGATGATGATGGCAGAGTGCAGCAGTGAATTTGAAAAGCTTCCGTGTATTCAGGACGAAGAGATATTACGGAATATCCTGTATGCAGGTGTGTGGACGAAGTATAATAAAATACAGAAGGAATTAAACGAAGGAAAGGAACAGAATAATGGTCAGCAACCCATATGAAATATTAGGAATTTCACCGAATGCCTCAGATGATGAGGTTAAGAAGGCATATAGAGAATTGAGCCGGAAATATCATCCGGACTCTTATGCAAATAATCCACTGGCAGATCTGGCAGAAGAGAAATTTAAAGAAGTGCAGGAAGCATACAACCAGATCATGGACGAACGTTCAAAGGGCTACAGCTCATCAGGCTACGGTTCGGGCAGCAGCAGCGGATATTCGGGAAGCAGTTCATCTGGAGGATCAAGTTCCTCAGAGATGACGGCTGTCTATAACTTTATCAACAGTAGGCATTACCAGGATGCATTAAATGTGCTCAATAGAATGAGCAATAGAGATGCCAGATGGTATTACTGCAGTGCGGTGGCTAACAGCGGACTTGGCAACAATGCTGCTGCTCTTGAACATGCAAGGCAGGCAGTCAATATGGAACCGAACAATCCTGAGTATTCTAATTTCCTCAACCAGCTTCAGTGGAATGGCCAGCGCTACCAGACTAATCCATATGGAGGCGGAGCGGGACGCCCGGCATATTCTACAGGAAATTGCTGCTGTGACTTGTGGATTGCGGATTCATGCTGTGAATGTATGGGAGGAGATCTTTGTCCATGCATGTAAATGCGAAAAAACTGGCTTTTTCAGGACTGGCGCTGGCGCTCTGTGTATTGGCGATCGTACTCAGCGGCATAATAGAATTTAATACACTATTTCTGCTGGGACTGGCGTCTTTCCTTATAGGTATTATTATACGGGAATGCGGTATGGGCCTGGGATTTGGGTTTTACCTGGGGGCTATTCTGCTGGGCGTGATACTGGCGCCTAATAAGCTCTATTGCATCACTTTTGGGGCCATGGGCCTTTATGTGGTGGCAATAGAATTTTGCTGGCGCCATCTGGGCCGGCTGCACACAAAAATGAACAAGCGTGTACTGTTCTGGATCATTAAGTATATTGTTTTTAATATCATATACCTTCCTATGTTGCTGCTGTTTCCAAAGCTGCTGTTTGCAGGAGAGATGAGCAATACCTTCCTTCTCATAGCTGCAGTGGGCGGACAGGCGGTAGTTTTCATCTATGACAGGGCTTATGAATATTTTCAGGGGCATGTCTGGACAAAGTTCAGGAAGAGGATAGGATTTGAATTGTAGGAAGAATGGTAACTGTGAAGGTACTGAACAGTTACGGAGAATGTATATTAATCATACATAAAGGCACCAGGGGTGTGTTTTGCATATTGCAGATCACTTTGGGTGCCTTTTTGTTTTAACTAAGAAGAACTTGTGTGACTATTTGCGGCACTGCGCTTTTACCGGGGCCGTGAATAGTCACACAAGTTCTTATTCACCACCTATTGAGGTGGGAGTTTTATCTGCTTTCAAGATAAAATTATTTTTCCGGTAATCGAGTATCCCATCCTTTTTAAGCTTGGACAGCTCTGCGGACATGGCGCTTCTTTCTACGCAGAGATAGTCGGCCAGCTCCTGACGGTCAAAGGGTATGGTAAAATGGCTGTTTTCTGCCTTTACTGCCTGTTCTGACAGATATGAGAGAAGTTTTTCTCTTGTGCTGCGCTTAGTCATATGCCCCAGCTTTTCCATAAGCATTTTATTTTTCATGGCAAGGATTTTCAGCATGTTTTGAATAAGCCCTGTGTGAAAAGTACACGCGGAGGAGCAGGTAGTGATAACTTTTCTGTAGTCGATAAACATGACTGTACAATCCTGGGCAGCTACTGCATTGACAGGAAGAGAAGTCGCCCCGGCACAGGCAAAAGCCTCTCCAAATAGTTCACCGGGCCCGATATTTGCGATTATCGAGCGGTTTCCCCAGAAATCTTCCTTTATAATATGGATATCCCCCTGGAGCACAAGCCCCACATCTCTGGCAGGACTGCCTGCGGAAAGGATATATTCCCCTTTGAAATAAGAAGAGCGGCTGGCCCTCAGGCATGTCAGCATGGCAGAAATGTCTTCAGGAGCGATTCCTGTAAAAAGAGGGCTTGATTTTATCACTTCACTGTAAATCTCAAAATCTTTAATTGTATTCATGAATTATTTTCCTAATCATTTCGGGATGTTCTCATCCACATTATTTTCGGTGGAGCCTGACAATTTGGGGTGCAGACTCGACGGAAGTATAGTAATAGTCTAATACTGTGGCCGGGATGTGTCAATTCTAAAGTCGGTCGTGAATGTTCAGAAATACTCACTACGGTAAATGCACAGACTTGCTGAATAGTTACAAATTAATCTGAAAAAGGATAACCTCTTGATTGATAAAACTGCTTGTAGAGACAGTATAAAAATGGTATTCTTTTCATAGGCGGTGGCTGGGACAAATCCGTATTTGAAACAGGCCATCAGGCTGCGATTTTGTTTAATTGGAAAATGTGGAGGTATGCCAATGGCAGTGAGAATTTCAGAAAATAGAAATGGGTTGATAGAAACCGAACGCCTTCTCATTAGAGAAATGGAGCAGTCGGATTTTGATACATTGTGCAAAATATTGTGTGATGAGGAAGTAATGTGTGCTGCTTATGAAAGCGCATTCAGCTTAGAAGAAGTACAGAATTGGCTTAACAGACATTTTAAAAGATATGCAGAGTACGGTTTTGGACTTTGGGCTGTTGTTTTAAAAGAAACAAATGAAATGATAGGCCAATGTGGTTTGACGTTTCAAGGCTGGAGAGATAAAGAAGTATTAGAAATAGGATATTTGTTTCAAAAAGCGTATTGGCACAAAGGTTATGCAACAGAAGCAGCGATTGCTTGTAAAGAATACGCATTCAAAGTTCTTAATGCAAGTAACGTATATTCTATTGTCAGGGACACAAATATAGCCGCTCAAAATGTCGCTGTCCGAAACGGTATGAAGATTATTGATAAAGATACCAAGAATTTCAGATATATAGATATGGATTTTTATCTGTATTCTGCAGGTCAAACAGATGAGACTTGGTTCATTTAGATTATCAGTGCCGAATGATTACAAGATAAAATCTTGTTCAGTATCATTATTAGATTATGATTGATAAGGGGGATAAATTATGTTTTGTTTAGAATGTGGCGAAGCTATTCCAGATGGAAGTGTTACTTGCCCTAAATGTGGTGCAGTAATAAAGAAAGATATTGATAATTCAAGTGATGAACAGGCGGTTGTATATGCGTCTCAAAATGTAACTGAACAAGAGATCTCACAAAAGCCCCCACTTAGTAAAAAGTTGCCAAAACAAGTTTACATTGGAATTGCAGCCGTTGTAGGTATAGTGATTATATTCTTTATTGTAAATGCAGTGAATAAGGCAAATTTAAAGAAAGCACTTGTAAAAGAATGGTACGATACAGAGGATTCAATTATCAAAGTATTAGATATTGAGGATGGTAAAATGGAGTATCGGCTAGAGACAGGATATAGTTGGATGGATATGTCGATGGGCACATACGATTGGAAGCCTGCAGGAAAAAATAAAATCAAGATCAAAATGTACCAAGATAAATATGAAACATATACTATTGAATTTAATGATGATAAGACTTCATTCAAAATTAGCCCTGCTATAACAAGCGTGGATGATAATGAGCATTGGTATCATATAGACTAATTTAATATATCAAATTATTAATAGAGTTTATCCAGTTACTGTTCACGGAGTGAACAGTAACTTTATCCAATCCAAACCTTAGTAAAATCAAGACATTGCAGAATTATTTGTAACACAATATAATAGATTTTAAGTGTTATTAAAAATAAGTATTAGCAATCGTAATTTGACGGAGGAATTGTGTAATGAAAGTTACAATAGAAGAACTGCAGGAATATTTATTTGACCATTATAGCAGTGGCGGAATCGACCAGAGCTTATTTATGAAGCTGGTAGAAGAAATAGGTGAGGTGGCAGAGGTACTAAATAAAAAGGCTGGAAGAAAATCAACTGGCAGGGAAGATTTGCAGGCACAATTGGGGAATGAATTAGCTGATGTGATACATTATGCTGTAGCTATTGCAGCATTAAACGGGATTGATATGAATGATGTTATCATTAACAAGGATAAAGAGGCTTCTATAAAGTATAATCATAAAACAAATTTGGAGCAGTTTATCTTGAATAAAAGAGATGATAACACGAGCCGGTAGATTTCAAAATACTAAACATGATGAGTTTAAAAATGGACAGGATGAAATTAACGGAAAGACATATGACAGCCTGACTGTTTATTGGAAGGGATTTATAATGGATGAGAGGAAGGAGCCGGGAACTTATTGTTTCCGGCTCCGTTTTTTGACTTATATTTAAAAATGTTGTTTTTCCAACATACTTTTTAAAAGAAAAATAGTATCCTTGTCTCATCAGATGAAGGAGGAAAGCTATGCTGAGAAAAATCATTAAAATAGACGAAGAGAAATGCAATGGCTGCGGGCTTTGTGTGTCGGCGTGTCATGAAGGCGCTATAGAGATTATCGATGGAAAAGCCAGGCTTGTGAGAGAACACTTTTGTGACGGGCTGGGGGACTGCCTGCCTTCATGCCCTGAGGATGCCATTTCATTTGAAGAGAGGGAGGCTCCTGCTTATCAAAAACTGCCCTGCGGATGTCCGGTGACACCCGGTATACATGACAACGAATGCAGGGAAAGCCGGCTTTCCCAATGGCCGGTGCAGATAAAGCTGGTGCCTGCCAGAGCCGGATTCTTTGATGAGGCAGAGCTTCTGGTGGCGGCTGACTGTACGGCCTATGCTTATGGAGATTTTCATGAACGCTTTATGAAAGGCAGGATCACTCTTGTGGGCTGTCCGAAACTGGACGGGGAAGATTATGCCAAGAAGCTGACTGAAATCATTAAGAATAATGATATAAAAGATATGACTGTAGTCAGGATGGAAGTGCCATGCTGCGGCGGATTGGAGAGGGCTGGTGCAGCAGCGGTGAAGAACAGCGGAAAATCTATACCATGGCGGGTGGTTACTATATCTGTGGATGGAGAGATACTGAAAGAACAGTTAACAGATTAATGATCAAACAGGAGGATAATAAAATGGAAAAAATGTTTTGTTTTCAGTGTGAGCAGACGGCCGGATGCACCGGATGTTCAGGCAGCAGGGGAGTGTGCGGAAAAGGGCAGGATACAGCCAGACTGCAGGATGAGCTGACAGGCGTTCTGATAGGCATAGCCCGGGCGTCTGATGGAAATGAAGTGACAAAAAGCACAACAGAGATTATCATTGAAGGGCTTTTTGCCACACTGACAAATGTCAATTTTGACAATGATTCAATCAGGGAGCTGATAAGAAGAGCAGAAGAAGAAAAGGAGAAACTCATACCAAAATGTTCCGGATGCGGTTCACCGTGCAGCAGGAATGAGAACTTTGATATGGAAAGCCTCTGGGGGGACAATGAGGATATAAGATCCCTGAAATCTCTGATCCTCTTCGGAATCAGGGGGATGGCTGCCTATGCATATCATGCCATGGCGCTGGGATATGAGGATGAAGAAGTGAATCAGTTCTTCTATAAAGCTCTTTTTGCAGTGGGGCAGGAGGGAGATATGGAATATCTGCTGCCGGTGGTGATGGAGACAGGTGAGGTGAACTTAAAATGTATGGCTATGCTTGACAGGGCGAATACGGAAACTTACGGTATTCCGGCGCCTACGGAAGTTACATTTGCGGTAGATAAAGGGCCGTTTATCGTTGTAACAGGCCATGACCTGAAGGATTTAGAAGAGCTGCTCAGACAGACGGAAGGGAAAGGAATCAATATATATACACATGGAGAGATGCTGCCTGCTCATGCATACCCTAAACTGAAGGCATACAGCCACCTCAGAGGTAATTTTGGAACAGCGTGGCAGAACCAGCAGAAGGAGTTCCAAAATCTTCCCGGGGCAGTGCTCTTTACTACAAACTGCCTGATGCCTCCAATGGATTCATATGCTGACCGGGTGTTCACAACAGCCGCGGTGGCTTATCCGGGCCTGAAGCACATCCATGCAGTGGGCGGCAGGAAAGATTTTACCCCGGTAATAGAGCGCGCCCTGGAACTTGGAGGATATAGTGAAAGAACTGAGTTTACAGGTATCAACGGCGGGAAGAAGACAGTTACAGGATTTGGCCACAATGCGATCCTCTCGGCAGCAGATAAGTTAATTGAGGCAGTGAATAATAAGGCAATCCGCCACTTCTTCCTGGTAGGAGGCTGCGATGGGGCAAAGACAGGGCGCAATTATTATACAGATTTTGTGAAGCAGGCTCCGGACGATACAGTGATCCTGACGCTGGCCTGCGGAAAATACAGATTCAATGACCTGGACCTGGGAGAGGCGGGCGGACTTCCCAGGCTGATGGACATGGGGCAGTGCAACGATGCCTACGGAGCTGTAAAAGTGGCTGCTGCACTGGCGGAAGCTTTCGGGTGCCAGGTTAATGACCTGCCCCTGACCATGGTGCTGTCCTGGTATGAACAGAAGGCAGTCTGCATCCTGCTGACACTCCTTCACCTGGGAATCAGGAATATCTACCTGGGGCCAAGCCTGCCTGCATTCCTTTCAGAGAACGTTCTGGGCTATCTGGTTGAAAATTATAATATAAGGCCGATTAGCAGTGCAAAAGAGGATCTGAAAAGAATTCTTGCTGAGGAAGATTAAGTTGTAACGAATTCTCGCATAACAGGCCGCGTCTCCGTATATATTTAGTTAAAAATATACTGGACGTGTCGGATGGACAGAGCAGCTGAAATTTTGAGAAATATTGATAATATTGTTTGGGGACCCTTCCTGCTCCTGTTTATGCTGGGAACAGGAATCTACCTCACCGTAAAGATGCGTTTTCTGCCCCTCAGAAATCTGGGGTATGCGCTTAAAAGTGTTGTAACTAAAGACCCGAATGCAAAAGAAGGGGGGAAGGGAGATATCTCTTCCTTTTCTTCGCTTATGACAGAACTGGCAGCCACCATTGGGACAGGAAATATCGTGGGGGTGGCTACAGCCATGGTCCTGGGCGGGCCGGGAGCGCTTATATGGATGATGGTGTCAGCCCTGATAGGCCTGGCTACAAAGTTTGCGGAGAGCACGCTTTCTGTAAAATACAGGACGGTTAATGCAAATGGGGAGATATCAGGCGGTCCCATGTATACCATGCAGAATGCTTTTCCCAACAAAAAAGCGGGGAAGGCATTGGGCTGTGCATTTGCCCTTTTCGCAGTATTTGCCTCCTTCGGAATGGGAAATATGACCCAGTCCAATTCCATATCATCGGCGGTAAAAGAGACCTTCGGGGTATCAGAGGGCCTTACGGGACTCATAGTCACCATACTGTCTATACTGGTTATACTTGGGGGGATCAAGGCCATCTCAAAGGTGACACAGATCGTGGTTCCATGTATGGCTGTCTTCTATATGGCCGGGGCGGTGGCTGTGATCTTTATGAATATAGGAAATCTTCCGTCAGGCATATGGCAGATTGTATCCATGGCCTTCTCACCAAGAGCAATGGCGGGCGGAGCAGGGGGAACTATTGTTGTCTCCATGCAGCAGGCCCTGCGGTGGGGAGTATCCAGAGGTGTCTTCTCTAACGAGGCAGGCCTGGGAGCGGCAGGGATCAGTGCGGCGGCGGCCAATACGGATGATCCTGTCAGACAGGGATATATCAGTATGACAGGTGTTTTTTTTGATACTATCGTTATCTGTTCTGTTACAGGCCTTGCGCTGGCGGCATCAGGCGTGATTGGGATCACCGACGCTTCCGGGGAGCTTGTGACCGGCTCTGCCCTCACTATAGCTGCCTTTGCCACTACTTTTGGGGAATGGGGAGGTTATCTTGTCTGTATAGGAATCGTTCTGTTTGCCTTTGCCACCATCATAGGCTGGGAATACCAGGGGGAAAAGGCATTTGAATTTCTTGTGAAAAAACCGCAGTATTGTATTTACTACAGGTTTGTATATGCATTGACTGCCTTTGTGGGCGCCACCTGCGCTCTCGATGTGGTTTGGGACTTTTCTGACATCATGAATGGACTGATGGCTATTCCCAATCTGATCTGTGTTCTGGTCCTGTCAGGAACAGCCTGTAATGAAATCTTCAGATATGAAAAAAATAAGCGCAATAATAAATGACAAGAATAAGGGTCCGTGTTATGATAATAAAAAACAGGAGGACCATTTATGGAGATTGAATTTACATATACAAAGAAAGAATGGGTGGACGGCCGCAGAAAATATCTCTTCATTTCTAAGGTCATTACAAGGATGCAGCTGTTTGTTATGGCATTGATGGCAGTGTTTTTTATTATATCGGCAGCTGTTTATGGATTTGGAGTTATAAATATAGCTCTTGGAGTGGTCCTGGCTCTGCTGGCCCTGGAATTGGTTTTTATCTATGTGGTTCAGCCAGGCATGCTGTATAAGGCTACGGACAAATACCATAGCCGGTACAGGCTTGTATTCAGGGAAGACGGACTGCTCTTTGAAACACAGGGGATAGCTTCAGAACTGAAGTGGGATATTTATACTGGATATGCACGGAGCAGGGAATATTATTATCTGCTGCAGGGGAAGATGAATTATACTCTTATTCCCAAGAGGGCATTAAGTGATGAGAGGGGCAGGGAGGATTTTGAAAAGCTGGTGAAGTCAGTTCTTCCGGAAGTTAAAGCCCCTGCGGGTATAAAATAATTTGCATCTGAAAGGGACATTCACGGCATCATGAGCCGGAAGGTTCCTTTTTTGTGTAATATTTTACAAGAAATTTCTGCGGGCCGGTGTTAAGATGTTATAGGATGTTAAAAATAAACACCTACATAAGGGGCAGTGAGGAGAAGAAAATTATGCTGACACAGCAGGAACAGCGTCATGTCTATTATGACAGGGACCTGAAAATAGAAGCTTATAATCTGAGCGGGATCGTACAGAAGTTTCCGAATCATTTTCACGAGTATTATGTCATTGGATTTATCGAAGGCGGGAGGCGGCACACCTGGTGTAAAAAGGGTGAGTATGATGTGTCTGCCGGGGATATGATCCTGTTCAATCCCCATGACCATCATTATTGTGCCCCGATAAATGGGGAGCTGCTGGATTACAGGGCAGTCAATATCGGTGTGGATGTGATGAAAAATGCAGTCAGGGAGATTACGGGCCGGGAGTACACGCCGTATTTTACTGAGAATGTGGTTTTCCACAGTGACATCACAAAATCCATAAGTGATCTGTATAGCGCAATTGTGGAATGCAGGCCCCGGCTGGAGAAGGAGGAGGCATTATTTTTCCTGCTGGACCAGATCCTGCAGGAATACGCAGCACCCTTTGAGGAGGCCGATGTCTCAAAACCCAACAGGCAGATCAGGATACTGTGTGAATACATGGAAGAGCATTTTGCGGAAAATATTACCCTGGATGATCTGCTCTCCATGACGGATTTTGGAAAATCATATCTGCTTCGCTCTTTTACAAAGCAGACGGGAGTCTCACCCTACAGGTATCTGCAGGCGATAAGGCTGGACAGGGCGAAGAAGTTTTTGGAGGAAGGGATACCTCCTGTGGAGGTGGCGGATATGGCGGGATTTTCAGACCAGAGCCATTTCACAAATTTTTTCAAAGAATTTATAGGGCTGACACCAAAGCAGTATCAGAGGATTTTTACTGAGGCAGAGGCCGCTGTGCCGGAGGAGGACGAATGTGGATCATAAGATGATAAAGGGCCATGGCGCCGCATTGATAACAATACTGATATGGGGGACAACGTTTATTTCCACGAAGGTCCTTCTGGTGGATTTTCAGCCTGTGGAGATTTTATTTTACAGATTCCTGATGGGATTTATTGCGCTGATCCTGGTGTGTCCCCACAGGCTCCGTGTGGAGAAAAGGAAACAGGAGCTGACATTTATGGCTGCCGGCCTGTGCGGCGTATGCCTGTATTATCTGCTGGAGAATGTAGCGCTTACATATACTCTGGCGTCCAATGTAGGCGTGATAATTTCCATAGCGCCGTTTTTTACAGCTATCCTGACCCAGATCTTTTTCAAGGGTGAGGAAAAATTAAAAGCCAGCTTTTTTGTGGGATTTATTATAGCGATCGCAGGCATCTGCCTGATCAGCTTTAACGGTTCCAGGCTGGAATTAAACCCTATGGGTGATCTGCTGGCGGTCCTGGCAGCATTTGTATGGTCGTGCTATTCTATCCTTACAAAGAAGATAGGAAGCTTTGGATACGGAACAGTTCAGAGTACACGCCGTGTATTTGCCTATGGACTCATATTCATGGTGCCCTTTTTGTTTTTCACAGATTTCCGGCTGGGACTGGAGCGGTTTGCGCAGCCTGTCTATCTGCTGAATATTATTTTCCTGGGCCTGGGGGCATCAGCCCTGTGCTTTGTCACCTGGAATCTGGCGGTGAAGATACTCGGTGCCGTAAAGACAAGTGTATATATCTACCTTGTCCCCGTCATCACTGCGGTGACTTCAGTGCTCATACTGGATGAGCATATAACACTGATGGCAGGGGCGGGTACATTGCTGACTCTGGCAGGACTGCTGCTGTGCCAGTCTAATCCTAAAAATCTGAAGAGAGGTATTCAAAATGGACAGAGAAAACGAAAAATGTGTCATGGTGATTGATGAATCACTCCCACTCGGCGTTATAGCAAACACAGCTGCGATCATGGGGATCACTTTGGGAAAAGAGATGCCCGGCGTGGTGGGCAGAGATGTGGAAGATATGAGCGGAAGAGAGCATCTGGGGATAATAGAGTTTCCGGTGCCTATTCTGAAGGGAAATCCTGAAATTATCCGCAGTATCAGAAGTAAACTGTATGAACCGGGCTACAGTGAGCTTACAGTGGTGGATTTCTCAGACCTGGCCCAGGGGTGCAGGACTTATGAAGAGTATGAAAAGAAGCTCCTTGGAGTGCCGGAGGACAGTCTCCAGTATCTGGGTGTGGCTATCTGCGGACCAAAGAAAAAAGTGAATAAACTGACAGGGAGTATGGGGCTGCTTAGGTAGCCCTTGTTTTTTTGCATGATATGGTATATAATACCAATGTGTTCACGAAAACCAGAATGGAGAATTACATGAATATACAAGAATGCGATTTAATGAACATTCTGCTTCAGACGCCCTACACGAACCAGAGGACGCTTTCAGAACAGAGCGGTTATTCACTGGGAAAAGTAAACAGCTCGCTGAGGCAGCTGATAGAAAAAGGCTATCTGGATGAAGAGATGCATTTTGAGAAAAAGGCGGCGGCTGAGGTTGAGAGAAAACGGCCCAGACATGCGGTGATACTGGCGGCAGGATTTGATCTGAGAATGGTCCCTGTCAATACTACAGTGCCAAAAGGGCTGCTTGAGGTCCAGGGAAGGCCTCTTGTAGAGAGCATGATCTGTTATCTACATGAGGCAGGTGTGTTTAAGATAGATATCATAGTCGGTTTTATGAAGGAACAGTATGAATATCTGATAGATAAATATGGGGTGGAGCTTGTATACAGCAGAGATTATGCCACCAGGAACAATCTTTTTTCCTTGAAGAGGGTGATTGACAGGATCGGCAATACTTATATTATCCCCTGCGATATCTGGTGTGAGAAAAATCCATTTTCCAGGCAGGAACTTTATTCCTGGTATATGGTCACAGATGAGATGACCGAGGATACCTCAGTGAGGATTGGAAGGAAAAAGGAGCTGATCCTCACAGGTAACGGGGAGATAGGCAACAGGATGGTGGGGATAGCCTATATCCTGGAGGAGGATGCCGCAGTTCTGAGGGAGCGTGTGGAGGAGCTGACACAGAGAAGAGAATTCAACCAGGCCTTCTGGGAGACAGCGCTTGTAGCTGATGGAAAGCTGAGACTGTGGCCGAAAGAGGTTTCAGGGAGCAGCGTGAAGGAGATAAATTCTCTGGAGGATCTCAGGGTTGTGAATGAGGGAAAGGAACCTCTCAGTGAGCAGGCATACTGTTTTATAGAAGAGGCTCTCTCATGCAGGAGAGAGGATATAGGACATGCCATATCTGTTAAGAACGGATTTTTGAGCCGTGTTTATGAATTTGAATATTCCGGGAAAAAATATGCCCTGAGAGTGCCTGAAGAGATCATGGCTGATACATTTGCACCGGAACAGGAATATGAAGTCTATAGAAAGCTCCTGGAAAATGACGTTATGACTCCGAAATGCTATTTTTCTGTGGAACCTGGCTTCTGCCTGAAGGAGCTCAGTGTGGGATGCCGCACCTGTGACAGGGAGAATGAGGAGGATGTCAGGCGGTGTATGGAATATCTGCGGAAATTCCACAGTAAGAATATCCAGGCCGGGCATTTTTACGATATGTATAAAATGATCGATTACTATGAGAGCATGCAGTACGGCGGAAAGTCTGTTTACAGAGACTACAGGGAGACAAAGGCAAAGATATGTGAGCTTAAGGAATACGTGGACGCCCAGCCCAGGCAGTATGCCCTGACCCATATAAATGCCATACCGGAAAAGTTTCTGATGTTTGAGGATGGCCGCATCTGCCTGCAGGACTGGGAATACGCCGGGATGCAGGATGTACATCTGGATATCGCCATGTTTGCAGTCTACGCATTATATGACAGAGAGAGGATAGACAGGCTTATAGACTATTATTTCGAAGATAAGTGTCCCAAAAGTGTGAGGATCAAAATCTATTGTTATGTGGCCATTGCAGGCTTTTTATGGAGCAACTGGTGTGAGTATAAAAGAAGATTCGGAGTGGAATTTGATGAATATGCGATGAAGCAGTACAGATATGCAAAAGAATTTTATAAAATTGTAAAAAAGGAGCTGGAGGATGACAAGGACAGGCTATAAAACAGACAACGCAATTATAATGGCAGCAGGGATGGCTACCCGGTTTGCACCGCTGTCATATGAGAAGCCCAAGGCGCTGATAGAGGTAAGGGGGGAAGTGCTCATTGAACGGCAGATACGCCAGCTCATAGAGGCGGGAGTACCGCAGATCATCGTGGCGGCAGGATATAAAAAGGAATTGTTCGGATATCTGACGGATAAGTACGGGGTCATGCTTGTAGAAAATCCTGATTACCGTACAAGGAATAATCATTCGACTCTCTACCATGTGAGGGATTACCTGAAAAATTCATATATCTGCTGTTCAGATAACTATTATACAGAAAATCCTTTTAAGGACAGGGAGGATGAGGCATATTATGCAGCTGTCTATGAGGAAGGGCAGACTGATGAGTGGTGCCTCTATACAGATGAAAAGGGATACATTAACCATGTGCAGATAGGCGGCTCTGATGCCTGGGTCATGCATGGGCATACATTCTTTACGGAGGGCTTCTCAAAGCAGCTCATACCGTATATTGAAGAGGCTTATCATAAAGAGGAAGACGCCGGGCTGTATTGGGAAGAGATATACATGGAGCATCTGTCGGAGATGAGGATGCGCAGGAGAGAATATGATGTGGATGTGATCCAGGAATTTGACTGTCTTGAGGATCTGCGGAAATTTGACGATACTTATCTGAACCATTCAGGCTCATGGGTGATGGAGAGGATATGCAGAGAACTGAAATGCAGGGAAAAAGATATTGTGGGGATAAAGCCTGTAGAGGGAAATGACGGTGCAGCAGGCATTACATTTTCTGTGTTTAACAGAAGATATGCTTTTGATTACGCGAGAAAATATCTCGGAGAGTGCTGACGGCAGGAAATGCCGGCCAGTGTGCAGCCGGAGAGCTGCAGGAGAGGAGAGAAAAGATGAAAAAATGGATGATGGCAGCAGTAGCTGCAGTGATGCTTCTGGGGGCTATGGCTGCCTCAGGATGCGGAAAAGGTGCGGAGGGAGTAAAAACTGATGACAATAAGGTGGTCATCTATTCCTGCCTGGAAGACTTCAGGAATGACTATATCCTGGATAAACTGAAAGAAAAATTCCCTGATTATGATATCACGCTCCAGTTTGTGGCAACGGGAAATCTGGCAGCCAAGATCAAGAGTGAGGGGGAAGCCACAGAGGGAGATATCATTCTGGCGCTTCAGGCTGTATATATGGAGCAGCTGAAAGACAACTTTGCTGACCTGTCTTCTTACGACACGTCAAAGTACCTGGATGAGCTGGTGATGGATCATCACAAGTACCTTATATGGGAACGGTTCAGCGGATGCATTATGACAAATCCGAAGATTTTAGAGGAAAAGGGCCTTACTGAGCCTGAGAGCTTTGAAGAGCTAGCAGACCCAAAGTATAAGGGGCTTGTTTCCATGCCTGACCCGAAGACTTCCAGCACGGGATTTATCTTCTATCAGATGCTGGTAAATGACTGGGGGGAGGATAAGGCCCTCGAATATTTCGACAGGCTGTCAGAGAATGTACTCCAGTTTACCACCTCCGGAAGCGGCCCTGTCAGCGCCCTGACCCAGGGGGAAGCGGCTATTGGCCTTGGTATCACCTACCAGCCCGTCCAGCAGATAAATGACGGGGTGAAGATGAATATCAGGTTCTTTGAAGAAGGCGCGCCTTATGATCTGGACGGCTACGGGATGATCAGGGGGAAGGAAGAGAAGAAGGCGGTAAAGGATGTTTTTGACTATCTGTATGATACCCTGATCTATGAGGACAAGGATCTGTATTCTCCGGAACAGATATTTAAAGAACAGTCAAATACGATTGAAAACTATCCAAAGGATATCCCATACGGTGATATGACAGGTGCTCTTGATATCAAGGAAAAGGAACGTCTTCTTGGCGAGTGGAAATATTAAAGCGGGGTGCGGTCAGATGAAAGAAAAACTGCGGGTGGAAAACCTGAAAAAAGTATACGGTACTAAGGAAGTCCTCCGGGGCGTGGAATTTGATGTGAGGGACGGAGAATTCCTGTCTATTCTGGGGCCCTCAGGGTGCGGGAAGACCACCATCCTGAAAATACTCTCAGGCCTGCTTAAACCCACTGAGGGGCGGGTGATCAAAGACGGGGAAGATATTACAGAGCTGGCTTCCTCAAAAAGAGGTATGGGGATCGTGTTCCAGAACTATGCCCTGTTCCAAAATATGACGGCTCTCAAAAATGTAGAATATGCCATGCAGTTTAGGCCGGGGCTGAAACCGGGAGCCAGAAAAAGGGCGAGAGGGCTTCTGGAGATGGTGGGCCTCTCAGAATATGAAAATGCAAAGCCTCACAGGCTCTCAGGCGGCCAGCAGCAGAGGGTAGCCATCGCCAGGACACTGGCGCTGAATCCGGATATCATACTGTTTGATGAGCCTATGTCAGCGCTTGATGTGGCAAACCGCCTTGCACTGCGGGGGGAACTGAAGGCTATCCAGAAAAAGACGGGAGCGACCATCATCTATATTACCCATGACCAGGAGGAGGCGTTTGCCATGTCTGACAGGATCATGGTGATGGGAAACGGTGAGATTGAGCAGCTGGATACTCCTGAGAATATATTAAAATCCCCGGCAAGCGATTATGTCAAAAGCTTTGTGCTGGATAATCTCAGGCTGAAGATGGAATCGCTGTCAAAATATATGGAGTACTGTCTATGAAAAAGAATTATGGCCTGAAGGCCATCCTGGCTCTCTTTTTCCTGTTTGCCGTGATCTGTCCCCTGGCTGCCCTGCTGGCAGGTTTAAAGGATGTAGATATAGGGGCGGTCATCAGCTCCGGGCAGTTTATGGATGCACTTGTCCATTCCCTTGTCTCAGCAGTACTCTCCACTGTCATATCTGTGGCCTGCGGACTTTTGCTGGCCTGGTGCATAGCCAGGAGCAATATAAGGGGGAAAGCAGTATTTTCCATGCTGCTGACTCTGCCCATGCTGATCCCGTCTATTTCCCACGGAATGGGCCTGGTGATGCTGCTGGGGCAGAACGGTGTGCTCACTAACCTGCTGGGGCTTAAGGGGTCAATATATGGCCTTTCAGGCATTGTAACAGGATCTGTCATCTATTCCTTCCCCATTGCTTTTTTGATGTTTGTGGACATCTTTACATATGAGGATATGTCGGTGTACACTTCTGCGGAGGTCATGGGGGTGCCTAAATACAGGCAGTTTTTGGACATTACACTGCCTTACCTGAAAAAGCCCATGATTTCCATAGTGTTTACTGTGTTTACCATGGTAGTGACAGATTATGGGGTGCCTCTCATGGTAGGAGGCAAGTATACGACACTTCCTGTTCTCATGTACCAGCAGGTCATAGGGCTGCTGGATTTTGGAAAGGGGACAGTGATCGGGGCGGTGCTTCTGATACCGGCAGTCGTTACCTTCCTTATTGACGCGCTTCACAATGAGAAGTCAGGGCAGCATTTCGTAACTGAGAAGACAGAGAAGAAGGAAAACAAGGTAAGGGACAGGGTGAGTTATCTTTTCTGTACTCTGTCAGGCATTCTTGTAGCTCTGCCGATTCTTGCATTCGCGCTTCTCACATTTGTCAAAAAATATCCGTTGGACAACAGCTTTACACTTGCAAATATCCAGAGAAGCCTGGAGATGGGAGCAGGCAGGTATCTGTCCAACTCCCTGGTGATTTCTGCGGCGGTGGCAGTATTTGGAACAATGCTGGCGTATCTGGCCGCATATGCGTCCTCCAGGAGTACAGGAAAGTCTTCAAGAGTCCTGCATCTGGCCGCCATCACTTCGCTCTCCCTGCCGGGGATGGTCCTGGGCCTCTCCTATGCAGTTTTTTATAAAGGGAGCTTCATATACGGCACTATGGGGATACTTGTGCTGGTGAATATCATACACTTTTTTGCATCCGCATACCTGCTTGCCTATAATTCCTTCGGCAAGATAAATGAAAATCTGGAGGATGCAGGGCAGATGCTTGGGATCAGCAGATTCCATATGATAAAGGATATTTTTCTGCCTCAGATGAAAGGGACGCTTTGTGAGATGTTCTCGTACTTTTTTGTAAATTCAATGATAACGATCTCAGCAGTTTCTTTCCTGACTACAGTAAAGAATATGCCTCTGGCGCTGATGATACCCCAGTACGAGGCGCAGATGCTGCTGGAAAGTTCAGCTTTTGTATCGCTGCTGATATTGGGAGTGAATCTGCTTATAAAAGGCAGTGTATACATAATAAAGAAGAAAGCGGCTTAGTAATAAGGCCGCTTTTTCCGTTGACATAAGCACCTGTTCTGCGTTATCTTACATATGGTAGGAAAGAAACAGAACTCGTAACAGTTCAGCAGGTCTGTGCATTTACTGCACAGACCGTAAGAAAATGATCCAAGGGAGCAAAAATCATGTCTTTTAATATAATAATGAAGCAGAAAATCAGGCAGGAGGTAGAGCGGGTGCTTCATGTACCAGGAAATTTTACTAAGGATATCCTGGAAATGGCGCTTGTTATTGACTGTTCCCTCAGTACAGAGGAAGCCGGGGAGAGCATCCGGGAACTGTTGGGGACACTGAAGAAGCAGAGTGAGGTCTTCAGGAATGTCAGGCTAAATGCAGTTAAGTGGCTGGATGACGGGCATATTGAAAATCAGGTCACGTCTGCCGCTGTAATGCAGCTGGGCAGATATTTTGAAGATTATAAACAGAATATTTGTGTAAAATCTATGGATAAGCTGACAGGATACCTGAAAAAATTTCAGGCAAGATCAAAATTGATTATTGTTGTCTCAGATGGGAATTATAGAATAGAAGATGAAAAGACAGTTCAGGAAAATCTGAGTCCATTCCTGAGGAGAAAAATGATATACTGGAATATTAAAGATGATACGTTTGTAAGAGGCTTGCCCGGAGGAAAGGTATAAGTAATGGCAATATATGAAACAGGCGGACAGAGATTTGAGTATTCAGTGACAGGACAGGGCATCAGGATAGATGGATGCGGAGGTACTGGAAGCATCTGCCTGCCGGAGGAGATAGAGGGGGAAAAAGTGACATGTCTGGGGGACTATGCGCTGTCACCTATGCGGCAGCAGGGGCTCATGGATGTGGAAGAGGTGCGGCTTCCCGGGAATCTGAGGAGCATCGGGAGGTATGCATTTTATAACTGCAGTACTCTGCATGAACTGCATTTTTATGGAGGCTTAAGTGAGATAGGCGCCGGCGCCTTCACGGGCTGTCATCAGGTAAAGAAGCTGACAGCGGTGGAGGAACAGGGAAAGTGCCCCTGTCTCAAGGAAATACTCTCTGAACTCACAGAAGAGATAGAGGTGCGTTACTGCGGGGACGGGGAGGCACTCCTGTATTTTCCAGAATATTTTGAGGAAGGGGTGGAGAACACTCCCGCCAGGATACTGGAAAACCATGTGCATGGCAGCGGACTTTTTTTCCGGAACTGCTTTCGGAACAGAGAATTCCAGTTCAGAGAATATGACAGCAGATTTGATATGGCGGCGGCACAGGAGAGCAGAGGATTTCTGACATATATGTGTCTGGGAAGGCTGATGTATCCGTATCTGCTGGAGGAAGAAGCCAGGCTTAAGTATGAAGGATTTCTGAGGGGCCATCTGGCAGAGGCGGCGGCACATCTCTTAAAGAAAAGAGATATGAAGAGATTCATATGGCTGATGGAGAACTGCGGGCTGCCGGGAGAACGCGGCTGGCAGGATAATATGGACCAGATATTTGAGAGAGCAGAAAAATACAGGAATGCTCAGGCCATGAGCTTCCTTATGGATTTCAGGCACAGGTTTGAAAGGCAAAGAGAGGTTGAGTATGAGCTCTAAGGAAAATGGCAGGGATAAGCCTGTAAAAAATCCCATACATGATGAGCAGCTTAGGAGGCAGAAAGCAGAGGAGCTGGGGGCGGAAGTTCTGGGGATATCCAGAAATGAACTGTATCTGAATATGAGGTTTATGGATGTGGCTCTGGCCAGGTTCCGTTTTATGCCCTGGAATGAGGGCAAGGGCCTGGGGACAGACGGAGCAGCTGTTTATTTTTCTCCCATGCATCTGCTTAGAATGTACAAGTCAAGCCGGACGGCTGTAAACAGAGCCTATCTTCATATGACCTTCCACTGCCTCTTTGCACACGTATTTGACACCGGGGACAGGGATGAGGCCTTATGGGATATTTCCTGCGATATAGCTGTGGAATATCTCATGGACAGCCTGTACCTGCACTGTACCTACCGGCACGCATCACCGCTCAGGAAAAAGGTGTACAGGGCAGTAAAAGATCATATGAAAGCAGCCTCGGCCCAGGGCATATACAGGATGCTGAAAGAGCAGGAATGGGATCACGGCGCTCTGTGTGCGGAGTTTTATGTGGACGACCACAGTATATGGAGGAATGAGGGTACAAGGCAGGGCTCAACCCAGAGAAAGCAGCAGTGGGACGAGGCGAGGGAGCAGATGCAGACAGAGATGGAGACATTTGCAAAGGAGTCAGCCGAGGATGCCCCCGAGCTGTATGATCAGATACGGGCCCAGAACAGGGAGAGATACGATTACAGGGAATTCCTTCGCAAGTTTGCGGTTTTAAGGGAAGAGATGAAGGTGGACATGGACAGCTTTGATTACATTTTCTATAATTACGGGCTGTCGGTCTATGGGAATATGCCTCTTATAGAACCCCAGGAGACTAAGGAATCTGTAAAAATAGAAGAATTTGTCATAGTCATCGATACTTCAATGTCGTGCAGAGGAGAGCTTGTCAGGAATTTTCTGGAGCAGACATATGCCATCCTCTGTGAGTCAGAAAGCTTTTTTACGAAGATCCGCATCCATATCCTCCAGTGTGATGACAAGGTACGCCAGGATAAGGTAATAACAAGTATGGAGGAACTGAAGTCTTACATGGAATACCTTACAATAGCAGGTCTGGGAGGTACGGATTTCAGGCCGGCATTCGCCTATGTGGATGAGCTGCTGGCAAAAGGGGTATTCGGAAAACTGAAAGGGCTTATCTATTTTACAGACGGTTATGGCATATTTCCGGTCAGGATGCCGCCTTATGAGACGGCATTTGTATTTATGGAAGAGGACTACAGAGATGTGGATGTACCGCCCTGGGCGATCAAGCTTATTGTGGAGCCGGAACAATTTACAGCAGACAGGAGACAATAAAATGAACATAAAACGGGCAAAGCAGGAAATAAAGGACGCCATTGAAGCATATCTTCTGAAGGATGAATACGGTGAATATGTGATCCCGGTCATCAGGCAGAGGCCGGTGCTTCTGATCGGCGCACCGGGAATAGGAAAGACACAGATCATGGAGCAGATAGCTTCGGAGTGCAGGATAGGTCTTGTGGCATATACGATCACACACCACACAAGGCAGAGCGCTATAGGCCTTCCTATGATTTCAAAGAAGGAATTTGGCGGAAAGGAATATTCAGTGACGGAATATACCATGAGTGAGATCGTGGCATCCGTCTATGAAAAAATAGAACAGACAGGGCTGAAAGAGGGAATACTTTTTATTGATGAGATCAACTGTGTGTCAGAGACGCTGGCGCCTGCCATGCTGCAGTTTTTACAGTGCAAGACATTCGGAAACCAGGCTGTGCCAAAAGGATGGTTAATAGTTGCAGCAGGAAATCCTCCGGAGTATAATAAGTCTGTGAGGGAATTTGACGTGGTGACTATGGACAGAGTCAGGAAAATAGAGGTGGAGCCTGATTTTGAAGCATGGAAGGAATATGCATATCAGGAGGAAGTCCATCCTGCCGTTATTTCATATCTGAATATACGGCCCAGATATTTCTACCAGATGGAAAATACGGTTGACGGAAGAAGGTTTGCCACGCCCAGAGGCTGGGAAGACCTCTCCCGAATGTTGTGTGTCTATGAGAAACTTGGAAAGCCGCTGGACCGGGAGGTCACAGAGCAGTATATCCAGTACCCCAAGGCGGCAAAAGATTTTGCAGCCTATCTGGAGCTGTATTACCAGTATCAGGCGGATTACCAGCTGGATGAAATTTTTGAGGGACGTTTCGACCCTATACTTCTCAAGAAGACGGCGCACGCTTCTTTTGACGAGAGACTGGGTGTCATAGGGCTCCTTTTGTCCAGGTGTTCCGTACATTTCAAGCAGGTGTGCAGGATGCAGGGAGTGCTTGAAAAGCTGCAGTATGAGCTGAAGGCGTGGAAGGCACAGATGAAAGATGGGGCCGGGCAGGAGGATTTTGCCGGGGAGCCTGCTGTTTTGCTGGAACAGAATGCTGCCGGGCTCAGATGCAGGATGGAACAGGAGAAGGAGGCCGGGATCCTGCCAAGGGAGGATGAGCTGGCACTGCGCGCCGCTGCTGATAAGCTGGATGTCTATGTCATGGAGCTGAAGAAGTCGGGCTGCAAGATATACGATGAGGCGTTTGACCAGGTGAGGGAGTCATACAATGCTCTCTGCCGGGACTACAGACAGAAAAAAAGTGAGGCAGGGGCTGCACTGGAATATGCATTTGATTTTCTGGAAGCAGCATTTCTTCAGGGACAGGAGATGGTCATATTTATCACAGAGCTGAATATGAACCGTTACTGTGTCAGGTTTCTGCAGGAATATGAATGCGAAAGATATTACCGCTACAATAAAGAGCTGCTGTTTGAGGACAGGCAGAGGGAGCTTATGCAGCGGATAGACGAATTGGAGGAAGTATGATAAGAGCAGTATTGTTTGATCTGGACGGAACGCTTCTCCCCATGGATCAGGAGGAATTCATCCAGGCATACATGGGTGAGATCGCCGGGCGTTTCGGATCAGAAGAGTTAAAGAAGGAAGACTTGATCAGGGCCCTGTGGAAAGGCACAGGCGCTATGGTAAAAAATGACGGCACTTCCAGTAATGAGGAGGTATTCTGGAAGGTCTTTGCCGGACTGCTGGGAGAAGGGATATTAAGGCGCCGGTCTGAATTTGATGATTTCTATACAAGAGAATTCAAAAATGTAGGCAGGATCGCCAGTCCCAATGATCTGGCGGGCAGGTGTGTGGGGAGGCTGAAGGAAAAAGGATACCGCCTTATAGCGGCCACTAATCCTTTATTTCCCAGAACAGCCACACTGGAGAGGATGTCATGGGCAGGTATTGATCCGGCCAGCTTCGAGCTTATCACTACCTATGAGAATTCAGCATACTGTAAGCCTAATCTGGAGTACTACAGGAATATACTGGACAGGCAGGGGCTTTTGGCAGAAGAGTGCCTGATGGTGGGCAATGATGTGGCGGAGGATATGTGTACTTCTAAGCTTGGCATGGATACATTTCTGCTCACAGAGCATCTGATACCGGCGGAAGGCGTGGATACGAAAGAAATGCGGCAGGGTGGTTTTAAAGAGCTGTATAACTACATAGAAGACATGCCCATACTGAAAGAAGGGGTATTATGAACCAGGGTGAAAGATTTGTAAAGATGGCTGTGGAAATGGGTTTTTCCAGGGCAGCCTGTGTGCCGGTAAGTGAAATTTCATTTGATGCCAGTTTAAGACGCTACTGCGAGATGAATCTTTGCGGCAGTTATGGAAACAATTATGCCTGCCCTCCCGACTGCGGAACGCCGGAACAGATGGAGGCGAAGGTCAGGAAATATCAAAATGCCCTTGTTGTCCAGAGCATAACTAAAGTGAATGACATAAGGGATGACACGGAGACAAAGAAGGTCAAAAAGGAACATAACAGGAAAATGTCAGAGCTTGTCAGAGAACTGCGGCAGGCTGCCCCGGGCGGGACTGCAGTTATGGCCGGCCCCTGTGCCCTGTGTAATGAGTGCAAAAAGAAAAAAGGTGAGAAGTGCATATTTCCCGAAGGCATCTCCTCCTGCCTTTCAGCCTACTGTATAAAGGCACAGGAACTGGCGGAAAAGTGCGGCATGGTTTACTGGTGTCCTGAAGGAGAGGCAGCTTTCTTCAGTATTTATCTCTGGAGTGAGGAGGGGATATGATGGATCTGACAAAGGAACAGAGAGAAAAGGTATCTATGGGAGTGCAGGCATTGATAATTCTGCTGGCTCTCGTACTGACAGTGAAAGAAGACGCAAAAGGCAGGTCTGCCCATCTGAAAAAAATGCTGGAGAAAGAGGCAAAGAGGGCAGGAAAGCTGGAAAAACAGAAATATAAGATTGAGAAGGCCGGCCTTACAAAAAAATATAAAGCAGTAAAAAAGAAGAAATAAAACGTTGCCGCTGATTAATGGGAGACTGCCAGAGATCGGCGGCTTTTGAAAAGACTGACAAAGCAAAGACAGAAAGAGAGAAAAAAGATGAGACTTTTGTATCAATTTGGAGTGATACTGACCATCACATTTCTGGGGGAAGGACTGCACGCCCTGATCCCGCTTCCCATCCCAGCCAGCATTTACGGGCTGGTGCTTATGCTTCTTGCGCTGTGCACAAAGACAGTGAAGCTTAGGCAGGTAAAGGTAGCCGCTGATTTCCTGCTGGACATCATGCCCCCAATGTTCATTCCGGCTGCCGCAGGGCTTGTAGTTGTATGGGGAGATCTGCAGGAAATGCTGGTTCCAGCTGTTGTGACCGTGACAGTCACCACTGTGGCGGTCATGGCTGTCACGGGCAGGACAGCCCAGAGCATCATCAGGAGGAAGAAGAGGAGGGAGGCCGGCAGATGAAAGAATTTTTATGCAGTTCTGTCTATTTCGGCGTAGCTGTCAGCCTTATTGGCTATGCAGGCGGTGTATGGCTGAAGAAAAAGTTCGGGTTTGCCTTTTTAAATCCCCTTCTTATATCAATCATATTTGTGATAGCAGTGCTCAGTATCCTGGGGATTGATTACGATACTTATGAAAAATCAACTAAGTTCCTGAGCTATATGCTGACGCCGGCAACAGTTTGTCTGGCAGTTCCGCTCTATCAGCAGATCAGCCTGCTCAGAAAAAATCTTCTGGCTGTGGCGCTTGGGATCCTCTCAGGCGTGCTGACAAGCCTTGCCGGCGTACTGGTGCTGGCTGCCGTATTCGGACTGGACCACCAGTGGTATGTGACTCTCCTGCCGAAATCGATCACCACTGCCATAGGTATGGGTGTCTCAGAAGAACTGGGAGGGATTGTTACAATCACGGTGGCGGCGATAGTGGTCACGGGAGTGCTGGGAAATATCATAGGAGATCTGGTTTTCAGGATATTCAGGATAAAGGAACCTGTGGCACAGGGACTGGCCCTGGGGACAGCCGCTCATGCCATAGGTACGGCAAAGGCGCTGGAGATGGGAGAGATCCAGGCTGCCATGAGCAGTCTGTCAATAGCTGTTGCAGGGCTTTTGACAGTTGTGGGGGCTTCTATATTTGCGAATTTAATATAAGTTCTATGTAATTAAAGGATGAAAGATGATAGAATATAAATTATGCAGGTCAAACAGAAAAACAATAGCGATACAGGTCAGGGGTCAGGAGGTAACAGTCAGGGCCCCGCAAAACGCGTCAAAAGATTTTGTGGAAGAATTTGTAAGGTCAAAGGAAAACTGGATCAGACGCCATCTGGAAGAGAACAGGACGGCAGAGAAGAAGAAAAGTGATGAGCTGGATCCGCAGCAGAAGGCAGAGATGTATGAAAATGCCAGGACTGTATTGAAAAGAAAAGCTCTGGACTTTGCCGGACAGATGGGCGTCTCATTCGGGCGGATCACCATCAAAGAGCAGAAGACGAGATGGGGAAGCTGCAGCAGCCGCGGAAATCTGAATTTTAACTGGAAGCTGATGCTGGCCCCGGAGGAAGTGCAGGATTATGTGGTGGTGCATGAGCTTGCCCACTTAAAGGAAATGAACCACTCACCGGCTTTTTACAGGGAAGTAGAAAAAGTCATGCCTGATTACAGGCTTTGGCAGAAGTGGCTGCGCTATTACGGAAAAATGCTGTAGACTTATAGTAACTGAGAAGGTACTGAACAGCTGCGGCTTATTTTTGAAAAAGAGGTTTTAGAGATGAAAAAAATATTAAACTGGAAAAGATGCCTTGTGCTGCTGGTGCTGGCCGCAGTCCTGTATCTTATAATAGGAATGATGGCGCCCTTCTGGCATATGAAAGATGTCAGTGAAGAGTATAAGAAATCTTTTGACGTAAGCCAGTTCTACGGAGAACAGGAATCAGTGGACAGGGCGGCGATCGTGGAGTCAAGCATGGATGCTCTGGATGAGAGGATACGCCTGATAAACAAGGCCAGCGAGAGGATCATTATGTCCACCTTTGACATGCGTCCGGGCGAGAGCACCAGGGATGTGCTCTGTATGCTGCAGGAGGCTGCAGACAGGGGAGTCAGGGTGCAGATACTTGTGGATGGCATTAGCGGCCTCATACGTATGGAGGGAAATGAGCTTTTCTATGCAGTGTCAGCCCACCCGAATATTGAAATTAAGATCTACAACAAGCCGGATTTTCTCAGGCCCTGGACGATACATGGGCGTATGCATGATAAATATCTGATAATTGATGATAAATACTTTCTGCTGGGGGGCAGGAATACATTTGATTATTTCCTGGGAGACTATATAGAAGATGACAAGAGCCTGGATAGGGAAGTGTTGATCTATAATACGGCAGGCGGGACAGAGAGGTCACATGAGAGCTCTCTTTTCCAGGTGGAAGATTACTTCAATGAGATATGGAATATGGATGTATGCCGGGATTTTCACAATGATACGTCACTTCTGGAGAAAAAGGGCGTGCAGGATGAAGTGGATTCTCTTAAGGCCCGCTATGCCATGATAAGAAGTGAGAAGGCGGGACTGTTTGAGGATGACAGTCATTATGATGAAATAACAGTGCCGGTCAATAAGGTTACTCTTGTCTCAAATCCAAAGGGGATATACGGAAAAGAGCCTGTTGTATGGTATGAGCTGGAGCAGCTGATGAAGAATGCTGATGAGAAGGTTGTCATACATACCCCTTATGCGGTTATGAGCGATGATATGTATGAAGGGCTTGAGGAGATCAGCGGAAAAGAGATAGAGTGCACTATGATGATAAATTCTGTGGAGAACGGGGATAACTTTGTGGCTTCGTCAGATTATCTGCTGCACAAGGACAGGATCATCGATACGGATGTCCAGCTGTATGAGTACGACGGAGGTGACTCTTATCACGGCAAATCCATACTTATAGATGATAATATTTCAGTCATAGGTTCTTACAATCTGGACCTGCGCAGCACGTATGTGGACACAGAGCTGATGCTGGTGGTTGACAGCAAAGAGCTTAATGCAGATCTTGCGGCTAAGATGGACGGCCTTCAGCAGAAATCCAGGAAGGTCCTGGACGAAAAGAACTATGAGGTACCAAAAGGACTGGTGGTGGCAGATGTGCCCATCTGGAAAAGGATCGCCTGGGCGGTGACAGGTGTGGTGCTCCAGCCGTTCAGGGTTCTTGTATAATTTTATAGAAAATATGAAAAAAAGGGAAGACTTTATGGCAGTTATGGTGTATACTATAGGGGATAGCGAATTTTAGGGAGAAAAAGCCAGACCGGGCTCATAAAGAAAATAGCGGGGCCGTACTCGAAAGGGTATGGCTTCTTTAGACAAGGAGAGGAAAATAAAGATGACAAATGAAAGACAGGAACAGTTAAAGAAAATGCTTTTTGATAAGAAAAAGGATGTGATGGCTTACAGAAAGCTCAGTATCGAAGATCTTATCTATCTGTACAGGGCTACAGACGGCGGCCGTCTCTTTTATGGAGTCATTTTAGAAAAGCTGAGGTCTTTGGACGAGATCTGTGTGAATATTTCAAAATATACCAGGATGCCGTTCATTTACTGTGAACCTGAGACTTTTGATGACCAGGTATTTGTGTACTGCAGCGAAGAGGCTGCAAAGGATGCTGCCGCACGTTTTGCTGAAGAGCATGCCCAGATGAACGTGGGAAAGATCAAAAAAGAAAAATTCCTGAATTTTTATGTGGGGCTTTATCTGCTTGGGGTGAATGCAGTAGTCCTGGATGACGGGGAGCAGCAGGTATCCATCCAGCTGCCGGACCTGGTGACAAGGCCTGACTATTCGAAGCTGCCGGAGGGACATATCGTAGTGGAGAACCCACAGCTTCAGCTGACTGCCATTTACTTTATGCAGGAGCTGCGCAAGCCGGAGAAGACAAAGACCATGCAGGAATTAAAAGCCATGGAAGAAGAGATGATGGTAAATGTCCAGAGAGGAAAGTACCTTGTTCCCCTTCAGGATAAGAATAAGATCCCGTTCATGAAATATGAGAACGGCGATACCTACCAGCCGATCTTCACTGATGCCGGGGAGTTCTCAAAGTTCAATAAGGACAATGCCTTCCAGGCAGTGGCTATGCCGTTTGAGAACCTGAAAAAAATTGTCTTAGAGCAGGCAAAGGGAATTGTTATTAATCCGCAGGGATTCCATCTTGTACTGTTAAAGAATCAGCTGTAGGAGAATAATATGGCGATAAACAGAGGCGTGAGGGCTATTTTAAAGGCCTTATCCTATGGGGGGATAGACCTGGAACCATCCAGGCAGTTTGCAAATTTAAAGGCGCTTGACCCTATGAAGCCCTTTTATCATACCATTGATTATAAGATTTATAATGATGGGCACGAAGTGCCGACCAGGATCTATATGCCGGGGGAACAGGGCGGTAAGCCCTGTGAGTCTCTTGGCTGCGGACACCCTGTCCTTCTTTTTTTTCACGGGGGAGGATGGGTGACAGAGAGCGCTGAGAATTATGACAGGGTATGTTCACGGATGGCCAGCAGCACGAACCATATCGTGGTTTCCGTGGATTACAGGCTGGCTCCTGAGAACAGGTTCCCGGTGCCGCTGGAGGACTGCTATGCAGCGGCCAAAGCTCTTTTTCAGGGAAAGTTTCTTCTGAATGCCGACCCTGACAAAATAACAGTGATAGGCGACAGTGCGGGAGGAAACCTGGCGGCGGCGCTGTGCCTGCTTGCCAGGGAGAGGGGTGAATTTATGCCAAAGCGCCAGATCCTCATTTATCCTGCCCTGAGCAATGACTATTCCGAAAATTCCCCATATCCTTCTGTCCATGAGAACGGGACTGATTTTCTTCTGACGGCGAGGAAGATGAGCGACTATCTGGACATGTATGCAGGATGTGAGGAAGACAGGAAGAGTCCCTATTTTGCGCCGCTTCTGGCGGAAGACCTGAGCGGCCAGCCAAGGACGCTTATCATTACAGCAGAATATGATCCTCTCAGGGATGAAGGGGAGGAATACGGCAGGCGTCTTATGGAGGCGGGGACCAGTGTCCAGATCTGCCGGATCGAAGATGCGCTTCATGGTTTTTTTGCACTGGGCATTAAATTTTTGCATGTCCAGGAAAGCTTTAAGCTAATTAACGGTTTTTTAAAGGAGGTCTGGGAAGATGCTTAATGCAAAAACAGCCAGATGGAGAAAACTGGATAATGCGGCTAAGATATTTCCGGCGACCAGCGGAAAAAAGGATACCAGAGTGTTTAGATTTTCCTGTGATTTAAAAGAAGAAATTGACGGGGACCTTTTGCAGAGGGCGCTGGATAAAACGATGGAGGTATATCCGTTGTTCAGATCTGTGCTGCGCAAAGGGTTTTTTTGGTTTTATCTGGAAAAAAGCGGGCTGCAGCCGATAGTGTCAGAGGAATCTAAGGCGCCGTGCAGCAGCCTTTATGTGAGGGATAAGAAGACTCTTCTGTTTGAGGTGACTTATTATAAAAACAGGATAAATTTTGAGGTTTATCATGCAATGACAGACGGAACAGGGGCCACCCAGTTCCTGAAGGAGCTGGTAAAGAACTATCTGCTGCTGTCCCATCCTGACGAGCTGTCAGATCCGGGACCGCTGTCCGAGGAGGACTTGACATCTCAGGACAAAGAGGATGACAGCTTCTATAAGTATTATATGAAGACCGGCAGGAAAAGAGAAAAGGAAAAATCGGATAAAGCATATCAGCTGCATGGGCCCAAGACAGAAGTAGAGAATATGATGATAGTAGAAGGGAAGGTCTCAGCTTCGGCACTGCTGGCTAAGGCAAGAGAATACGGGGTATCTATTACGGTGTTTCTGACAGCTGTGCTTTTATGTGCCATTCACAGGGAGATGAGCCCGCGGCAGGAAAAAAAGCCGGTTATCCTCATGGTTCCCGTGAACCTGAGAAAATATTTCCCGTCCAGGTCCATGCTGAATTTTTTTAGCTGGATAGATCCGGGATTCCAGTTTGAGACAGGTAAGACTACATTTGAAGATGTCATTGCTCACGTCAGGGATTATTTCAAAGCCGAGCTGTGCAAAGAGAGGCTGGCAGACAGGATGAACGCCCTGACGGGCCTGGAATTCAATCCTGTGCTCAGGGCGGCACCGTTAGTCGTTAAGAATCTGGGGCTGCTGGCCGGAGCTAAATTTACAGAAAAAAATACAACGGCCATCTATTCTAATATGGGTGTTGTGACGATGCCGGAGGATTTCAGAAAATATATAAAGTATTTCCATGTATTTACAAGTACGCCCAAGACTGAGCTGTGCATGTGTTCTTTTGAAGATGAGCTGGTTATGAGCTTTACGTCCAGATTTGAGAACGTAAATGTGGAGAGGAACTTTTTTGAGATCTTAAAGGAAAACGGACTTAAGGTCGAGATGATTGAAAATGATTTCCCGGAAAGAGACAGGCATGTGTTTGCAGGCACCAGAATCTTTCAGTGGTTTACTTTTATTTGTATTGCAGCGGCGGTCATTATGGGTGTGGTAAATGCGATTGCACTGCCGGGGATATTATGGTCACTGCCCGGAGCGTGTGCAGTACTCTGTCTCTGGATCGTATTTGCTATTGGATTTTACAAGCGGCGGAATCTGTTAAAAAATGCTATGTGGCAGCTGTTTTTTGTGATGGCCTGCTGCATCGGCTGGGATATGGGAACAGGCTGGAAGGGCTGGTCTGTTGATTATGTGCTGCCCGGAAGTATTATTCTGACTCAGTTGTTTATGCTAATAATTGCCAGCATCCAGCACCTTGAAAGTAAAGACTATATGATATATTATGTAATGGCAGCAGGAACGGGGCTTGTTCCCGCTGTATTGTATGCAGCCGGAGCAGTGGGGGAAAGCTGGCCGTCTGTCATCTGTGCCGGGATCTCGGTATTATTTTTGACAGCGCTGCTGATATTTAAGTGGAAAGAATTGAAGTCTGAATTATCAAAGAAGCTTCATCTGTAAGAGAAAGAGGTGTCTGTCATGAAGATGGATATGCATTGCCATACAAAGGAAGGCTCCATAGATGGAAAAGTGAGCATTGAAGAATATATTGGGCTTTTAGAGGAAAAGGGATTCGGCGGGATGCTGATCACAGATCACAACTCGTATAAAGGATACCGTCATTGGCGTGATCATATAAAAGGGAAGAGCCACAAGGATTTTGTGGTTCTAAAGGGCATTGAATACGATACCAGCAACGCAGGCCATATACTGGTTATCATGCCGGAAGGAATGAAGCTGAGGATTCTTGAGCTGAGGGGGATGCCAGTCTCCCTGCTCATCACATTTGTGCATGCTTTCGGAGGAATCCTGGGACCTGCTCATCCCTGCGGTGAAAAATACATGAGCCTTGCAAACACAAGGTATTACAGAAAAAACAGAGCAGTGCTGGCTAAATTTGATTTTATAGAAGGGTTTAACTCCTGTGAGCCTGTGCAGGCCAACAGTGAAGCTATGAAGCTGGCAGAAAAATATAAAAAGCCTGTTTTTGGGGGAAGTGATTCCCACCGGTATGACTGTGTGGGAACTGGATTTACAGATTTCCAGGAAGAGATCACATGTGAATCGCAGCTGATAGAATACGTAAGGCAGAAAAAGCCCATGGAGGCCGGAGGAGTACTATATAAGGGCACGACAAAGGAAAAGATAGGAGCTGCCAATCATCTCCTTGTATATTCCTTCTGGCTCTACAATAAAAGCGCAGCCTTTCTCAGGTCACATAAAAGAAGAGGTCAGTCCAGGTATCTGAAACTCAATATGGATCATGGAAACGGGAAAAGTTAAGAATGAAAAAGAAGGTATCTCTCCGCAGCATATGCGCTGCAGAGGGATACCTTCTTTTCTGATGTGATCCTTTGGCAACAGTTCAGCCTTCCACTGCTGTGGGGGCTTTGACTCAGAATCAACTTTTTTTGATGAATTCAGTCTTACATTTCGGGCAGGTGACACATATTTTTCCTTTACCCTTTGGAACACGGATTTTCTGTTTGCACTTCGGGCATGTATAAATACGAAAATCCTTTCTCTGGGAAGCTATATTCTTCTCTTTTTTGAAAAAACCGACTACCTTATTCTTGAGTCCAAGGAATTTTTCGTTCTCCTGATACCGGTTCTGGCAATTACGGGAAAACATTCTGAAATAGATCCATACAAGGCCCGCCAGGACCAGAATATTAATGATAAATGTGCGGGCAAACATATTGATGACCATTAGCACGACCAGAACGACAAGAGTAGTATTTGAGAGCTGGTCCGCACCATAACGTCCGGCCATAAATCGTTGAAATCTTTCTTTCATTTTAAAATTCCTGCTTTCTATTATTTTGATAGTCAAATACCCCGCAGCAAACTGACGGGAAACAAACAAGCTTTACAGCTTTTTAAAAACTGAATCTACAAAATCCATTGCATTTTTTAAATCACCATCGTTGGGATGAAGGAGGGCTTCATCAAAATTCCGGAGCATCTTCTGGATCTGGGCGTGATTTTCGTCTGTTTCCATTGCCAGATACTTTTCACGCACGCGCATGGGCATCTTGCCCTGACACATAAACGCTCCCAGATAAACATTATCATCCGGGATAAATGCAGATACCTGGTTCTCGATCTCCTTATAGTATTCAGGAGAACCTCCCATGCCACAGGTGCCGAACAAGGCGATGTTCTTGCCGTGTAGATCTGACAGGATATCAAGAAGCTCATAACTTGCACTGCCCCTGTTTGTCCAGAAGCCTATAAAATAAGTCTCAGCCTCAGGGTCTTCCTTAAAAAGCGCCAGACGCTGTATATCCTTGGAGGCATCAGGAATAGCCTTATATACAGCCTTTGCAACCAGCTCTGTATTACCTGTGCTGCTGGCATATAAAACATGTACTTTCATAATAGTCACTTCCTATCTGTATAACAGGATATCACATCGTAAGGAAAAATGAAATTTTTTTTATATAAAAAATAATGAAGTATTTATAAAAATTGCTGTTATAAGCAAACTGTAGGCGCAGTATACCTGACTTTCTGCACCCTCCCTTTAAATCTCTGCAGGAACTTTATCCGGATTTTTAAAGCAGATAAGCGTATATAAACGGGCATCCAGAAATATGGCCCGAAAAGTCCGCTGGACGCAGAGGGCAGCGCTTTCCCGGTCACCTTTTCTAAGAGAACTGCATGCAAGCGCAAATTCTTCAAAGCCTTCCTGTGCCAAAGCCACACATTCTTCAATTATCACATATGGGCGGTCCAGATAATGACCCCAAATCAGGGCATCATCAAACTGCTCAAGAATGTTTTCAAGACATTTCAGCGGCATATGCGCTTTTAGGAAAGCAGTAATGATATGTATGATACCGGAACTTCTCTGTCTCAGGGGACTCAGCTCCCATTCGGCTGCCGTATCCGCAAGCTGGGAATCATCCAGCAGAGAAAAAGCCGCAAGGGAAAGCTTTCCTGTACAGACAGCCAGAATCTGCAGGACATTTAAAAAAAGAGTCAGATTGTTCTCGATGATATTTTGTTCTATCCGGATAGGCGCAAGCTCCTCCGAAGTGCGCAGCACAGAACCTTTTTTCTCAATTGTGTGGATGAATCCAATGTCGCTCAGCAGAGCCATTGCCTTGGAAGCAGTTGATTTGGAAATCTTGTAGATGCGCATAATTTCAGGCTCTGACGGGAAATATGCACGATCACTGAATTCGCCTGATTGAGCGCGCCGGTACAGGCTTTGAGCCACAGAAGCATAAAGCGGAGAGCGGTTTTTTCCTCTGAACCATTGGTAGGCCACCAGGTTCTCCGGCTTTGGTACGATTTTTTGTAACCCGTTTAAATAGACTGCCGCCTGCTGGCCGGCATTTTTGTACATCTCCTCAAGTTTGGCAATCAGGGGTCCGCGTTCCTTACGTTCAGCCATGCCCTGCATAACTGACAGATTATTTTTCATAAAATCCGCCGATACAGTGAAGGGATCCTCTAATTGGGACTGCATGACATAAGGAAAACGTGCATAGTGCTCCATATCGCTCTGAAGGTCCAGTACAGTCTGGTTGCGGTACGGAAGAAGCATCTCTGTAAAAAAGGCGGCTGTTTGCTGGTTATTGATAATCCTGTTATCAGCTGAATCTGCTGCGTCCGCAAAAAAACTTAAACTGCCGCAATGCATCGCCCCTTCGGCATAAAGGGACGGCATGATCAATTCCAGTCCGCTGTAGATATCCAAAATGCTTTCGCGTCTTTGCATCAGTGACTGGATGTAGCCATTTTCGTTTTCATTAAAGCTGACGATAGCCCGCTTGCCGGAGGAGGTACATATCACACCTTCTTCTTTCAGCATACGGATTACCTTTCGTACAGTTGTTATTCCCACCTGATACCGCTGGCAAAGCTCACTCTGGCTGGGAAATACTTCTCCGCGGCGGAGAACACCGCTGTATATCTGCGTCAAAATGGATTGATAAAGAACTTTATAAAGCAGACTTTCCTGTTCCACGATATGCCTCCTTATAGTAAACTATTTTTAGTATACCATAAATAAAATTAAAATACTTAATAATTTGAAAGGAGGCCAATAGGGCAGACCGGACAAATTTCTTGTCCGGCCGCTTCGTATCTGTGCATTTTATTTCAAAAAAAGATTTTCATATTGTTCTATCCGGAGTGGTCTGCTGATCAGAAATCCCTGGACACCGTCACATCCAAGTTCCTGCAGCATAGAAAACTGGCATTCATTTTCCACACCTTCTGCGATCAAACGCATATGCAGATTATGGCAGATTTGTACCAATGACGTTATCAGCATACGTGAACGCTCATTTTTATCGATATCATCCATTAAACGCTTGTCTACTTTTAATGTATCCAAATCGGCATTTATAAATAATGCCATATTGGAATAGCGGGAACCAAAGTCGTCAATTGAGATTGCAAATCCGGCTTTTTTTATCTTATCAATAATGGAAATTAAAAATTCATTGTCATAATTCTCATCATTTTCAATAATTTCAATTTCAAGTAAGGACTTGTCTACATCATAACGTTCCCATATCGTGTTCAGCATATCTATGTATTCCGGAATACGCAGCGTATAACGGGAAAAATTTACACTGACCGGTTTTAACAAAAGGTTCTCTTTTTTCCATTTTTCCAGCAATTTGCATATTGTCTCAAAAACAAAAAAATCAATATGGTGAATACTTCGTGTATTCTCTAAAAAGCTTATAAATTCATTAGGCATAATGAGTTTTCCCTCATGGTCATGATACCGGATCAATGCCTCTCCGCCTATAATATGCCGGTGGAAATCAACTTTAGGCTGCAAATACACCTCAAAGTTCCCGTTTGCAATCTCTTCTTCCAGCTTATTTTTTTCAGAGAATTGCAGTATGCTGTCGTTGTGAAAACGATAACGGTTAGAAGTTGGATTCTTGCGGTAAAAATCTCTTTTATCCTTATACATTAATTCATCGGCTTCACTTATTTTACTGTCTATATCATTTACTTGATCTGTCCAGATATAACCAACAGCACCTTTACAGTTGGTACTTAACAAAATATAATGCTTTAGATTAACCACCTGGTCTTCAAGGGCATCCTGTCCGATCCCGCTGATCAATACTACAAATTCATCCCCGCCCAGACGGTAGATATTGCCTGTAGGGAATGCTTTCTTCAGCATTTCTACACCCTCGATAAGTATTTGGTCCCCAAACTTGTGCCCCATGTGGTCATTGATGTCTTTTAAGCCGTTTATATCCATATAAACGGCGCCTATAGATGTGAAACTGACACTTTGGCAAAGATTCTCTATATCCTGCAGATATTTATTGCGGTTAAAGGAACCTGTCAATTCATCATAAAAACTATTATATATGAGTTTTTCGTTTAATTCTGACTTTTCAACAGAAATGCCAATGAAATAGCTTAATGTTTCCAACATAGAAGTGTTCATCAAAAACTCTACATTAGAATTGTCGGCGCCGATAAATCCGATCAGCTGATCATGCGTAATGATGGGGGATAATACCATGCTGTGAATCCCCTGCGCATACAGTACTTCAAAAGTATGTGAATTATTTTCTTTCAGGGCGTCTACATTGGGAATTACAATATTTTTCCCCATGCAAAACTCCTCAAACCACGGTTCAAGAAGCTTGATATCCATATACTGGCAATAGTCCATCTGAGGATCTATACCTTCGCGGCACCATTCAAATATACAATTCATTTCAGTTTCATTGATATCAAACATATATGCACGCTCTGCCTCTAAAAAGGTACCAATGATACACAGTATATCATCCATGTATTCTGCCTTGTCCATACAGCCATACATCCGCTTGAGGCACTCCATTGTCTGTATTTCCTTCCGCAATATATTTTGCGATTTTCGATGCTCTTCTTCCGCTTTTGTTCGTGCATTTACCAGATCATCAACATCTGTATACACGACGTATATAACGGGCACTCCATCAATTACTTCATCTGTAAAAGTACCTATGAAACGGATCCAGATAGAAGACCCGTCTTTGCGGGGCATTTTGCAAACGGCATCATATCCCCCATGGTTAGCAGTTAATGCGTCTTTTACAGCTTTCACGATGGAATTATATTCTTCAGGAGCATTGGAAAAATAAAGGCGGACGCTTCCATGAAAGTTTTGATCATATTCCTCTTTTGTATAGCCTGTTTTGTCATAGAAAAAACGATTTGCCCAGATGACTTGAAAATCATCATTCAGCAAATGTTTACTGACACTAATATGCAGTGAGGTCATCAACATATTGTATTCATTACTTATAGTTGATAAATTCAACGAATTTTCCATATATACCTCCTCATATGATTCAAAATCTTTCCTTGCACTTCTTCCCTGAATTAGCTATAGGTTATTATATCTACATTTTGATAAATTAGCAAGTGTTTTAGAAATTTTTTACATGCAGCTGTGAAAAGAGTGAACAGTTTCGATTTTTGACAAAAAAGAGGACCATGACATTTTATTGGAGTCATGGTCCTCTTTTTATATTGCATTCATTTATGATCCTGTGCCTTATTTTTCCACTGCCATTGCTTTTTTGCGGAGCACGGTCAGGCCGAAGCCTACCATAGCTGTTCCGTTTGCAAGCAGACCCAGTGTTGCCGCCATCGCTATAGTCACTGCCATTGTTATCACCTCTGTCTTGGATTGTTAACATTTTATCACTCCTTGTACAAAGATACAATGTGCAGAATCAATGGGATTTAAAGGAAAAATAAATGGGATTTTGTTTATTATTTAACGAACATGGGGGATTCGCTCCGGCCATCCCTCCAAATTGCCGCTGATGATGGCTGTAAACATCCTTTCTTTGCATCCCGGGTGTTCGCGGTTCAGCTGGCGGAGAAGATTTTTGGCGTATTCACGTTTAGTGTGGCCGTCAGCCGGACAGGGACTTTTTGCTACGGGCAGTGCATATTTATTTTTAAAGCCAATTACGTCAGCTTCATCTACAAACATCATGGGACGTATTACAGTCAGATCCATGCGGTCCAGATAGGTGCGGGGAGAAAAAGAGTGGAAACGTCCCTCAAAGATCAGTGACAGCAGCATGGTTTCCACAACATCATCCTTGTGGTGTGCATAAGCTACCTTGTTGCAGCCAAGTTCTTTGGCGGCCTGATTGAAAGAACCTTTCCGCATCTTGGCACAGAGTGAGCAGGGATTGCTCTCACGGCGGTCTTCAAAGATGATCTTGCCGATCTCTGTATCAACTACTGTGTAGCGGACTCCGAGTTCATCACAGAGAGCGCGGATGGCTGACAGATCGAAGCCGGGAAAACCTAAGTTGACCGTGATTGCTTCAATCTCAAAATGTTTTGGATAAAATCTTTTAAGTCCATGTAAGGCATAGAGGAGAGTCAGGCTGTCTTTTCCGCCGGATATTCCCACGGCGATCCTGTCACCTTCCCCGATCATCTGATATTCGTCTACCGCCCGGCGGGTATAGCTGAGTAGCTGCTGTAATTTCATAAAGTATTAATCTCCTTGGGTATGTTGTTTAATGATTGTTCGTACACTTTCAAAAATATAAGGCTTCATATCCTCGATAGGAGCCGGCTGGCTGTAGAGGATAGGGCTGTAGGTAGAGCCGCTGACGGTTTCCACGATCATATAGACCATGATCTCCGGGTCTTTAAAGGTTTGCCCGCTTTCTGAGAGTATCTGGTAATAAATGTCATATACGTTTTTATCAGTGTCATTATCCATACGTGTAAGGGCATTTTTAAAAATTCCCCAGCTCAGATGCTTGGCAATGAGATTCAGAAGGGATTTATCCTGATTCAGCTGATTGATAACGTGGTCAGCGATAAAGACTACACGGTCCTCGAAAGAATCTATCCCGGCAGATTTCATAGCTGTGTAGGCACTTCCCAGGATCTGATTGGCCTTGTGTGAGATCAGCTTGTTCCGAAGGTCATATTTGTCAGAAAAGTACAGATAGAATGTCCCCTTTGCCACACCGGCCTTCTCCACAATATCTGAGATGGAAGTCTTTTGTATCCCTTTGGTAATAAAAAGATCAAAGGCTGTATTCAACAGGGCCTCTTTTTTCTGTTTTTTATTATTTTCCAATTTACTCATACGGCATATCTCCTTTGGCTGCGGTTTGAAAGCGCATTCCCTCTTTATTATTGATGAAAAGTTCCAAAAAGTCAATTACCTGCATAAAATTAAAAATAGAGATTGACTAATGGTCATTTTTGTAGTATAACATGGTTTGAAAGAAATGACCAGTAGTCATTTTGAAAGTGAGGAGAGATAAGGAATGATAAAAGCAGGCAAAAAAATAGTTAAGTACAAGATACCGATTTTCATATTGAGCCTACTTCTGCTGGTTCCCGCCGTATTCGGATATATCAGCACAAGGGTAAATTATGATATCATGACCTACCTGCCTGATTCGCTGGAAACAGTCAGGGGACAGGACATTATGCTGGATGAGTTTGGAATGGGCGCTTTCTCTATGGTGATCGTGGAGGATATGGAACCAAAGGATGTAGTAAAGCTTAAGGATGAGATCAGGGAGATAAACCATGTAAAGGATGTGCTCTGGTATGACAGCGTTATGGATATCAGCGTGCCGGTGGAGATGCTGCCGGATGATATAAAGGACGCCTTCTTTCAGGGGGATGCCACTATGATGATAGCCCTCTTTGATGACACTACATCCTCCGATGAGACAATGGAGGCTGTGAGCCAGATGAGGACACTGGCAAGGGAACAGTGTTACATCAGCGGCATGTCAGGGGTGGTTACAGATGTGAAGGATCTGTTCCTGCAGGAAATGCCAATATATGTATTGATAGCTGCGCTGCTGAGCCTTCTGGTGCTGATGCTGACAATGGATTCTGTTCTGGCGCCTGTGCTTTTCCTGTTCAGTATAGGCATTGCGATTATTTACAACATGGGTACGAATATGTTTCTGGGGGAGATCTCATATATTACCCAGGCGCTGACGGCAGTGCTCCAGCTGGGCGTTACAATGGATTATTCCATTTTCCTGCTGAACAGCTATGAAGAAAACAAGGTCAGATTTGACGGAGATAAGAACAGGGCTATGGCCCATGCTATATCAAATACATTTAAATCTGTGGCAGGCAGCTCAGTAACTACTATCGCCGGATTTATAGCGCTGTGCTTTATGTCCTTTACCCTGGGGATGAATATCGGAGTTGTAATGGCTAAAGGGGTAGTTATTGGAGTTATTTGCTGTGTGACACTGCTGCCGTCCATGATCCTGATTTTTGACAGGGGGATTGAAAAGACAAGGCATAAAGCGCTTATACCAAATCTCGACAAGATATCAGGCTTTATATCAAAGCATTATAAAATCTGGATGGCAGTCTTTATCATATTGCTTGTTCCGGCGCTTTACGGCAATACGCATACAGATGTGTATTACAATATAGACTCTACGCTGCCGGCAGATCTGGACAGTTCTAAGGCAAATGCAAAGCTTGGCGATGAATTCCATATGAATAATGTATACATGGTCATGCTGCCAAATGGAATGGATGCCAAGGATAAAGATAATATGCTCAGGCAGATCAAAGAGGTGGACGGCATCAACTGGGCGATCGGCATGGATTCTCTTGTAGGACCGGGAATTCCGGACGATATGATCCCTGAAGATATAAAAGGAATGCTGAAAAGTGATAATTACGAGCTGCAGTTTATCTGCTCAGACTATAAGACAGCAACAGACGAAGTGAATAACCAGATAGCCCAGGTGAACGGCATTATTAAAAATTATGAGCAGGGGGCTATGGTCATAGGTGAAGCGCCGCTGACAAAGGATCTGGTCACAGTGACGGACGTGGATTTCAGAAATGTAAATATCATATCCATCGCCGCCATATTTGTCATAATCATGATCGTGTTCAAATCCATATCACTGCCGGTAATACTGGTGGCAGTCATTGAATTTGCTATCTGTATCAACATGGCAATATCATGTTTTGCCGGAACAAAGCTTCCGTTCATAGCAAGTATAGTCATAGGCACCATACAGCTGGGGGCTACAGTAGATTACGCTATTTTGATGACCAGCCGCTACCAGCGTGAGAGGAGCAGGGGGGCTGGCAAGAAGGACGCTATAAGGACGGCCCATAAGTCTTCAATGAAATCAATTATAATCAGCGGGTGCAGCTTTTTCGCAGCTACCTTCGGCGTGGGAATGTATTCCAAGATAGATATTATCAGCTCTATCTGCAACCTGCTGTCGAGAGGGGCTATTATCAGTACGGTAGTCGTTATCTGTGTACTGCCTGCCATGTTTATGATATTTGATAAAGTAATATGTAAAACATCAATCGGCTTCTTGCCAAAACAGAACAAGAATAAACAGGAGGAATTAAGATGAATAAAAATCGTATATGGAAAAAAACAGCAGTGGCAGGCTTTGCTGTCATTCTGGCAGGAACAACCTGCCTGAACGGGATTGGAAAAGTGATGGCAGAAGATAAAAGCGAAAAGACAAAGAAGGATGAAAAAAAGGAGACAGAGGCACAGACTGAGAGAATTGCCAAAGGCACAAAGGATGAGACTGTCTATGTAAAAGCAGATGCAGACGGACAGATACAGAGTGTGATCGTAAGTGACTGGCTGAAAAATTCAGATCTGGACATTGCCATGAGCGATGTCTCCGAACTGTCAGGAATTAAGAATGTGAAGGGTGATGAGACATTTGATCAGAACGGAAATCAGATCACATGGAATGCCGACGGCAACGACATCTATTATCAGGGGGAGACAGATAAGGAGCTTCCTGTAGGGATCAAGGTAACATATTATCTGGACGGCAAAGAGACGGCGCCGGAGGATATGGCGGGAAAAAGCGGGAAGGTCAGGATCCGCTACGAGTATATTAATAAGGCAAAGAGCGGGGAAGCTTATGTGCCGTTTGCTATGGTGACAGGAATGATCCTGCCCACAGAAAACTTTAAAAATGTGACAGTCACAAACGGAAAGGTAATATCAGACGGCAGCAGGAACATAGCAGTTGGGATGGGATTTCCGGGGCTGGCAGAAAGTTTGAAGCTGAAAGACGCAGAAGAGACGAAAGATCTGGATATACCCAATTATTTCGAAGTCACGGCGGATGCCCAGGATTTCACACTGTCCATGACAGCTACTGTAGCTACGGCAGATATTCTCAATGAGTTTGGATTTGATGATGCAGACAGCCTGGATGATTTGATGGATTCTGTGAGGGAGTTAAGTGAGGCTTCTACAAGTCTTGTGGATGGCAGCGGCGAGCTTGCGGATGGGGTAAAGGAACTTCAGGAAGCATGTAAAACCCTGGATACAGGCGCAGGAACATTAAATGAGAAGATGGGTGAGCTCTCAGACGGGCTTGCTCAGCTGAATGGCAGGAAAGGTGAACTCACAAGCGGCGCACAGGCGCTGGCAGGAGGAATCGCGGAGCTGAATGAAAAGAAAGGCACGCTTATAAGCGGAGCAGACAGCATTGCAGCGGGAGCAGGGGAACTGAAGAAAGGGACCGCCAATTTACAGCAGGGCGTGACACAGTATACTGCAGGCGTAGGCACAGCGAAACAGGGAGTTGACAGCTTTGTGGGCGGAGCGTCAGCCCTGGCGCAGGGAACTACAGAATATGTGAACGGAGTATCCCAGCTGGCTGACGGGCTCAATGATGCCGGAGAGGGGATAGAATCCGCCAAGGCTGCTGTGGCGGCGCTGCTGCAGCAGTCCATATCAAGCGACACAGCAGTACTGCAGACACTTATGGAGGTGCAGGGCGTTGTAGCCTCTTACACAAGCAATCATGAGATATTGGTGAAGCTGGCTAATAATGCTGTGCCGGTGGATGAATACACGCAGAAGCTGGCTGACTCCATAGGGCAGCTGCAGACCAGCATCTACTGCCAGCAGCAGCTCCTGGCCCAGTTCGGACAGGACGGGGATATCAATAAACTGCTTCAGGGAATTGGGAGCCTTCAGGCCGGCGCACAGGAACTGACAGCAAATAACCAGATGCTCCTGGATGGGGCAAAAGAGCTGCTGAACAAAGGTCCTCAGCTGGCAAAGGGACTTGATGACCTGAATGCATCCAGTGCAGCACTCAACCAGGGCAGCGCGTCAGCGGCGCAGGGAGCGTCAGCCCTGGCAGGAGGAGCACTCAGCCTGAGCACAGGAGCGGCACAGCTGGGAGATGGTGTGAGCGCACTTGCCGGAGGCAGCAGCGCTCTTGCCGCAGGAGCTTCAGAACTGAGTTCAGGAGTAGAAGCCCTTGCATCCGGGGCCAGTCAGATGAAGGAAGGAACAGACACACTGGCGTCAGGCACAGGCGACCTGGTGGATGGTGCAGATACCCTTAAGGAAGGAGCTGACACTCTGAAAGATGGAATGGAAGAATTCGATGAGGAAGGAATTCAGAAGCTGTCAGATGCACTGGAAGGGGATATGCAGGATGTGCTTGACAGAATAAAGGCAGTCATGGATGCAGGTAAAGAATACAACAATTTCTCTGGAATTTCAGAAGATATGGATGGAAGCGTAAAATTTATAATTGAGACGTCAGGTATCTGATTAAAATGTCCAGCCCGGGAGCAGAGCACCCGGGCTGGAATCATGATAATTAAATTGCCAAGCGGGCGTCTTCTGGTGTATAATGAAAAGAAAACACAGGAGGTACCTGTAATGGATGTAATTTGTGTTGGAGAAATGTTGATAGATTTTACGCCGGGCACCCAGCCCGCAAGTTATATCAGAAACCCGGGAGGAGCTCCGGCCAATGCCTGCATCGCTATGGCGAGAAACGGACTGGAGGCCGGATTTTTAGGAAAGCTGGGCGATGATGATTTTGGCCGTTTCCTGAAGGAAACACTGGAAAAAGACGGTGTGAAGGTGCTCTGCCCCAAGCTTACAGATGAAGCCATAACAACTCTGGCTTTTGTTACCCTTTATGAGAATGGAGAACGTTCTTTTACATTTGCCAGAAAGCCGGGAGCTGATATGCTGCTGGAGGTCTCTGATGTAAAAGCAGAAGATATAGAGAATACAAGGATGCTCCATGCGGGTTCTTTTGGAATGTCAAAGGATCCGTCACGCACTGCAACAGAATATGCCATGAAGCTGGCTAAAGAAAAAGGAAAGCTGGTCAGCTACGATGTCAACTACCGTGATACAGTTTGGGAAAATGAAGCGGCGGCAAAGGAAGCTGTGGACAGTATATTGAAATATGTGGATTTATTGAAAATATCAGAGGAAGAGCTGAGCTTTACTGGCGGTGAGGAGAATATTCCGGCATTCATGAAGGAAAACGGGATAACCGTAGTGATCGAAACACTGGGCGCCGATGGGGCCAAGTATTTCTTTGACGGCAGGGAAGGCCATATCTGCGGACATAAGGTGAAGGCAGTTGATGCAACGGGAGCGGGAGATGCTTTCTGGGGCGGTTTTTTGTCAAAAATACTTATGAGCGGTGTAAATACAGCTGCTGAGCTTACAGAAGATATAGTAAGGGAATCTCTGGAATACGGAAATGCGTCAGGCGCCATCTGTGTGCAGAAAATGGGCGGTATACCGGCGCTTCCCACAAAGGCAGAGATAGAAGGGTATCTGGATTAAGGTCTGGATGACATGTACATAAAAAAAGACGAAACAAAGTTTGACAAAACTTACCCGTTCCATATATTCCGCTATTATTCCTGCCCCGGCGATGATACAGAGGGGCAGTTCCACTGGCATGAGTTTATGGAAGTCACCTGCGTGGAAGACGGAAGCGGCTGCTACTATGTGAATGGACAGGAATACCAGGTCAGGGCAGGGGACCTGATCATATTCAACAATGTGGATGTCCATGGCTGGAAGACTACAGAGAAAATGCAGCTCCTTGTCATGACATTTTCCACAGAATTCATATCAGACGGCACCCATGTCTTTGACTATGATTATCTCGTGCCATTTGTAGAGCGGGGCAGCAACTTTAAGAACAGGATCGGGAAGGATGAGCCATATACGGATGAGATAGCTTATACTATGAGGCAGATCCTGCTTGAGTACAGAGAGAGGCGTTTGGGATACCAGCTGATGATAAAGGCTGATGTCCTGCGCATACTGACTATTCTGGTGAGGCATTTCCAAAAGGAGGAGCCTGCCAGAGAACTGCTATCAGTTAAGAAGACCCAGATGAAACGCCTGGATAAGGCTTTTTCATACATTAAAGAGCATTATATGGAAAAAATCACATTGGAGGAGGTGGCGCAGGTCGCATATATGAGTCCCAATTATTTCTCCACTTATTTTAAAAAAGTGACAGGGAAAAATCTGCGGGACTATCTGATTGAACTGCGGGTGCAGAAGGCGGAGGAACTTTTGAAAAACAGTGACAAGAGTGTTCTTGAGATTGCCGGTGCCTGCGGGTTTACCAATACTTCGAATTTTTACCGCCTTTATAAAAAAGAAACAGGGCGGTCTCCAGGGGAAACAAGAAGTAAAGTGAGTAAAAAAGTATAATGAAATCGTAATTATGCAGAAGATTAAGGGTGAAAAAAAAGCTATAATAAAAAACAACTTATGTAGGAGGTATTTACCGAAATGATTATTATTGGTGAGAAAATCAATGGCTCTATTCCTGTTGTGGCAGAAGCAATTGCGAAAAGAGATGGGGAATTTATTAAAAACAGGGCGAAACTTCAGGCTGAAAGCGGAGCTACTTTTATTGACTGCTGTGCTTCTGTAGAAGAGAGCATCGAAGTGGAAACCTTAAAATGGATGATCGAATGCATCCAGGAAGTGACAGATAAGCCCATTTCAGTGGACAGCCCGAGTGCGGATGTGCTGATCCAGGCATATAAGTTCTGTAATAAGCCGGGAATCATCAACTCTGTATCAATGGAAGGCGACAAAGCAGACAGGATCTTTAAAGAGATCGCTGATACAGACTGGGAAGTGATCTGTCTTCTGAGTGATGATAAGGGTATCCCTAAAACAGCAGAGGACCGTTTGAGAGTGTTCGACGACCTCATGGCAAAAGCGAAAGAGTATGGCATCAAACCGAGCCGTTTACATATTGACCCATTAGTAGAAATGCTGTGTACATCAGAAGATGGAATCGCCATGAATGTGGAAGTGATCAGCAGCGTGCGCAAACAGTATCCTTCTATCCATATCACAGCAGCTGTCAGCAACATTTCTTTCAACCTGCCTGTTCGTAAGCTGATCAACTTAGGCTTCACTGTTCTGGCAATGAATGCAGGACTTGACAGCGCTATCCTGGACCCGACAAACAGGGATATGCTGGGACTGATCTATGCCACAGAAGCTCTCCTTGGACAGGATGATTACTGTATGGAATATATCGGTGCATACCGTGAAGGAATTATCGGACCAGTTAAGAAATAAAGTCTATCTGTTAACCCTGGAGGAATAAAGTTATGATGTATAAAGAAAACTGGGAAGAGACAAAAGTAAAATTTAAAAATTACTGGAAACACCAGAATACAGGCAGGCCGCTTATGTGTGTCATTGCCAGAAAGCCGGAGATTGAACATCTTTCAGACAACAGGCCTGTGGAGGGCGGGTACTCGGACGTGATCTGTCAGGGTAAATATTATGGCCTTCCTGAAGAACTGAAGTGGAAGGATATGGAGGATAAATATCAGAATGCAGAGCGTATCGTAGCCAGATACCGCCATTTCTGTGAAAACCACATATTCCTGGGAGAGAGCTTCCCGAATCTGAATGTAGACTTCGGACCTGGTTCACTTGCAGCTTATCTGGGATCAGATATTGGATTTAAGGAAGATACAGTCTGGTTTAAATCCTGCCTTGACGGCTGGGAGGATGTACCTCCTTTTAAGTTCGATCCTGAGAACGGATGGTACAAAAAGCATATTGAGCTTGTAAAAGAGTGCCGCCGTCTGGCAGGTGATGATTTCTATGTGGATATGCCTGACCTGATGGAAAATGTGGATGTGCTCGCGTCTCTGCGCGGGGCACAGGACATGCTTTACGACATGATCGATGATCCGGAGATCATTGAGGAGAGGGTTAAGGAGATCACAGCTCTCTACTATGATTACTTTGACAGTTTCTATAATGTGATAAAAGACAATGAGGGCGGAAATGCATATACGGTATTCCAGATCTGGGGACCGGGCAGGACAGTAAAGCTTCAGTGTGACTTTTCTGCCATGATGTCACCGGCGAATTTCCGTGATTTTGTCCAGGACTCTCTGAGGCAGCAGGCTGAAAAAGCAGACTGTGTGCTGTATCATCTGGACGGTCCTGATGCTATCAAGCATATGGATGCACTGATGGAAATAGACGGTATAGATGCCCTTCAGTGGACAAGCGGTGACGCTGGTCCTGATGGAACACTGGAAGACTGGTACGGGATCTATGACAAGGCCCGTGCAGCAGGAAAATCTCTCTGGGTGAAGGTATACTCAGGTGATTTTGAAGACTGGATCAGAAATGTTGACAGACTTGTAGAGCGTTACGGCTCACACAGCCTTTTCCTGTTCTTCCCTGAGATGTCTTTAGAGCAGGCAAATACGTTATTAGATCATGCCGAGAAGCACTGGAGCGATGTGGAAGGTACTTTCCCGGGAAAAAGAGGTTGACCACTTTTTAATATTGTACCCATAATATGTGTGCCCGTCATTACCCGGACGGGTGCACGAAAAAAATTGTGTTGGTAACCCATAAAAAGTTTACAATATATAGCCCAATCAGGCTGCGCTGCTTTTGGCGGCGCGGCGGCGGGGCTGCTGCAACAGCGGACATATATCTGCTGCTGCGGCAGCTCCGTTTTTTGTCCCTTAAATAGCTGCCACAGATTCCCGCTCAATGAGCCTGACGGGAACAAGCACCTTTTTGCCGGGGGAAGAATCTTCACCTGATATCCTGCTTAGAAGTATTTTTGTGGCCTCTTTTCCAATTGTAAGAAAGTCCTGGGCAATCACGGTGATGGAGGGCGCCAGGGAAGAAAAAAGCGGGTCATCGTCAAAGCCTATTATGGATATTTTCTCCGGAACAGAAATATTATATTTGGCCAGCTCGGATATACCGGAGAGGCAGCTTTCGTAATAGCAGAAAAAGAGTGCTGTGGGAGGCTCTTTTAGTGAAAGAAGATGCTGAAGCTGTGCTTCCGCAGCCGGATATGCAGAAGTCTGATAAGAATAGTACTGGGGAATGGAGGGTATCTGGTGGTCCTGGAGAGCATCCAAAAAACCGCGGGTGCGCTGGCAGATCGTGTAAGTTCCCGGCTCACTGGCAATAAAGCCAATTTTTTTGTGGCCTTTTCCGGCTAAATAAGACCCTGCCATGTAACCGCCCTGGTAATTGTCGGAGGTGACATAATCCACAGACAGGGAAGATAAGACCTGGTCTAGCAGGACGATGGGAACTCCGTTATCCTCCAGCCTGTTGAGCGCCTCTTGGGAAAGTGAGCCCGAAACGGCAATCACCCCGCCTATCTTTTTACTGATCAAAAGCTGAATAGTCTTAAGCTGTTTATCTGTCTCAGGCAGATATGTATGAACAGTGCATGTATAACCCTTTTCCCAGAGGGCGGAAGTTACATAACTCACGGAATGCCCCCAGAAATAGTTGCTGTAGAAAGGGATCAGCAGGGCGACAGAACGCGAACTCTTGGAACGGAGTCCCTGAGCGATCCGGTTGGGGGTATATCCCAGTTTTTTGATAGAAGCTTCAATCAAAACCTGGTTTTCTGGCTGGACTTTTTTATGGTTCAGATATCTTGAAATAGTTGACAAGGCCAGACCTGTGTCTTTAGCAATGTCTGTTATCGTAACCTTCATGAAACTTCTCCTTTCTCCTGTGTTTTCTTTATTCTAGCATGGAATATATATCAGGGCAATCTGGTTTTGAAAATTACCTGTTATGCGGCAAAATGATGGTTACTGTTCACGGAGTAGACAGGAGACTTGATCTGGTAATTAAAGTATAATCAACTCGAAACGTTTTGTAAAGTGTAAATATTTATATGTTAATTATGCACTAAAATAAAACTAATAATATGTTAAAAATGCAAGAAAATATACTATTTTATGTAAAAATATTGACAAAACAATTCGCGTTTGATAATGTGGGCTTATAAAAAATAACCTGCAAAAATCTAAAGGAGGAATCATTATGAAACTCAAAAAAGCAACGGGCCTTACACTTGCAGCTCTCATGACAGTATCTCTGATACCAGGCACAGCTCTGGCGGCTGAAGATTACAGCCTTAAGGATGTACAGTTTGACAACGTTACGATCCGTGTTGCCACCAGGAACGGGGGAGGGGCGGAGAGCGCTGTGGACGCTTACTATTTAAGTAAAGTGGAAGAATTCAATGCCATGGATAACGGAATTACCGTGGAAATGATCAATATCTCCACTGAGGCTGATTATCTGGACAGACTGAGTACAGACTTTGCTTCCGGGGATGCGCCTAACATATTTCTTGAATACGGCGGATCAAGAGTACTGGATTATCTGGAGGCAGATTATCTTCTTGACCTGCAGCCTTATCTGGAAGCAGATCCTGACTGGTATGGCGGCTTTAAGGAAAATGGATGGTCTACCTGCAAATTTGAGGATTACGGATATGAGGGGATTTATGGGGTGCCCTCAGAAACATATCAGATCATGTTGTTTTACAATAAGTCTCTTTTAGAGGAAAATGGCATTGAAGTACCTGCAACCTGGGATGAATTGATGGATGCATGTGCAAAACTGAAAGAGGCAGGAGTACAGCCTTTTGTAGTGGGGGAGAAGGATGCTTTCCGCTTCGGCCATCTGCATACAGTACTCTCACTCAAAAAATACGGCGCTGATGTGGCCCAGAAGCTTGCCAGCAGGGAAATGAGCTATGATGGGGAAGAAATGCTTTCTATCTACGGGATGATTAAGACAATGGTAGATAATGGCTATCTGGGTGACAATCTGCTGAGTACAGATAAGGGCCAGGAAGATACATATTTTGAAGAAGGAAAGGCTGTATTCAAATATGACGGTTCATGGTATCCGGCACAGATTGAGGAATCCGGTTCTGAACTGTTTGCCAATCAGGAAGTTGGAGTGGTAAGATTTCCTTCCATCGAGGCGAAGTACGAGAAAACGGATATGGGCGGAACGACAGACGCTTATTATATTTCAACGCTGAATGCCACAGAGGAACAGGTTCAGGCATCTGTTGTATTCCTGAAATATTTGGCCAGCGTAGACTATATAGAAGGGCTGATCGCTGTTAACCCGAATACCTATGCATATAATGTGGATGTGAAAACTGATAATTACCTTCTTAATGATGTGATGGCAATCATGAATGACACGGAAGATGTGAGGAGTGACCTGCAGGGATATGATACTCAGTCTATGGCTATGAATACAGTGCGCACGGCGCTGCAGGGACTGGCAATGGATAAGACCCCGGAAGAAGTGGGATCGGAGATTGTCGATTCCCTGGCAGAATATGAGTAACGTAACTGTACAGATGGGCATATGTGCCGTTGGGCGTAAACATGTGTACATGAGGATTATCGGATAGAAATATCCCATCCGGTATAAAGGAGCTGCCGTCCTGGCAGCTCTCCTCTTTTAAACGGGAAGGAGATATCAGATGAAAGGAAAGACAAAGAAAAAGGAGTATATCATTGCAATTACTTTTTTGGCCCCGGCGCTGATCCTGCTTTTTTGCTTTATTATATATCCTGTAATGGATGCGGCTTTTTTGTCCCTCCACTCCTGGAAGGGGATGTACGGCCAGCCAAAGAAATGGGTGGGCCTGGATAACTTTATAAAAGCCCTGACAAGCGGTAAGTTCTGGAATGCTATGCTCAACTGTGTATGGTTCATGCTGGGAAGTTTCGTAGTTCTTATGCCTATTGCCTTTGGGCTGGCTATGCTGATCACCTCAAAGCTGAAGTTCACCAGAATCATGAAGACGGCATACTTTATGCCGGTCATGCTGGGGACAACAGCGGTGGCTTTGATGTGGACGAATATTTTGAATCCGGGATGGGGGGCGCTGGCTCAATTTTTGAGATTTCTGGGCCTGGATAGTCTTGTGACAGACTGGCTTTCTAAACCGGTGCTGAATGTGATCTGTGTTGTATTAGTAAATGAATGGATGTTTGCAGGATATAATATGCTGATCTTTGCAGCAGGCCTGGTGTCCATACCCCATAGTCTCTATGAAGCAGCTCTTATTGACGGCTGCGGAGGCTGGCAGAGAGTCCGCTATATTACTCTGCCGCTGATGAAAAATACCTTCAAGATATTTTCAATCCTGGCTTTTACTGGCTCCCTGAAAGTATTTGACATTGTATGGGCAATGACAAGGGGAGGTCCGGGAGATGTCAGCTCCACACCGGGAATTATTTTGTATACAGAAGCATTCCAGTATAAGCTGTTTGGAAGAAGCAGCGCATACAGTATTATACTGCTTGTATTCGGCATCGTGATCAGCCTGGTGGTAAATCGTATTTTCCGTCAGGATGAAGAGATGTATTAGAAAGAGGGGTAGAAAATGAAACAGAGAAAAAGATGGAACATCCTATGGTATTTTCTGGCGCTGGTGTGGGGGCTTATGACAATTCTTCCGCTGATGATTACAGTGTTTTCTTCCTTAAAAAATAATAATGAGATAAATATGGGTGTATTCTCCATGCCGGAACACTGGAGAATAGAAAATTATGCGAAAGCAAATGAGACGGCAAATGCCTTTGGAAGCATAGGAAATTCCATTTTGCTGGCGCTTCTGACAACTGTTCTTGTAACTGTGGTGGGGATGCTGGCAGCCTATATTCTGGCAAGAAAAAAGCTGTTTTTTATCAAGCCTGTTTATCTGCTTTTTATGGTAGGCGTCATGGTACCCGTACATTGTACGATCGTACCCATCTCCGGCATGGCTTCCGCGCTGCATGCCAAGGACAGCTTCTGGTTCCTTGTATTGATCTATTCAGCATTTAATCTGGCACAGGCGGTCTACCTGTATACAGGATTTATCCAGAGCATTGACAGGGAACTGGATGAAGCAGCTATTATTGACGGTTGCACGGATGTGACGCTGCTGTCTAAAATACTGTCGCCTATCTGCAAGCCGATCATTGCCACGGAAGCAATTTTCGTATTTATTTATGGCTACAGTGAATTGATCTTTTCACTGACCCTTCTGTCTAAGCCGGAGAAGTTTACAGTATCCAGGGCCATGCTGAACTTTACAGGAGAGCATTCTACTGATATGGGGCCGCAGTTTGCTTTTATCGTGATGGCCATGATCCCCACTCTGTTCATCTATCTGATCTTTCATGAGAGGGTAGAATCAGGGATTTTATCAGGGGCGGTGAAAGGCTGACGGAGCACAGAGCGGTAGAAAATGCCAGTTAAGTATGTTATACTCCTTGCAGGAACATGGAGTGTTCTTGAATATGTAAAATGAGAGGCAAGACATGGAAATTACGATTAAGGATGTGGCGAAAGAAGCCGGAGTGGCTATTTCTACTGTTTCAAAATATATGAGCGGCGGCTCAGTGCGCCAGGAAAATGAGGTACGGATCAGGGAGGCGGTAAAGAAGCTGGGATATTCCCCCAACAGCCTGGCACGTGGACTGAAAAGGTCAAAAACATTTACAGTGGGACTGATGATAGAGGCTATGGATGGCCCTTACTGGGCTAAACTGATCAATTATCTGGAGGCGGAGCTGCAGAAGATAGGATATGCATTGATTCTGTGCTGCCATGGAAAATCGGTGGAGCTGGCACGGGAATATGCGGAATACCTCACGTCACAGATGGTAGACGGAATATTTTTTGCTCCTATACAGGAAGAAGAGGACTATATGAATGTCCCCAGGGAAAAAGAGATTCCGCTGATTGCCCTGGAAGCCGCCAAGGGCTTTGAAGTGTACGGCCTGGTTCAGACGAATTACACAGCCATGGCCTATGAGCTGGTAGAAAATCTTATTATCAAAGGACATGAAAAGATAGCTGTCATTGGAGGGGCGCCTTCACTTCGTTCTGTTCAGGAATGTATGCGGGGATATATGCATGTCATGGAAGATTATGATATAGAGGTGTGCCGGGAATGGATGCTTTACGGGGAAAACACCAGGGAGTCAGGACTTGAGATGATGTACAGGCTCTGGCAGGCAGAAAAAAAGCCTACAGCTGTTTTTGCAGCCAATTATTATATGGCTATGGGAGTTCTGAGGGCGGCCAGTGAATTACATATCGTAGTGCCGGATGAGCTCTCACTGGCAGTGATCGATGATTATGTCTTTTCAACACTTGTTCCGGTAAAAGTCACAGCGGCGACGCAGCCTCTGGAAAAGATATCCCATGAGGCCTGCCGGCTGTTCAGGGAAAGCCTGGAGCATCCGAAGCAGAAAAGAGCGGAAAAGGTAAGAATAAAAGGAGAGATCGTCCCCAGGGAGTCAATAGCTCCGCCCAGGGATGAAGAGGAGGAATAATGGATTTTATATATGAACGGATAGGGGAAATTATCGGACAGCTGAAGGAGCTGGCGTATCCTGTACGTCAGGAGATTGAACAGTGGAAGGGAAAAGAAGGGCATTTTCCTGTGACAGACTGCCTGGAAGTGCAGACACATGATTGGCCGGCAGCAGATCCGGCAAAGCTTGGCAGCAGTAAAGGCGCATGGTTTGGACTCTGTACGGAAATCGTAATCCCAAAAGAGATGGAGGGCGGCTCTCTGGAACTTTTTATATCCACAGGAAGGGAAGGGGAATGGGACGCTACTAATCCCCAGATGGCAGCCTATGTGGACGGACAGCTTGCTCAGGGACTGGATGTAAACCACAGAAGCATTTATTTGGGCGAGGAAAAGAGAGCAGGGGAACACCTTACTGTATTTCTTTCGGTTTACACAGGAGAAGAGGGAAGTGTCAGAGAATGGCACAGCAGCCTCAGGATGAAGGATAAGGCAGTGTATGAGTTTTACTATGATTGTCTGGTGCCGTGGAAGTGCCTTGAGCTTATGGAGGAGGACAGCAGGGAATATGGAGAACTTCTGGGGATACTCAACCGCACAGTAAATTGTCTGGATATGAGAAAAACAGACAGCCGTGAATTTGCGGAAAGCATCAGAAGAGCTTCAGAAGAACTCAGGCGGCAAACGGAAAAGCTTCCGGCCTCTCCCGTCACCGTCTCCTGTGTGGGGCATACACATATTGATGTGGCCTGGCTCTGGACTCTGGAGATTACCAGGGAAAAGGCGGCCAGGAGCTTTTCAACCGTATTAAAGCTGATGGAGCGTTATCCTGAATATCTTTTTATGTCCAGCCAGCCCCAGCTCTATATGTATGTCAGGGCGAACCAGCCGGAGCTATATAAAAAGATTAAGAAGAGGGCAGAGGAGGGACGCTGGGAACCTGAGGGCGCCATGTTCCTGGAGGCAGACTGCAATCTGACCAGCGGGGAATCCCTTGTACGCCAGTGCCTCTATGGTAAGATGTTTTTCAGGGAAGAATTTGGGGCGGACAGCCGGATCTTATGGCTGCCGGATGTGTTCGGGTATTCAGCCGCCCTGCCGCAGATCATGGAAAAATGCGGGATAGACAGCTTCATGACTACAAAAATAAGCTGGAATGAAACAAATAAAATACCCTTTGATACATTCTGGTGGGAGGGGATAGACGGGACAAAAGTTCTGACTCATTTTGTCACTACCAGGGATTATGAGAAAAACGGGAAACGTGTTGCGACTAATAATGAATTTAATACCAGCTTTTCTACTAATTATAATGGATACATAGAGCCATCCCAGATAAAAGGGGCATGGCAGCGCTATCAGCAGAAGGCTTTGAATGATAATATTCTGGTTTCTTACGGCTATGGAGACGGAGGCGGCGGACCTACTGAGCAGATGCTGGAGACCGGCAGAAGGCTGGGCGCAGGAAAGTATGGCTGCCCGAAGGTAAAGCTTGAAAAGGCAGGGGATTTCTTTGAGAGGCTGCACAGGACAGCAGATGACTCAGAGTTTCCTGTCTGGTCAGGGGAACTGTACCTGGAATACCACAGGGGTACTTATACCTCCATGGAAAAGAATAAACGCTCTAACAGGATGGGGGAGTTTGCCCTGTTAAATAGTGAGTGCTGGTCTGAACTGGCGATGGAAAAGACAGGGAGGTTATATCCGGCTGAAGAAATCTCAAAGGGCTGGGAAATACTGATGCGGAATCAGTTTCACGATATTCTGCCTGGTTCTGCTGTCAGGGAGGTCTATGAGGACTCTGAAAGAGAATACAGGGAACTTGCGGCCATCACAGCAGAGGTGGAAAATGAAGCTCTGGAATGCCTGGCAAAACAGATCCTGGGGGAAGAGGGGGATATTTTAATTTTTAATTCCAACGGGGTGCCCTCCTCTGAGCTCGTGGAGATTCCAACAGATGAACTTCCCGGGCAGGAGGTAAAGGGAGTATTATGCGGGAATGAAATATATCCTGTTCAGTATACAGAAAGAGGGACGGTTTTATTTCAGGCAAAGGATATCCCGCCAAAGGGCTGGAAGAGGCTAAGCCCTGTTAAAGACAGCTCTGAGTATACAGCTGATGATTTTTACTGTACGGAGGAAGAGACAGTTACTCCTTATTACCATCTGAAATGGAATGATGCCGGGCAGATTTCTTCTTTTTATGATAAGAAAGCAGGGAGAGAACTGCTGCAGCCGGGAAAATGCGGCAATGTCCTGATGACCTACGAGGATAAGCCACATAAATTTGACAATTGGAATCTGTTTGAATATTACAGGGAAAAACAGTGGCCTGTGGAAAAGCTTGTATCTAGAAAGATCATTGAGCAGGGCCCTGTGCGTATGGCTCTTGAACTCTCCTGGGTCTATTTAGATTCCAGTATTACTGAAGTATTTTATTTTTATCCCGGCAGTCCCAGGATAGACATCCACGCCCACATTGACTGGCAGGAAGACCAGATATTGCTGAAGGCATTGTTCCCGCTGGATATCAATACATGTGAGGCATCCTACGAGATCCAGTACGGAAATGTTAAAAGGGCTACTACAGCCAATAATTCCTGGGAACAGGCTATGTTTGAAGTATGCTTCCAGAAATGGATGGATATTTCTGAGTATGATTATGGCGTCAGCTTTATAAGTGATTGTAAATACGGAGCAGGTGTCCGCAAAAACGAAGTGGGACTGACGCTCCTGAAGTCCGGGCTCTATCCTAACCCGGAGGCAGACAGAGGCGGGCATGATTTTGTGTACTCTGTTTTTCCTCACAGAGGAAGCTGGCAGGAGGCCGGGACAGTGGAACAGGCTTACGGACTGAACAATCCTCCCAAAATCCGGATCAAAAAAGAGTACGGGGGAAAACTTGAGGGAGAGTATGCCAAGGTACAAACTGGAAAGCCTAATATTATCGCAGAGGTCCTGAAGCGTTCTGAAGACGGGCAGGCGGAAATCCTGCGGCTTTATGAATGCTGGAACCGCAGGACAAGGACACAGCTGGCCTTTGGAGAGGAGTTCCAGAGTCTGTACCTCTGCAATATGCTGGAGGAGGAAGAGTGTAAGCTGGCAGAAAAAGGCAGCACTGCAGATATAGAATTTGCACCATTTGAGATTAAAACATTAAAGGTTATCCGCTGAGAAAATATTGGAAGGAACATATAACTATGAAAAGAGAATTGACAGACTTGCAGAAGGACTTCGTGAATTTGAGAAACGGTGTCTTTATCCACTTTAACAGTGCAACGGAACAATTCCATGATTCGGAGATCGAAGACTGGGACTATGGCATCACAGAAAAAAATGACCCGCGCCGCCATGAATTTAACCCGGCTTCCTGGAATCCAACAGAGCTGGACTGTGAGCAATGGGCACAGACAGCCATAAGCGCAAAGGCCAGATTTGCAGCGCTTACTGCAAAGCATCATGAAGGTTTCTGCCTCTGGCCGACGGCTGTCACAGAGCACTGTGTGAGAAACGGGGCATATAAGCAGGATGTGGTAAAGGCTTATCTGGAGGCCTTCCGGAACGCCGGGATTACTGCAGGGCTCTATTTTTCAATGCTGGATCTGCAGCATGATATTACAGAGAAAAAATGCACCTCCGCGGATAAAGATTTTATCAAAGCCCAGCTCCGGGAATTGCTGGAGAATTATGGAGAGATCCCTTTTCTTATTTTTGATGGATGGAATGCCCCATGGGGAGGACCAAGAGACAGTGACCTGCCCTTTCAGGAGATAGATGATTTTGTCAAAGGAATTCAGCCCAATTGTCTTGTTATGAATATAGGATGTGTGGAAAGCCTGAAAGATACAGATGTGATTTTCTTTGAAAATGCATTTGGACAAAGCGCAGATGAGTCATTTCAGGGACCTGGGGCGGCGGCAAACCTGTATGCCGGTACATGGTTCTGGAAGGATATCCATACGACTGCTGATCTCAAGACAGCTGAATGGGCGGCAGAGAGAGTGAAAGAATATAATAGAAGAAACACCTGCTTTTTAATGAATATTTCCCCAAACAACAGAGGCACCGTAGATGAAAACCTGAGAGAGCGGTTTGCCGAATTTGGCAGACTGTATGAGGAAATACCTCCTATAGAGGAAGTGCCGGAAGGGTGGCTGTACAGGTAAGGGCAGTAAATATGTCTTTAAAAAGCAAAGGGCATTTTTTTATTGATGTTTCTGATACTTAGGGTTACAATATGAATACGGGTCTGGATCAGAAGATTCCAGACAGTTATGCAGAATATATCAGAAACAGGAGGAAAATATCATGTATAAAGAGCAGATCGATGCGTATATTGACGGTCACCGGGAGGAGATGCTGGAGGACCTTAAGACTCTGGTCAGAATTGACAGCCAGAGAGGTAAGAGCCAGGAGGGGATGCCTTTTGGTGAAGGTCCGGCGAAGGCATTGGCGGCAGCGCAGGCGATGATGGATAAATATGGGTTTAAGACCAGAAATTATGATAACTATGTGGTGACAGGAGATTTCAATGAGAAGGAAAAGCAGCTGGATATCCTGGCGCATCTGGATGTGGTGCCCGTGACAGAGGACTGGACAGTGACTCAGCCTTTTGATCCTCTGGTCAGGGATGGCAGAATATACGGCCGCGGGACTGCAGATGACAAAGGACCTGCTATTGCCGCACTCTATGCCATGAGAGCCATCAGGGAACTGGGAGTTCCGATGGAAAAAAATGTGAGGCTGATATTGGGATCAGATGAAGAATGCGGCTCCTCTGACCTGAGACATTATTACAGCATAGAAGAGGAAGCTCCTATGAGCTTTACCCCGGATGCGGATTTTCCTCTGATCAATATTGAAAAAGCGCAGCTTCAGAGACCGTTTCTGGCTGTATTTAAGGCTGACGGAGCACTTCCCCGCATCCTCCAGATAAAAGGGGGAAGCAAAGTGAATGTGGTGCCGGGGAAAGCGCATGCTATTGTGGAAGGCATGGAGACGGCTGTTTTACAGGAGGCAGCCAAGACAGTGGAGGATGAGACTGGCATTGTCTTTGATATCCGCTGTGAGGAGAAAGCTACCTGGATAGAGGCTAAAGGGAACTCAGGACATGCATCTACGCCGGAAGTGGGAAATAATGCACTGACTGGTCTCTTAATGCTACTGTCCAGGCTGCCGTTTGCGCCAAGTGACGGTTTTGATAAGGTAAAGGCTGTGGCTGAGATGTTCCCGCACAATGATTATAACGGCAAAGCCCTGGGGGTGGATATGGAGGACGAGGAATCAGGCAGTCTGACTATGAACCTGGGTATATTCGAATACTCACCGGAGAGATTGAGCGGACATTTTGACAGCCGCGCCCCGTTATGCGCTACAGATGAGAATCTGACTGAGGTGATCAGGCAGAAGATGCTGGGATACGGCATAGTGATGGAGGCAGGAAAGTTGGTTCCGGCACATCATGTGCCGGCTGATTCTGAATTTGTGCGCACTCTGCTGGGAAGCTATGAACTGTATACGGGAAAGAAGGACAGCAGGCCTCTGGCCATCGGCGGCGGGACATACGTACATGAACTTGAGAGAGGCGTTGCGTTCGGGTGTATGGAGCCAGGCGTTGACAACCATATGCATGGAGATGATGAATTTATGGAAATTGATACACTGCTGACAAGTGCAAAGATTTTTGCGGATTCGATCGTTAAGCTTTGTACAAAATAAAACACAGAAATTGTTAAAAAAATAACCCCCACATGGGCTTGTGGGGGTCTTTTTGTGCTGTTATACTGTCATCATGATAATACTTCGAAGTGTCAAACAAAACAGAAAGAGAGAGGACAGAATGAAAAATAAATTATTCAGAACACTTACGGCCTTTTGTATGGCAGGAGTTTTATTTGCAGCCTGTGGAAATTCTATCGTGAGCCGTGCAGCAGAAGATACAGAAAATTCGGCAGCAGACCAGAAGGATTCTGTAGTTGTCACTATGCCGACTACTTCCGAACCGGAATCAGGATTTGATCCAGCATACGGCTGGGGGGCAGGAGAGCATGTGCATGAGCCGCTGATCCAGAGTACTCTGACAGTAACTACAGCTGACTTAAAGATCGCCAATGACCTGGCTACAGAATATTCTGTCAGTGAGGACGGCCTTACATGGACAGTTAAGATCAGGGATGATGTAAAGTTCACGGATGGTGAGCCTCTTACAGCTGAGGATGTGGCATTTACATATAATGATGTAAAAGAAAAAAGTACGGTCAATGATTTCACTATGCTGAAAGAGGCAAAGGTCATTGATGAAACTACAGTTGAGTTTGATATGGAAACTCCGTTCTCTATCTGGCCATATACAATGGCGATCGTGGGAATCGTGCCGGAGCATGCATATGATGAGAATTACGGACAGAATCCGGTTGGTTCAGGACGCTATATCCTGAAACAGTGGGATAAAGGGCAGCAGGTCATATTTGAAGCGAATCCTGATTATTATGGAGAGGCGCCTAAAATCAAAAAGGTAACTGTACTGTTTATGGAAGAGGAGGCAGCCCTTGCAGCAGCTCAGGCAGGTCAGGTGGATGTGGCCCACACAGCAGCTTCCTACTCAGATATGAGTGTGGACGGATACAGGCTTGAGTCAGTTGCCAGCGTGGACAACAGAGGCTTCAATCTTCCCACGACAGCACCCGAAGAGAAGGACGGTATCGTCTACGGCAATGAAGTGCTGCAGGATGTGGCAGTCAGAAGGGCGATCAATATCGGCCTGGACAGGGAAGAGATGATCGAGAATGTCCTGAATGGATATGGAACTCCGGCTTACAGTGTTTGTGATAAGATGCCATGGTATAACAATGAGGCAGAGACAGCCTATGACCTGGAAGGAGCTAAAAAGCTCCTGGATGATGCAGGATGGGTAGAAGGAAGCGACGGAGTACGTGAAAGAGACGGCGTAAAGGCTGCTTTCAAGCTTATGTTTAACCCGGAAGATTCTGTACGCCAGGCACTGGCTGAGGATGTAAAGAACCAGCTAAAGGAACTGGGAATCCAGGTGACGACAGAAGGAGCCGGATGGGATGTGGCATATGACAATGCCCAGTCACAGCCGCTCATGTGGGGATGGGGTGCCCATACGCCTATGGAGCTGTACAATATTTATCACACCATAAAGGATACAGGGACAGCGCAGTATTCCCCGTATGCAAATGAGACAGTTGACAAATACATGGATGAAGCACTCAGAGCAGATGATCTGGATAAGTCTTATGAACTGTGGCAGAAGGCACAGTGGGACGGGACAACAGGAGTGACACAGGAAGGAGATATTCCCTGGATCTGGCTGTGTAATGTAGACCATCTCTATTTTATCAGAGACGGGCTGAGCATAGGAGAACAGAAGATACATCCGCATGGCCACGGCTGGTCGATTGTAAACAACGTGGACCAGTGGAGCTGGGAATAAAAGGCTTGAATTGAAGAAGAACTGTTTATTTATAGGAAAGAATCTAATAAGGATGATTTTATTAGTCATCGGAGTGAGTATTGCAGCGTTCCTGCTGATCTCAGCCTCCCCCATTGACCCTCTGCAGGCCAATGTGGGGCAGGCTGCCCTTGGCAGCATGAGCCAGGAGCAGATAGAGAAGCTTCAGGAATACTGGGGCGTTGGTCAGCCGCCCATGGAAAGGTATCTGGCCTGGGCCGGGGATTTTATAAGAGGAGATATGGGAACTTCCCTGCTTTACAGACAGAGCGTGTCGGCTGTGATCGCTGTAAAGCTTGGAAATTCCCTGTTTTTGATGATAACAGCCTGGATACTCTCAGGGTTCTTCGGTCTGGTCCTGGGAATTATCTCAGGGATGAACGAAGGTAAATTTGTGGATAAGGCTGTGAAGGGATATTGTCTTGTCATCGCCAGTACCCCTGCATTCTGGCTGGCCCTTCTGCTGCTGATGATCTTCGGAGTCTGGCTGAAGGTGCTGCCTATAGGTTTAAGTGTTCCCATTGGAGTAGAGGCAAGCGGTGTCACTTTTATGGACAGGCTGAGGCATGCCATACTTCCGGCCGTAACATTAAGCATCACGGGAGTATCAAATATTGCGCTGCATACAAGAGAAAAAATGATCGATGTGATGGAAAGCGAATACGTGCTGTTTGCCAGAGCTCGGGGGGAGAGCAGATGGAGCATATTGAAAAACCATGGTCTGCGGAATATCCTTCTGCCGGCTATGACTCTGCAGTTCGCCTCCATAAGTGAGATATTCGGCGGATCGGTGCTGGTGGAACAGGTATTTTCCTATCCTGGTCTCGGACAGGCGGCAGTTACGGCAGGTCTTGGCAGCGATGTGCCCCTTCTTATGGCTATAACGATAATAAGCGCGCTCTTTGTATTTGGAGGAAATTTCATTGCAAATGTGCTCTATGGTATTGTCGATCCGCGCATCCGGAAGGGGGCAAAAGAGAGATGAACCAGAGAAAGAAAACGATAATTTATTTTACGGCGGCAGTTATATTTCTTGCAGCCGTGGCAATAGGAGGGCTCTTCTGCAAAGAGGCTGCCCAGGCGACAGATTTTTCGCAGAAGAACCTTCTGCCCGGCCTTTCCCATCCGTTCGGAACTGACTGGCTGGGGCGAGACATGTTTGTAAGGACAATAAGGGGGCTGTCATTAAGTATCCTGATCGGCCTGGCGGCAGCTACAGTCAGTGCGTTTGCAGCTCTGATTCTGGGCATCGCATCAGCTACGCTGGGAAAAGGCGTGGATGCAGTCATAACCTGGATCATTGACCTTGTCATGGGGATACCGCATATCCTGCTCCTGCTCCTCATATCAGTGGCACTTGGAAAAGGACTGACAGGAGTCGTGGTGGGTGTGGCGCTCACACACTGGACTTCACTGGCCAGGGTGATCCGCGGTGAAGTGATGCAGCTTCGTGAGAGCCAGTACATCAAAATTGCAGAAAAGCTGGGACATGGCAAACTGCATATTGCAGTGAAGCATATGCTGCCTCATCTTGTACCCCAGTTTCTGGTGGGACTGATCCTGCTTTTCCCTCATGCGATCCTGCATGAATCAAGCATAACCTTCCTGGGATTTGGGCTGAGTTCTGAGCAGCCGGCCATAGGGATCATATTGTCAGAGAGCATGAAATATCTTGTTACCGGGAAATGGTGGCTTGCGCTGTTCCCGGGACTGATGCTGGTACTTACAGTAATATTATTTGACGTAGCCGGTGAGAGCCTGAGAAAGCTGATCGATCCGGGCAGCGCCCACAAGTAAGAAAGGAGAGGAAAAGGATGAAGAATGGCAGAAAGACCATATTGGAGATAAAGAATATGTCCATTTCCTTTAAACAGTACGCTGAAAAAAAGGGTACAAAGCAAATAGACCTGCCTGTAATACGTGATCTATCAGTTACAATTAAAGAAGGTGAGATGGTTGCAGTAGTAGGCTCCAGCGGTTCAGGGAAGAGCCTGCTGGCTCATGGTGTGCTGGGGCTTCTGCCCTATAATGGAAAGATGGAGGGGAAAATATCCTACTGCGGAAAGCCCCTTACCCCTAAAAAGGTTGAAAAGCTGAGAGGGAATGAGATCGTGCTTGTCCCACAGAGCGTGTCTTATCTGGATCCTCTTATGAAAGTGGGAGCGCAGGTGAGGGGCGGCAGAAAGGATGCGGCTGCAAAGGAGAGGTCACGGGAACTGTTCAGACGGTATGGGCTGGAGGAGTCTGTGGAAGACCTCTACCCCTTTGAACTCTCAGGAGGTATGGCCAGAAGGGTGCTGATATGTACAGCACTTATGAAAAATCCAAAGCTGGTGATCGCGGATGAGCCGACTCCGGGACTTCATCTGGAGGCAGCAAGGCAGACACTTTCTGATTTCAGGGCAATAGCTGATCAGGGAGCGGGGGTACTTTTGATCACCCATGATCTGGAACTGGCTATGGAGGTGGCAGACAGGATCGTGGTATTCTATGCCGGCACAACTATAGAAGAGGCATCCGCTGATGATTTCAGGCAGGAAGATACGCTGAGGCATCCATATTCCAGGGCGCTGCACCGTGCTATCCCCCAGAATGGTTTTGGATATATCGAGGGGACGCAGCCATATGTGAAGGATATGCCGGAGGGATGTCCGTTTGGCCCAAGGTGCGAGGGATTCTGTGAGGAATGCCAAAAAGATATCCCATGGGTGAAATCCGGGAATGGATACGTGAGGTGTATAGGAAGCCTGGAAGCGGGGAGGATGCGGGCATGATACTCACAGCGAAAGACATCTCCTTTAGATACAGCAAAAAAGACAGGGAGATCCTGAGCGGATTCAGCCTTGAGGTGAGCCAGGAGGAAGTTGTGGGGCTGGTGGCCCCCAGCGGATTCGGGAAGACCACACTGTGCAAGATACTGGCCGGTTACCAGAAGCCTGACAGAGGTGAAGTGCTTCTGGACGGTAAGCCGCTGTCAGGGATAAAGGGGCCCTGCCCGGTGCAGATGATCTGGCAGCACCCTGAACAGTCTGTAAATCCCAGACTGCGTATGCGGGAGGTCATCCTGGAGGGTGACAATATAGGACAGGATATCATAAAAGGCCTGGGAATAGAAGAGGACTGGATGAACCGTTATCCGGCTGAGCTTTCAGGCGGAGAGCTGCAGAGGTTTTGTATTGCCAGAGCTTTGGGGAAAAGTACTGGATTTCTGCTGGCCGATGAGATCAGCACTATGCTGGATCTTATCACACAGAGCCAGATCTGGCATTTTCTGCTGGAAGAGACAAGAAGGCGGCACATCGGGCTGATAGCAGTGAGCCACAGCAGTGCGCTGCTGGATGAGATATGCACGCGAAAGATAGAACTGCAGCGCTAAAATGCTGTTAACAGCATTTTGTGTGCATGAAAAAGGGGAGGCATTTTGCCTCCCCTTTTCAGCATCCACATTTAATATATCTGCCTAAAATCCATATTTGCTTAAAATCTCTTCCGCTTTATCATTGTCATCTGAGACACATAACACAGCGTAGTTGCCGGATGTCTTGATGATTGCCTTTTCGAGTCTGGAAGCTTCAGGGGCATTGTAAGTTTCATACAAGCTCTTCTGGCTGTCAGTCCGCTGTTTTAAAAGGGTCTCTGTTTCCTTTACATAATCGGGATTCTTGCACTTGATGACAGCCACTTCGCAGGCTGTAGCTGCTGAACTAAAATAAGCGGCGCTATCTTCCACTTCATTCATATCAAGGAAATATGTAGCGGCCAGGAAATCTGCAGTTGATTTTGTAAGAGTATCACTGGTGATTGTTTCACTGACCAGCTCTTTTGCAATATCATCCGCAGCTGCAGTAACTTCTTTTGGCTCACCCTTTCCACAGGCAGCCAGGGCCGCAGTCATCATGACCACCATTAAACATAAGCATAGTAAACGTTTCATAAAACTTTCTCCTTTAGTTTCTTAAATAGTATTTTTGTGTAGCGCAATTTTATGATATCTGCAGTGTACAGCACAGCGGAGGCTAAAGCACAGGCATATAGCAGCCGCTAAAGCAGGTAACTAAGCAGAGGTATCTGAATTTGTCTGGCTTTCTTCAGTCGTGCCAGTCTCCTGTGAAGTATCATTCTGTCCTTCTTCAGGAGCGTCTGTACCCTGTGTGGACTCTGAATCTGTATCACTGCCGAAAGATACGTAATGATCCCGCAGGTAGTCAAGCCACATCTGGCAGTATCTGTCATAGAGGTGCACGCCGTCTATGGAAGCTCCAGGAAGGAGTGAACCGCTGCCGTCATCAAATATTTCGTTGAGGTCCAGGAAGTAATAACCGTTTTCTTCACATATGTTCAAAATATGTTTATTGATCTCCCGGACGTTATCATTGTTGACATAATCACCTGTTGTCACGAGAGCTTCTTCCACATATATGACATCCATCACATAGATGATGGCGTTTGGCTGAATAAGCTGTATTGTCTCAAGGACAGATTTGTATTGCTTTTCAAATTCATTAAAATCATAAAAGCCCAGCTCATTAGTGCCCAGCATAATATAGACTTTGCTGTAAGGAGCAGTCTGAAGCGCATCGTAGACTGTCACCATTCCATTCTCTGTCGCTATAAATGGTTTTGTACCGATGGTTTCCACATCCATGCCGACACCTGTCAGGAATGTGCCTGTGGTGATACCTGACTGTGCTCTGAAGCCTTCAACTCGTGAATCACCGATGAATACTGCATCTGAGAAATAAGAATCATCCACAGGAGTACTCTGCTTTGGAACTAAGGCGCTGCTCACCGTCTGGGGAGCTTCAGTCTGCCTTTCAGTAGGAGGCTCAGTCTGCGCGGATGTCTCGGTCTGGGGGGCCTCGGTCTCTTCCTCCGCACCCTCAAGGGCCTCATTCAGCTGGTTTTCCAGCTGCTTCTTAACCCCTTCTTTTGAAAACATGTTGATTAATAAGCGCCCTTCAAAAACGATTAATACAACAATGATCAGAATCAATATATTTAAAAAACGGCCCGAATCTGGTCGTTTCCGTTTTGTCTTATGTGCCATGAATTCTCCCCTGAAAAAATAAATTGTCTTTTATCCTTCTCTATTATATAATAAACCAGGTAATTGTAAATAGTTTTTTTGAAAAGTAATGAAAACTTAAAAAATGAACCCTATTTAAATAGGAAAAAATAGAAAAACGGAGTTAAGAATATGGTATTCAGCAGTTTATTATTTATGTTCAGGTTCCTTCCCGCAGTACTTATTTTGTATTATCTGGCGCCCAGAAAGATTAGGAATCTGGTGTTATTTGCATTCAGTCTCTTCTTTTATGCATGGGGTGAACCCAAGTACGTATTTTTGATGTTATTTTCCATCACCATGGATTATACTGTGGGAAGGCTTATCTCAAGGGCAAAAGAGCAGCAGGATATGAAAAAGGCGAAGCGCTTTTTAATGGTGTCCATATTTATGAACGTGGGAATCCTGGCTTTCTTTAAATATGCGGACTTTATTATTGGTTCCATAAACGGAGCGTTTGGGACGGGTATCCCCCTGCTGGGCATCCCTCTGCCCATCGGTATCTCATTCTTTACCTTTCAGACAATGTCTTATACGATCGATGTCTATAAAGGGGCCACGAAGGCACAGCGCAGCTGGATCAATTACGGCACGTATGTCTCCATGTTTCCTCAGCTGATAGCAGGACCTATTGTCCAGTATAAGACCATAGCCAGACAGATGAGGGACCGCAGGGAAAATACGGATGACTTTGTTGCAGGTATCAACAGATTCATGATCGGTGTGGGCAAGAAGGTGCTTCTGGCTAATAATATAGGAAAGCTCTGGGACACCATATCTGCCATGCCGGCGGGGGAGATTCCTGTGGCGATGGCCTGGCTGGGGATATTCGCATATGCTTTCCAGATTTATTTTGACTTTTCAGGGTATTCAGATATGGCTATAGGGCTTGGCAAGATGTTCGGGTTTCATTTCCTGGAGAACTTTAATTATCCGTATATTTCTAAGAGCATTACGGAATTCTGGCGCAGGTGGCACATTTCACTCAGCTCCTGGTTCAGGGAATATATATACATTCCTCTCGGAGGAAACAGGAAGGGTGCCCTCAAACAGGTCAGAAATATTCTGATCGTCTGGGGCGTTACAGGTGTATGGCACGGAGCCAGCTGGAATTTTGTCATGTGGGGTCTGTATTACGGAATATTCCTGCTTCTTGAGAAATTCGTCTGGGGAAAATATCTGGAAAAGCTTCCTGCTTTTGTAAGGATGTGCTATTCCATGTTTATTGTGCTGATAGGCTGGGTGATATTTGCATTTGACAGCCTTGGGAACGGGACTGCTTATATCAGGGCGCTTTTCGGCGGATACGGGCAGGGATTTATAAACAGTGAGACTATTTATCTGTTCTATAATAATGCAGTACTTTTAGTGATCCTGTTCGCGGGAGCTACCATGCTGCCGGCGAAGCTTGCAGGACGTCTTATGGAAAGGCTGAAGGGACATGAGTGGGTGTGCGTATGTATAAAAGCAGTCTTCTATGGAGCGATTTTCTTTGTCTCAGTGGCTTACCTGGTGGATGCCACTTATAATCCGTTCCTTTATTTCAGATTCTGACGGAGGGAATAATGAATAAAAAACAAAACTGGTTTCTGATCATCATATTTCTAATAATGATATTTGGAATGACTGGGGCTACTTTACTGAAGCCGGCCTCAGAATTCTCAGAAAAAGAGAACAGGGCTCTGCAGCAGAAGCCGGAGCTCTCGGCAGAGGCTGTGTTTGGCGGACAGTATGCTAAAGACTATGAAAAGTACCTGACAGATCAGTTCATAGGAAGGGACAGCTGGATCAGCGTCAAGACTGCCATAGAGAGGGCCTCCCTGAAGCAGGAGAGCAATGATATTTATTTTGCGGAGGATGGATATCTGATTGAAAAGCATACAGGAAGCTTTGATACACCCCTCGCAGAGTCTAATATCGGACATCTGTCGTCTTTTCTGGAAAAAGCAGAGTCCAGATATGGAAAAGGCCATGTTACTGCTACAGTCGTTCCAAATGCGGTGGATATCCTGAAAGATAAACTGCCCCCATTTGCATCTCCCTATGATGAGGGAGAATATCTGAAAAAGATTGAAAAGAGCGTGCCTGAGGGCACATGGCTGGATAGCCGGAGCGTTCTTATGGAGCACAGTGATGAGGAGATCTACTATAAGACTGACCACCACTGGAAGACCCTGGGCGCCTGGTATGTCTATGAGGCGTGGGCGAAACAGGCGGGATTTGCCTCTCAGTCCATGCAGGACTTTGATATAGTGACTGTGTCAGATGAATTTCTGGGAACGATTGAATCCAAAGTAGGCGGAAAGACTGCGAAGGATTCAATCCAGATATTCAAGCCAAAGCAGCAGCTTAAGTATCAGCTGGATTATAACAGAGGCATGAAGGTGACCGACAGCATATATGACGAAGAAGCATTAAAGACAAAGGATAAATACAGCATATTCTTCGGAGGGAACCAGCCTGTGGTGCAGGCGCGCATAGAAAATGGGAGCAGCAGGAAACTGCTTGTTATAAAGGATTCTTATGCCCACTGCTTCCTCCCCTTTGCATTCCACGACTTTTCAGAAGTTGATTTTGTGGATCTGAGATACTTCAATGAGAGCCTGGCAGAATTTATGGAAAGTCAAGATTATACTGATGTACTGTTTCTGTATAATGCATCAGGTTTTGCGGAAGATCCAAGCTTGATTAGACTGGAAAATTAAAAATTTGTACCTACAAAAGCAGCCTGACAGACAAATTTTTTGCTATACATCTACAATAACAGATTTGAATGAGGACTATTTGTTCAGCATTCGAAATGGATAGGCCGTTAATAATTATCTGTTTTCTGTATATGATAAAGGTCAGAGATAATTAGTCTGTGAGGTGATGGTATGGGCAGAGTCCAGAGCAAGGAAGAACAATTAGAACAGAAGCAGCTGAATGTGGAGATGGGAAAACGTCTGCTTAAATGGCGGATGGAAAAGGGCTATACCCAGGATCATGTGGGAGATATGCTGGGAGTTTCAGGCACATATTATGGCAGGATAGAACGGGGAACAGCAGGTTTTTCTACTCTCAGGATCAAGAAGGCGTTTGAAAAGCTGGATATAGACTGTACTTATCTGCTTACGGGAGTCATAAATACAGATATAAATCTGGAACTCTTTATTGACAAGTGCCCGGAAGAAAAGCGGGATGATTTAAGAGCACTGATTGAGCTGGCAATGAAGCTGGCGAAAAAATAGTATATGGAATGTTATGTGCCGTCTCAGGATTAACTGGAGACGGCATATTTTTTCAGGCAGGCAAAATGTATCTAAATTTGTAACTATTCAGCAGGTCTGTGCATTTACTGCACAGACCGTGAGAGCATGATTCAAGAGTGCAGAAATCCCATCGCTGTAAGCGATTTTAAATGGATTTCTGCATGTAACTGTGAAGGTACTGAACAGTTACCTAAATTTATTATGATCTCAGCAGTTCACCCGCAATCTCTTCTGTATTTCCTATAAGCTGTTTTACCTGTGAAAGCCAATAGAAGGCTGAGGTATTTCCATCGCATTTAAAATAAGTATCATTATGATGGCATAAGTAAACTTTTTTGCTCAGCGCTATTGCCATACCCAATTCCGTATGTGTTCCTCTGCCCTGGGGAGTTAGTACGATTACAACATCAGACTGTTTTATCCCTTCAAATTCTTTTTCGCCAATAGACTTTAGTGTTTCGGCGTCCGGTTCTTTTACGGGGCAGTGTATAGTCCAATCATAAGTATGCTCCCAACCGGCATTTTTCAGCAGGCAAGATAGACTGCGTACTTGTTTATAATTTACAAGACTTGAAGCTATATAAAATTTCATATGTATCCTCCACGACTTTATTCTATATTTTAATTATACATTATCGTGCGAAGCACGTCCATCCGTAAGGATCTGAATTATGGGATGCATGGAGATATTTGGTTCTGTCAAATCCTGAGATTTCCTTTTTATGCTCTATGACAGTTTAATGTTTTGTGATAAAATAAAAAGGCATCAATATATAAAAATGAAATAGAGGAGGAATAATATGAGCTATGCAGATCAGATTTTTATAAATATGTGTAAGGATATTATTGAAAACGGCACAAGTACGGAAGGTGAAAAAGTAAGGCCGGTGTGGGAGGATACCCAGGAATCCGCCTATACAATAAAGCGTTTTGGGGTTGTGAACAGATATGACCTCAGAAAAGAATTTCCGGCTCTCACGCTCAGAAGGACTGGGATCAAGAGCGCATTCGATGAGCTTCTGTGGATCTGGCAGAAAAAATCCAATAATATCCATGACCTGAACAGCCACATTTGGGATTCATGGGCAGATGAGGATGGCTCTATTGGTAAGGCTTACGGCTACCAGCTTGGCGTGAAACACAAATATAAAGAGGGGATGTTTGACCAGGTCGACAGGGTTCTGTTTGACCTGAAGAATAATCCTTACAGCAGAAGGATCATGACAAATATCTATGTCCACGCTGACCTGAATGAGATGAACCTCTATCCATGTGCGTACAGTATGACCTTCAATGTGACTAAGGAAAAGGATTCTGAGAAGCTGGTGCTCAACGCTGTGCTTAACCAGCGCTCCCAGGATGTGTTGGCGGCAAATAACTGGAATGTTTGCCAGTATGCGCTGCTTGTCCATATGATGGCACAGTCCTGCGGTATGCAGGCAGGTGAGCTCGTCCATGTGATAGCTGACGCACATATCTATGACAGGCATATCCCGCTTGTAAAGGAACTGATAGAACGTGAGACATACGATGCGCCCAGGGTCTGGCTGAATCCGGAGATCCATGATTTCTATTCTTTTACAGTGGATGACCTGCATGTAGAAGATTATGTTACAGGGCCGCAGATCAAAAACATACCGATAGCAGTGTAGGATGAGGGAGGAAAAACATGAATTTAATAGTAGCAGCAGATAAAAACTGGGCAATAGGCAAGGACAATAAGCTTCTTGTGAGCATTCCGGCGGATATGAAGTTCTTTCGTCAGACAACCACGGGAAAAGTAGTTGTGATGGGAAGGAAGACGCTGGAGAGCTTTCCTGGCGGCCAGCCTCTTAAGAACAGGGTGAACATTGTGCTGACAGGAAATGAAAATTACAGAGTGAAGGATGCTGTCATAGTCCACACAAAGGATGAACTGATGGAAGAACTTAAAAAATATGACAGCGGGGATGTATATGTTATCGGCGGAGCAAGTGTGTACGAAATGCTCCTGCCTGAGTGCAGCGTAGCCCATGTAACAAAAATAGACCATGAGTATGAGGCGGACACTTACTTCCCGGATCTGGATAAAAATCCTGAATGGGAGATCACAGGTGAGAGTGAGGAGCAGACCTACTTTGACCTGGAATATACCTTCTTAAGATATGAGAGGAAATGCTGATGGAAATATTTCTGGGACTTTTAATTCCGTTTATTGGGACAACGGCAGGCGCTGCCTGTGTGTTCTTCATGAAAAATGATCTGAAGCCTCTTGTGCAGAAGATGCTGCTGGGCTTTGCCTCCGGCGTCATGGTTGCAGCATCAGTGTGGTCCCTTCTGATGCCGGCCATGGAGATGTCATCAGATATGGAGAAGTTCTCATTTGTTCCGGCAGCAGTTGGTTTTTTATTGGGAATTGGCTTCCTGCTGCTGATGGACAAATTGATCCCCCATCTGCATATGGGATGTGAGCAGTCGGAGGGGCCTAAATGTAAACTTAAAAAGACGACTATGCTGGTGCTTGCGGTGACACTGCACAATATACCTGAGGGAATGGCTGTGGGTGTTGTGTTTGCGGGTATGCTTTCCAGCAATGTGGAGGTTACAGTTGCGGGGGCATTTGCACTGTCCATCGGTATCGCCATACAGAACTTTCCGGAGGGGGCCATTATCAGCCTGCCTCTGAAAAGCCAGGACGGACTGGGAAAAGGAAAGGCGTTTTTATATGGAACTCTTTCAGGAGTCGTGGAGCCTGTGGCTGCGGTAGTGACTATACTGCTCTCAGAGGTGCTCACCCCCATACTTCCCTATCTGCTGGCCTTTGCGGCAGGCGCTATGATCTATGTGGTCGTAGAAGAATTGATACCTGAAGCGTCAGAGGGTGAACACAGCAATATCGGAACCATAGGGTTTGCGCTTGGATTTGTGCTCATGATGATCCTGGATGTGGCGCTGGGATAGAAGTTAAAAAGCTGCTGTTCACCTCGCGGGATATTGGCTGTGAACAGTGGCGTTAAAAAACTTCTTGACATTACTATGGAAAAGTATAATAATGGGTAGCAAAGTTAAATACGGGAGGATTAAGAAAATGTTAGATATTAAAATTGAAAAAACAACGAATCCGAAACCAATTCCCGGACCAGAAGATCCATTAGTATTCGGTACTATTTTTACAGATCATATGTACGTGATGGAGTACTGCCCGGAAAAGGGATGGCATGATCCGGCTATAATGCCGTATCAGCCCATATCTCTGGCGCCGTCAGCAATGGTATTTCATTACGGACAGGAAATGTTCGAAGGTTTAAAGGCATATAAGACAGAGGATGGAAGAATCCTTTTATTCCGTCCTGATAAGAATGCAGAGAGGGCCAACAATTCAAACCGCAGGCTCATGATCCCGGAAATAGATCCTGAGGATTTTATTAATGCGGTGAAGACGATCGTAGAAGTTGACCAGGCCTGGATCCCCACAAAACCGGGAACATCTCTGTATGTCAGGCCATTCGTGATCGCTACGGACCCATTCCTGGGTGTGAGGCCTTCCAATACTTATAAGTTCATCATCATCCTCTCACCTGTAGGAGCTTATTATCCGGAAGGGCTGAATCCTGTAAAAATCTGGATAGAGGATAAATATGTCAGAGCCGTCAGAGGCGGCATCGGTGAGGCTAAGACAGGCGGCAACTACGTGGCATCCCTGGCAGCACAGATCAAGGCTCACGATGAAGGATATTCCCAGGTTCTGTGGCTGGACGGTGTAGAGCGCAAGTATATAGAAGAAGTCGGAGCCATGAATATTTTCTTTAAGATAAACGGGACAGTAGTGACTCCTGTTTTAAATGGAAGCATCCTCCCTGGAGTGACAAGAGATACATGTATCGCTCTGTGCAAAGAGTGGGGACTTCCCGTAGAAGAGAGAAGAGTCTCTGTGGAAGAACTGGAAGCTGCTGCAAAGGACGGAAGCCTCGAGGAAGTATGGGGAACAGGTACGGCAGCAGTCATCTCACCTGTAGGCCATCTCAGATACGAGGACGACGTATTCCAGATCGGAGACGGAGGAATAGGCCAGATCAGCCAGAAGCTGTATGACACAGTGACAGGCATCCAGCTGGGCAAGGTAGAAGATAAATATGGATGGACTGTGGAAGTAAAATAAGAAGGAAGGTAACTATTCAACAGGTCTGTGCATTTACTGCACAGACCGTAAGAAAATGATTCAAGGGTGCAAAAATCCCATTGCCGGAGGCGATTTTAAATGGATTTTTGCATGTAACTGTGAAGGTACTGAACAGTTACGAAGTAAAATAAGTCAGGACAGCCCCATGGCAGCAGACAGATGATGTCGCTGCCGTGGGGCTATTTCGTTATTCTATAAGAAACTTCGTTCCTTATAGAATAACACCCTCCGGGGAGATGCGCAGCTGCGCGCGCGGAACAAAAGCTGCGCTATTCATAATATTGGCCCGCGGTGGTGTGCAGAGCGCACTTTTGTTATAAAAACTCTTTCTTGAAAATCCCGGCTAACCTTGTTATACTTAAAGTCAGTTATTGACTACGGTTAGGCCGTACCCGGTTTGGTGGAAAGGGGTAAGAGATGGACAGGACACATACTAAGACGATACATATAGGAGACAGAGTGATAGGCGGGGGGAACCCGGTGCTTATCCAGTCTATGACAAATACAAAGACTGAGGATGTGCAGGCGACTGCAGACCAGATCAACAGGCTGGCGGCGGCAGGCTGTGATATAATCCGCTGTGCTGTGCCGAACATGGAAGCTGCCAGGGCTTTGAAGGAGATCAAGAAGCAGATCACAATCCCTCTTGTGGCGGATATTCATTTTGATTACAGGCTTGCCATCGCATCCATAGAGAACGGTGCAGACAAGATCCGCATCAATCCCGGCAATATTGGAAGCAGGGAGAGAGTAAAGGCAGTCGTGGATGCTGCAAAGGAGAGAAATCTGCCCATAAGGGTGGGAGTTAACAGCGGTTCTCTGGAAAAAGAGCTGGTTGAGAAATATCATGGGGTGACGGCTGAGGGGATCGTGGAGAGCGCTCTTGATAAGGTGAAAATGATTGAAGATATGGATTATACAAATCTTGTCATCAGCATCAAGTCATCAGATGTGCTCATGTGTGCAAGAGCTCATGAGATGATTTCCCAGCGGACAGATTACCCGCTCCATGTGGGGATCACAGAATCAGGTACCTTGCTTTCAGGAAACATTAAGTCGGCTGTGGGCCTGGGGATCATCCTTTATCAGGGGATAGGAGATACCATCAGGGTGTCCCTGACGGGAGATCCTCTGGAAGAGGTAAAATCTGCAAAGCTCATACTGAAGACTCTCGGACTTAGAAAGGGAGGGGTGGAAGTTGTATCCTGCCCCACCTGCGGAAGAACTCAGATAGATCTCATTGGTCTGGCGAATGCAGTGGAGGATATGGTAGCTGATATACCACTGGATATCAAGGTGGCGGTTATGGGATGCGTGGTGAACGGCCCCGGAGAGGCGAAGGAAGCAGATATAGGTATTGCCGGAGGAAAGGGCGAAGGGCTCCTGATCAAAAAGGGAGAGGTCATAAAAAAGGTTCCGGAGGAGAAGCTTCTGGAGGCTCTGAGAGAAGAACTCGGCAAATCATTTTGATGGAGTGACAATATAGATGGAAAAAATGTTCTTTGAGGTGTTCCCACAGCTGCAGCTGGGGGAACACCTTTCAGGCCTTTTTGCCCAGGTTGTGGTACCAAAGGTCACCATGACATCTGCAAAGGACCTGATACGTGTTTATATATCGAGCGAGAAGCTCATACATAAGAAATACATCCTGGAGACAGAGCGGTCCATTAAGGACCAGCTCTTTTCTGCTGTAGATGTAAAGATCAAGATCATAGAGAAATTCATGCTGTCCAGGCAGTACACGCCGGAAAAGCTCATGCCTCTCTACAGGGAGAGTATCCTGCTGGAACTGAAGAATTATAATATTTTTGAGTTCAACCTGTTCAGGCAGGCCGATATAGAATTTCCGGAGCCTGAGCTTCTGAAGCTGACCATGGTTGACAGCGTGGTTGCGGAGGGAAAGGCGGAGGAGCTTATCAGAGTCCTGGAAAAGATATTTTGTGAGCGGTGCGGCATGAACCTAAAGATCCAGGTGGAGATGAAAGAGCCGGTAGAGAGCAGGGCCAGAAGAAATTCAGAACTTCGCATTCAGCATGAGGTGGAGGCCATAGTGAGCCGTCTGGCGCCCGGAAAATCAGATGAGTACGGCGAGGACGGGGCAATGGCGGCAGGAGCAGAGGGCCTTGATACCTCCCGGACTTCCGGGGCGTCCCAGGGAGGGGAAGACGCTGCAAAAGGCAGCGCTGCAGCTTCAGCCAGACAGCCTGCCCGGGAGGCAGGAAAACAGGAAGCCGGAAAGGGGTTCCAGGGAAACGGCAGGGGAGGAAAAGGGTACAGGAAGGATTTCGGAAGGAAGGGCGGCTTTGGAAGAGGCGATGCTTTTTCTGGCAGCTTTAAGAAATCAGATAATCCTGATGTCCTCTATGGCAGAGATTTTGAGGAAGAGGCAATATCCATCGAACAGATATTAGGTGAGATGGGAGAAGTTGTGATAAAAGGCCAGGTTCAGAACATTGAGACAAGAGACATTAGAAATGAGAAAACGATCATAATGATTGAGATCACGGATTTCACAGATACGATCGTAGTCAAAATGTTTGCAAGGACTGAACAGGTTCCGGATATCACTGCGGGGATCAAAAAGGGCGCCTTCTTAAAACTGAAGGGGGTCACTACCATTGATAAGTTCGATGGCCAGCTTACAATAGGCTCCGTAGTGGGCATTAAAAAAATAACAGATTTCAGGGTAGGGAGGAAGGATACGTATCCTGAAAAGAGGGTGGAACTTCACTGTCACACAAAGATGAGTGATATGGACGGGGTCTCTGAGGCAAAGGATATAGTAAAAAAGGCATATTCCTGGGGACAGCCGGCAATAGCGATCACAGACCACGGTGTAGTGCAGTCTTTCCCTGATGCCAATCATGTCATGGATGACATTGATGCAGACTTCAGGAAAAAATATAAAGAAGAACATCCTGACGTGGACGACAAAGTTCTGAAGAAAATGAAGAGCCCGTTCAAAGTGATCTATGGGGTGGAGGGATATCTTGTAGATGATCTCCAGAAGCTGGCTGTGAACTCTAAAGGCCAGAGCCTGGATGATACTTATGTGGTATTCGACCTGGAGACAACAGGCTTCAGCCCTCTGACCTGCAAAATTATCGAGATCGGGGCAGTGAGGGTCACCGGGGGCAGGATAACAGAAAAATTCAGTACCTTTGTGAACCCCGAGGTGCCTATCCCATTCAGGATAGAAGAGCTGACGGGCATCAATGACAATATGGTACTGGATGCCCCTTTAATAGAAGAGGTACTGCCTAAATTCATGGAATTCTGCGGGGACGCAGTGATGGTGGCGCACAATGCGTCATTTGATATGAGCTTTATAGAGGAAAACTGTAAGCGCCAGGGTATAGCCACTGATTTTACTGTGGTTGATACTGTTTCCATGGCCAGGGTGCTTCTGCCCCAGCTAAACAGATTTAAACTGGATACTGTGGCCAAGGCGCTTCATGTTTCTCTGGAAAACCACCACAGGGCTGTAGATGACGCAGGATGTACGGCAGAGATATTTGAAAAGTTTGTGGAGATGCTCAAAGAGCGTGACATCCTGGATCTGGAAGGCCTTAATGAACTGGGAAGTTCTTCTGACAGCCAGATAAAGAAGCTGCCCAGTTATCATGCCATTATACTGGCGAGAAATGAGATAGGGCGCATTAATCTGTACCGCCTTGTATCTATGTCTCATATAGATTATTACCACAGGGTGCCCAGGATCCCCAAAAGCGTATTCATGGAAAACAGGGAAGGACTGCTGCTGGGGTCTGCCTGTGAGGCGGGCGAGCTTTACCAGGCAGTGCTGAATAACAGGCCCCAGCAGGAAATTACAAGGCTGGCGGAATTTTATGACTACCTGGAGATACAGCCTCTGGGGAATAACTCATTTATGATCAGGGATGAGAAGAGCGATATCGCTTCAGAAGAGGACCTGATCGCCATAAATAAGAAAATAGTAAAGCTGGGCGAACAGTTCAACAAGCCTGTGGTTGCCACATGTGACGTACATTTCCTGGAGCCTGAGGATGAGGTGTACAGGAGGATCATCATGGCGGGAAAGGGCTTTAAGGACGCGGATGACCAGGCGCCTCTTTATCTGCGCACTACAGAGGAGATGCTCAAAGAATTTTCCTATCTGGGAAGTGAAAAGGCTGAGGAGGTTGTCATCACCAATACAAATAAAATAGCAGACATGTGTGAGAAGATATCACCCGTCCGTCCTGATAAATGTCCCCCTGTCATTGAAAATTCTGACCAGACCCTGAGAGCTATCTGCTATCAGAAGGCTCATGAGCTGTATGGGGAAGAGCTGCCGGAGGTGGTAAGTGAGCGTCTGGAAAGGGAACTGAACTCTATCATAAGCAACGGATTTGCCGTTATGTATATTATCGCCCAGAAGCTGGTGTGGAAATCAAACCATGACGGATATCTGGTTGGGTCACGCGGCTCTGTGGGTTCCTCATTCGTGGCAACCATGGCGGGGATCACGGAGGTAAATCCTCTGCGTCCGCACTACTATTGCGAAGAGTGCCACTATAGTGATTTTGATTCTGAGGATGTGAAGCCCTATGCGGGCAAGGCGGGGTGCGATATGCCTGACAAGATATGTCCAAACTGCGGGGCAGTGCTCAGGAAGGACGGCTTTGATATCCCCTTTGAGACGTTCCTGGGCTTCAAGGGAAATAAAGAGCCGGATATTGACCTGAACTTCTCAGGAGATTATCAGGGAAATGCCCACCGCTATACGGAGGTCATCTTCGGTAAGGGGCAGACCTTCCGCGCAGGGACCATTGGTACGCTGGCTGATAAGACTGCTTTTGGATATGTGAAGAATTACTTCGAGGAGAGAGGGGAGAGAAAGCGTGTCTGTGAGATCAACAGGATCGTGCAGGGGTGTGTGGGAGTGCGCAGGACAACAGGGCAGCATCCCGGAGGTATTATTGTGCTTCCTCACGGAGAGGAGATATATTCCTTTACTCCCGTGCAGCATCCGGCAAATGATATGACTACAGATATCACAACGACTCATTTTGACTACCACTCCATCGACCATAACCTGCTAAAGCTTGACATACTGGGACACGATGATCCTACCATGATCCGTATGCTGGAGGACCTCACAGGGCTGGATGCAAAGAAGATCCCTTTAGATGACCAGGAGGTTATGTCACTGTTTACAAGTACCCAGGCCCTTGGCATCACGCCTGACCAGATAGGCGGCTGTAGGCTGGGAGCCCTTGGGATCCCTGAGTTTGGCACAGATTTCGTTATCCAGATGCTTGAGGATACAAAGCCCCAGAGCTTTTCTGACCTGGTCAGGATATCAGGGCTTTCCCACGGTACTGACGTGTGGCTTGGAAACGCACAGACACTGATCCAGGAGGGAAAGGCAACGATCTCTACAGCTATCTGTACAAGGGATGATATTATGTCATATCTGATCCAGATGGGACTTGAAAGTGAACTTTCATTTACCATTATGGAGAGCGTCCGTAAAGGGAAGGGCCTGAAGCCGGAGTGGGAGACAGAGATGAAAAAGCACGATGTTCCTGACTGGTATATATGGTCCTGTAAGAAGATCAAGTATATGTTCCCCAAAGCCCATGCGGCGGCGTATGTCATGATGGCATACAGGATCGCTTACTGCAAGGTATTTTATCCGCTCGCCTACTATGCGGCGTTTTTCAGTATCAGGGCTTCAGCCTTCAGCTATGAGCTGATGTGCCAGGGCCAGGAAAAACTGCTCTATTACATGGAGCAGTATGAGAAGCGGGGAGATGAGCTCTCAAAAAAAGAGCAGGATGCATATAAAGATATGAAGATAGTCAGGGAGATGTACGCCAGGGGATTCGAGTTTCTTCCCGTTGACATCTACAGGGCGCAGGCTAACAGGTTCCAGATCATAGACGGCAAGCTCATGCCTTCATTAAGTACAATAGAAGGCCTTGGGGACAAGGCCGCTGACGGTGTAGTGGATGCGGTGAAGGACGGTCCCTTCCTGTCAAAAGACGATTTCAGGGAGAGGACAAAGGTCAGCAAGACAGTGGTGGACCTGATGGAGGATCTGGGCGTGCTTCAGGGACTTCCGGAATCCAACCAGCTCTCACTCTTTGATTTTTCGTAACACAAAATTTTATATTGTCCATACCCGGGATTTGGTATATACTAATGGACAGCAGTAATTTTTCAGCCGACGGGCTTTAGAGAAGGCGGCTACAAAAAGAGGAGTATCTATTATGAGAATATTTGAAAAATCTACGAAACTGGATAATGTGTGTTACGATGTGAGAGGCCCTGTTGTAGATGAAGCAAACCGCATGATTGAAGAGGGTATCGATATCCTGAAGCTCAATATAGGAAACCCGGCTCCATTTGGTTTCCGCGCTCCGGATGAGATCATCCGGGAGATGGCGGGCAGCCTGACAGATACGGAAGGCTATTCTGATTCAAAGGGGATCCTTCCGGCAAGAAAGGCGATTGCAGAATACTGCCGGAAAAAGAATATCCCCAATGTGGAGATAGGAGATATCTATACAGGAAACGGTGTAAGCGAACTCATTGTCATGGTCATGCAGGGACTTTTAAATGACGGGGATGAGATTCTGATGCCGTCACCTGATTATCCTCTCTGGACTGCAGCGGCAAACCTGTCAGGGGGCCGTCCTGTACATTATGTCTGTGACGAGAAGGCAGGCTGGTATCCGGACATGGATGATATCAAAAGGAAGATAACAGACAGGACAAAGGGTATCGTTATCATCAACCCCAATAACCCCACGGGAGCATTATACCCGAAGGAAGTGCTTGAGGAGATCGTACAGATAGCCAGAGAGCATGAACTGATCATTTTCTCAGATGAGATCTATGACAGGCTTGTCATGGACGGCAAGGAGCATGTCTCCATAGCTTCCCTGGCTCCCGATTTGTTCTGCATCACCATGAACGGGCTTTCCAAATCGCATAAAGTGGCAGGGTACAGAGTGGGATGGATGTGTCTGAGCGGCGATAAGTCAAAGGTCAAAGGATACATAGAGGGGCTGAACATGCTCTCATCCATGCGCCTGTGTTCTAATGTGCCTGCCCAGGCTATTGTAGCTCCGGCGCTGAAGGCAGCAGCCTGCCAGGATGACCTGCTGCTACCGGGAGGGCGTATTTATGAACAGAGAGAATTTATCTGTGACGCACTCAACAGCATTCCGGGAGTATCAGCAGTGAAGCCTTCTGCCGCTTTCTATATATTTCCAAAGCTGGATATCAAACGCTTTAATATCAGGGATGATGAGCAGTTTGCCTTAGACTTCCTGAGACAGGAAAAGGTGCTTCTTGTCCACGGCAAGGGATTTAACTGGGAGGTGCCGGATCATTTCAGGATCGTTTACCTTCCGGAGATGGATGTCCTGGAGAAAGCCATGAAAAAACTGGAGATATTCCTCAGTACATACAGGCAGGTGTGATTCTGTCCCGGACAGAGTACGAAAAACAGTGAGGCATACCGTAATAACTTATAAGAGGTGGGAAAATGGTAAATAATGCGGCGGTAATTCTGGAAGGCGGAGCTGTCAGAGGAGTCTTCAGTTCTGGAGTCCTGGATTATCTTATGGAGCAGGAATGCTATTTTAAATATGTGTACGGTGTCTCGGCAGGGTCCTGCAATGCAGTGGACTTTGTATCCAGACAGCCGGGAAGGACCAGGGACTGTATTATCAGGAGCAAGGAGGACGGAAGTCTTATCAGCTTCAGAAATGCGATCAGGAATAAAAGTATCTTCGATATGGATCTTTTATTTGAGAAAGACCCTGAGGGGAGCCATCCCTTTGACTATGATACCTTTTTTCATTCCAGGTCCAGGTGTGAGATCGTGCTGACGAACTGCCTGACAGGCAAAGCAGAGTATAAGACGGAGAACCAGGACAAAAAAAGGCTGATGCAGCTTTTAAGGGCATCGTGCAGTATCCCGCTGGGATCTCCCATGGTGTTTATAGATGGGGTGCCGTACCTGGACGGAGGAATAGCGGATTCTATCCCCCTCATCCATTCAATGAAGTCAGGCAATAAAAAGAATGTGGTAGTGCTGACAAGAAATAAAGGATACAGGAAGACAATATCCAGGAAACGGATGTCTGTATATGCTGCGGCATTTAAGAAGTATCCAAAATTTGTAGAGGCCCTGTGCCTCAGGCCGTACTATTATAATCAGATCGTTACCTACATCGAAAAATGGGAGGAAGAGGGGAAGGTTTTCGTGATCAGGCCCCAGATAAAGCCTGTTTCAAGGACTGAGAGGGACCCGGAGGTCCTGACGGAGTTCTACAGGCACGGTTATGAACAGATGGAGAAACAATACCAGGACATGATGGAATTTTTAAAAAAATAATGCAGGATAATACAGGAAGGCGAATAAAATATGCTGGAATCATTTTATCCGGATGAATATCTGGATTCAGCCTATGTGATTGATTATAAAAAGCTGTCTGAGGAAGGCTACAGAGGTGTGCTCTTTGATATAGACAACACCCTTGTGCCCCACGGGGCGCCGGCGGATGAGAAGGCGGCAGCTTTTTTTGAGATGCTGAGGAAGCTGGGTTTTTCAACATGTCTGATATCCAATAATAAAAAGAGCAGGGTCCAGCCATTTGCAGATGCCGTGGGTTCCGCATATATAGAGAATGCCCACAAACCTTCCAGAAAGAATTATCTGGAGGCGTGCAGAAAAATGGGTACAGACGCGAAAAACACTATATTTGTGGGAGATCAGCTCTTTACAGATGTCTATGGCGCTAAGAGGGCGGGAATCAGGTCAATTCTTGTCAAACCGATCCATCCTAAAGAAGAGATACAGATCGTGCTGAAACGCTATCTGGAAAAAATAGTTTTATATTTCTACAGAAAAAAGGAAAAAAAGAAATGAACCACATCATACTGATCGGTTTTATGGGGAGCGGAAAGACAAGTGTGGGGAAAAAGCTGGCAAAAAACAGGAAGCTGGAGTTTGTGGACACTGACAAAATGATAGAAGAACAGTCCCATATGAAGGTTTCGGAAATATTTGCAGAGTATGGGGAGGAATACTTCAGAAATCTGGAGACACTGACCCTGAGGCAGCTCCTGGACTGTGAAAAAAGTCTTGTTATCTCTGTGGGAGGCGGTCTGCCTGTCCAGCCCCAGAACAGAGAGTACCTAAAAATGCTGGGAAGCGTAATCTATTTAAAGGCTTCTACCAGGACGCTCACGGAAAGACTGAAAGGCGATACGAGCAGGCCCCTGCTGGCAGAAGACTCAGGGGAGAGCCTGTCAGAGAAAATAGACCGGCTCAAATCAGGCAGGGAAGATATTTACAGAGAGGTGGCGGATTTTGAGATCACCACGGACAATAAAGGTTTCAGAAAAATAATAGAGGAGATTAACAGATATGTTGGATAAGAGAATCAGTGAAATATTAAAAGAAAAAAAATTGGATGCGATCCTTGTCTCTGACCCGTTTAATATGCGCTATATCACGGGATTCAGAGGAGGAGAAGGCTATGTATATCTCTCAGAGCAGAGGCAGGTCCTTCTGACGGATTCACGGTATACGACACAGGCCAGGGATGAAGCAGACGGATTTGAGATAGTCCAGGTGGATGGCACTGCTGATTATATTAAGCGCCTGTATGGTTTTATGCAGGAAGAAAATGTAAAAGTTCTCGGCTTTGAGGATGAACATCTGATCTATGTGAGCGTAAAGGGCCTGCAGGACGGATGCCCGGGAGTAGAATTCGCGGCGCTGGGCGGTGCGCTGAACAGGCTGCGCATCATCAAGAATGAGACTGAGCTTAAGGCTCTCAGGCAGGCTGAGCATGTGGGCGATCTGGCATTTGAAGAGATACTGAAGATCATCCGTCCGGGAATGACGGAGCTTCAGGTGGCTGCTGAACTGGAATATTCCATGAAAAAAAATGGCGCAGTGCGCACAAGCTTTGAGACGATCGTAGCTTCAGGCATTAATTCTGCCATGCCTCATGCCATCCCTTCAGAGAAGAAGATTGAATCCGGCGATTTTGTGACTATGGACTTTGGATGTATGATAGACGGATATTGTTCAGATATGACAAGGACCATAGTAGTTGGAAAAGCGGATGAGAAGCAGAAGGAGATCTATAATATTGTGCTCCAGGCACAGCTGGCTGCACTTGATGCAGTGAAAGCGGGCATGAAAGGCTCGGAAGTGGACAAGGTGGCAAGGGATATCATTTACAGCGCCGGGTATCAGGAGTGTTTCGGACATGGCCTGGGCCACAGCGTGGGCCTGTTTATTCATGAGGATCCGCGTCTGTCTCCGAAATGCCATGAGGTTCTGGAAGAAAATATGATACAGACAGTTGAACCGGGCATCTATGTACCTGGATTCGGCGGCGTCAGGATTGAAGATATGATCATTGTAAAGAAAGACGGCCACGAGAATCTGACTCATTCTCCAAAAGAATTACTGGAAGTGTAAAAAACAGTTGAAAAAGTGTTTATTTTATTATAAAATGGTATAAACTATGGGAATCGCGTAATTCCTGTATTTGAAATTTAAGGAGGAATATTAAATGATATCAGCAGGTGATTTTAGGAATGGCATTACACTGGAAATAGAAGGCAATGTTGTTCAGATTATTGAATTCCAGCATGTAAAACCAGGTAAAGGCGCTGCATTCGTTCGTACAAAGTTAAAAAATATAATCAACGGTGGTGTGGTTGAAAAAACATTCCGTCCTACAGAAAAATTCCCGCAGGCACGTATCGACCGCGTGGACATGCAGTATCTGTACAGCGACGGAGATTTATACCATTTTATGAATGTAGAGAATTATGAGCAGATCGCGCTTAATGAGGAAGCTATCGGGGATTCTTTAAAATTCGTAAAAGAAAACGAGATGGTCAAGATCTGTTCCTATAACGGAAACGTATTTGCCATTGAAGCACCATTATTTGTTGAACTGGAGATCACAGATACAGAACCGGGATTCAAGGGAGATACAGCCCAGGGAGCAACAAAACCGGCTGTAGTGGAGACAGGCGCAAGTGTTAATGTGCCGCTGTTCGTAGAGCAGGGTGACAAGATCAAGATCGACACACGTACAGGGGAATATCTCTCCAGAGTATAAGTTTATCCCGAGCAGATATGCGATAGGATTTCAGCTGTCTTTGCCGTTTGGCGAAGGCAGCTTTTTAAAGCTTAAAAATATATCACATTTTGCTGTCACTTAAAAACTACTTGCAATAAGTTACTGCATGTGATATAGTTTACAACATAGAAAGTCTTTATGTTCTATATATCTTATCTTGTGCGTTCGCACGGCATTCCAATTAATTAAAATTAAAAAAAGGAAGGATGGTTGAATGAATTACGAGGATTTTATCTGCTATGTTCAGAGAGAGGTACAGACAAAAATGGGGGAGGGGGTGCGTGTTGAGCTGCACCGGGTGATGAAGAACAATTCTGTACAGCTGGACGGGCTGTCTCTTGTGGAGCTGCCTCACAGCATTTCCCCTACGATCTACCTGAATGATTATTATGAAGAATATCAAAAGGGAAGGACGATACCTGAGATCGTGCAGGACATTGCAGATGTCTATCAGGAGACGCGGGTGGAGATGGCAGTGGATACAGATTTTTATTCTGACTTTGAGAAGGTCAGGGATTTTGTGGCTTTTAAGCTCATTAATTACAGGCGCAACAGGGAGCTGTTAAAGAAGGTGCCGTTTGTGCCGTGTATGGATCTGGCAATTGTATTCTATTATATCTTCAGGGATGAAAATGTGGGTAAGGGGACAATACTGATACATAACAGCCATCTGAATATGTGGGGGATCACACCGCAGAACCTGTACGATACCGCCAGGCAGAATACATTAAAGCTGCTCCCCTATGAATTCAGGAGCATGATGGACATTATGATGGAGGTTATGGAGGGACCGTCTGTCTCTGAATTCATGCCGGATTCGGAGAAAGAAAATCCTATCCCCATGTATGTCCTTTCAAATTGTGAGCGGAACCTGGGGGCTGCCTGCATACTCTATGACAGTGTGCTTTCAGAAGTGGGGGAGCAGTTGGGGAAGGATTTTTATGTGCTGCCCAGTTCTGTCCATGAATGCATCATAGTGCCCTGTGATGTGGCGGTCTTAAAGGAAGAGCTCAGGGACATGGTGAGGGAGATAAACGCCACCCAGATTCCGCCTGAGGAGATATTATCAGACGAAGTCTATGTGTATGACAGAGAAAATCATCGCTTATCTTTGTGAAAATTAACCGAAAAACAGTCCAAATCTCCGTTTCGCTTTACAAGCTGTTTAAAATGTGTTATTATGGCATAGTAATTTTTCAGCCATGGGAGATTATGCAGCAATGATTAGATATGCAAAATCTTGTCCGATGGAATATTACAGTTTAGTTCGCGCTTGTAGCTCAGGGGATAGAGCACTGGTTTCCGGTACCAGGTGTCGGGGGTTCGAATCCCTCCAGGCGTGCTTCTGTTATATTTAGGAGGATAATCTGCCGTCAGTGTGTGGTCCGCACATTCAGGGGCAGGTATGTCGGTAGCCGGTAGTGATCAGCTGAAGGTGTTTTGTCCGGTTCCGCGTTTATTTGTATATCTTACGGCGCCAAAAAAACGGAGGTAAGTATAGTGGGTAATTTTAGAGAATGGCTTTCAGATAATCTAAGATATATCTTACTCGGCTTAGCAATCATTTTAATACTCGTGGCCGCCATTTTCGCAGTCAAGCTTGTGAACAAGCTGAATAGTGATACCCCGGCAGAGACGCAGAAAGAAACACAGCCGGTGATTGCGGAAACGAATGCCCAGAGTGAGACAAGCGTACAGGTTCCGGCATTGGAACAGAATGTACCGGCAGTTTTAGAATTGATGCAGCAGTATTATGCAGCAGTGAGCAGTAAGGATATTGAGTTGCTTAAGACATTTGTAGAAAATCTGGACGAGGAACAACAGCAGGATATCCTGAATGATAATTACATTGAAAGTTACAGCAACATCACCACATATTCCAAAAAAGGACTGGCAGACGGAAGTTATGTAGTCTATACGTATTACGATGGAAAGATCACCGGCATTGATACATTGGTACCAAGCCTGACAGCTTTCTACGTAAAGACGGATGAGAGCGGAAAACTGTATGTAGCGGACAGGAATGCAGATCCGGATGCAGAGGCATTTTTGGAGAAGACAAATGCAGAGCAGGATGTTGTGACTTTGATTGAAGACGCAAAACAGAAATACGATGCAGCCGAGGCATCTGATCCGGCACTGAAGAAATTTATGGATGATCTCGCTGTCCCGGAGACACAGAGCGGTGCGAACATTCCTGACAGCAGTGATGCAGGGGTGGAGGTCAATAGAGTAGTTACGGCCAACACGGTATGTAATGTCCGTGAAGATTCAACAGAAGATTCTGAGATCATTGGTATGCTGAATACAGGTGATTCAGTGACGAGAGTCAGAACACTTGACAATGGATGGTCAGAAATCCGCTATGAGGGCGGAAGGACCGGATATGTGATGAGTGATTTCCTGACAGACAGCAAGGACAATGCAAATGGTTCTGGTGACGACGGCAGTTCCGGAGATGGAGCAGATGCACCATCAGATGACGGGAATACAGGCGAATAAAAAATACAGCAGCCTGGATTTGTTCAGAAATGAATAAATCCAGGCTTTTTCCATATCCTAACCAGAGAAAATATGACAGGAGGAGTAGCTTATGCTGACACACTCAGAGCAAAATATTCTGGAGGATATATGCAGGAACAGTAAAACGGCGATCCTGGACATTCATACCATACTGGGAAAGGTATATGATGATGAACTGGCCCTTGACCTGAACAGGCAGGCAGCCAGATATTCCAGGATGCAGGAAAAGGCAGTGGACAGGCTGCTGGAAAAAGGAGTCATGCCCCAGCCGATCGGAATTCTGGAGAGGACGAAGAGGTGGGCAGCCATACAGGCGGAGACAGCGCTTAATGTGAGCACACCGCATGTGGCTGACATGATGCTCCGGGCCAATGAGGAAAGAGTGGAGAGAATGCATCACACTGTGGAAGAAAATCCGGTGACAGACAATGCAACCTGTGAATTGGCGGAGGAATTCCTCGATTTTGAGGAAGAAAATCTTCACATTTTGAAAACGTATTTATAAGGAATATGCCAAAGCTTAAAAAAACCTGAAATTTTTAGCAGTATTAAGAAAAAATTTAAAAAGAGAAGAAAGACTTTGTGGTATAATTCTTGTATATTGGGACATTGGCCATAGCCGTACCTAAATGAAGGCGGATTTGGCAGATGACCAGACAGAGAGAAATATATAAAATAAAAGACAGAGGATGTTTAGAATGTGTGGAATTTGCGGTTTTGTTGGTAAAACACGTGACAGAGAAAATGTACTAAGTGACATGATGCAGGCGATCATACACAGAGGACCAGATTCAGACGGTAAATATTGTACAGAGGATGCCTGCCTGGGGTTCCGGCGCCTCAGTATCATTGACTTAAATGAAGGTTCGCAGCCGATGTATAATGAAGAGGAAGACAAGGTGCTGGTGTTCAACGGCGAGATATATAATTATCAGAGCCTGCGGAGCGTTCTTTTGGAAAAGGGCCACAAGTTCCGGAATCATTCAGATTCTGAAGTTTTGCTGCATGGCTATGAAGAGTACAGAGAGAATCTGCTGGATAAACTGCGCGGCATGTTTGCCTTTGCTATCTGGGATGAGAAGGAGCAGAGGCTCTTTGCCGCCAGGGATCCTTTCGGGATAAAGCCTTTTTATTATGCCCTGATTGACGGATGTTTTGTATTTGCTTCCGAGATAAAAAGCATCCTCAAGTTTCCAGGATATAAAAAGGAGCTTAACGAAGAGGCTCTGGAGCAGTATCTCTCTTTTCAGTACTCAGCCCTACCGGAAACCTTTTTTAAGGGAATATACAAGCTTCTTCCGGGCAGCTATCTGACTTACGAGAACAGGAGACTGGAGATCCATACTTATTATGATCCTGTACTGACACCTGACAAGAGTCTGAAGGAAGAGGAACTGATCAGGGCGACGGATGAGATCATGGGGGATTCTATAAAGCATCATATGATCAGTGATGTGGAAGTAGGCGCCTTTTTATCCAGCGGTGTGGACTCAAGCCTGGTGGCAGCCAGGTGCGGCGCTAAGAAAACTTTCACAGTGGGATTTTTAGATGACAGCAGCAAATATAATGAGATACATTTTGCCAAGGAAACGGCTAAAAAACTGAATCTGGAAAACACCAGCAAGGTAGTCTCCAAAGAAGAGTACTGGGATGCGGTTCCCAAGGTCATGTATTATCTGGACGAGCCTTCAGGTGATGCGGCTGCGGTAGCATTGTACTTTGTAGCCCAGGAAGCAGCTAAACAGGTAAAGGTAGTGACATCAGGCGAAGGGGCGGACGAGCTGTTCGGCGGATACAATATATATCTGGAGCCTAAGGCTCTGAAATGGATATCATGGGTTCCAAGGCCGCTGCGCCGGGGAATTGGGAAAGTGGCGGAGAAGCTTCCTGCACATATGAAGGGGCGCAATTACCTGCTCAGAGGAAGTAAAGATGTGGAGGAGCGTTTTATTGGCAATGCCAATATCTTCTCAGAAAAGGAAAGAAAGAGTATCCTGAAAAATCCGGGCAAAGCAGTCTCGCCAGAAGAACTGCTGCGCAAGAAATATAAAAAGATGGAGCGCCAGAGGGATATCAACAAGATGCAGTACATAGACCTTACATGCTGGATGCCGGGTGATATCCTGCAGAAGGCGGACAAGATGAGCATGGCGCATTCACTTGAGCTGCGTGTACCGTTTCTGGACAAAGAGGTCTTTGAAGTGGCCAGGAAGATTCCTACAAAGCTTAAGACAAAGCATTATACAACAAAGTATATCCTGCGTCAGGCTTCCTGGAAATATCTTCCCAGGGAGACTGCTGATAAGAAAAAACTGGGATTTCCGGTTCCTATCAGAGTATGGCTAAAGGAAGAAGAGACATATAAGGAAGTAAAAGATACCTTTACGGGGGAAGCTGCGTCTAAATATTTTGAGACAGACAAGCTTGTGGGTCTTCTTGATGCCCACCGCAGAGGGGAAGCGGATAACAGCCGCAAGATCTGGACCGTATATGCATTCCTTGTATGGTACAGGATCTTTTTTGGCGAAAAGAGTGAGGCAGGGAAATAACCGGACTGGTTTATAAGATATCAGGGGGCCGTTGCATTTGCAATGGCCCCCTGATATCCTTATCTGTCAGCTGTGAAAGGAGCATCGGCGGGATAACCGCCTGCCGCTTTCTGCATACAGCGCTGGATGCTGTCTTTTGAATTCCCCCAGTCCTTGTCCTTGTTCCTGTAGTCATATTTTTCAGTAAACCAGGTGACCTCCTCTTCGAGACGTTTCATGTTTTCTTCCATCAGACTAAAAAGGATGGGATAAAATTCAGCCTTCTGCTTATCATTCAGCTTATTTTGTCCGCCTGCAGCCAGTTCTTTGAAATGGTGGAGGCAGAACCCCTTACTCTTCTTAAAAAGTTCCAGAAATTCAGGGTTTTTCTTATAGAGTTCAAAGAAAGTGTCCAGATACCTGTCATAATTCTTCTCTATGTAATTACATACATAGCAGCTGTGTTCCTTTTTCTCTATCCAGTCAGAAAGCGGGTTCTCAGACGCCTTGCTCTTTTTAAAGAGAGAAGTCTTTCCCGGAGAAAATGCTTTTATCTGCTCCTTTAAGTCTTTGTTCAACTTCTTGAAATGAGTGCTCAGGATCAGCGCGCTGCCCAGCCTGTTTCCGTAGTCATACATCATTTTATAGTGATGACGGCAGAAGCCTGTCTCATCTGTCTCCATCCGGATATCATCTTCCATATAGGCAGATCCCAGGATAAATGAAATAGCATGCTGTTCCAGTTCCCTCTCAATAAAGCAGAAAGGGCATTCGTCATCCGCCTTGAAAGCATCCATCAAGGGGATTGTATAAAGTGATTCTTTCATATTGAACCTCCAGATATTATTTACGCGTAAGTGTATGTCTAATACTATACAGATGTGCCGGCTGATTTGCAAGCAAAAGGTTGTAATAGTGTTACAGTTCAGCCGTCTGCTGTTCAGCAGCCGTCTGACCTATAACAACGCTTCGCGATGCACACAAAATGCTGTTTACAGCATTTTGGCGCTGCTGCTCTCGGGATTTTCGTGCATTTTGCACGAAAACACCTCGCGGAACAGTGGAAGGCTGAACTGTTACGTAATAGCAATAATACACTGGCTTGAATATTGGACAAAAAATGTGTATACTGGTAGAATGTCCATGAAAGGAATGAAGAAGAGATGAGAGGCCCAGAAGAAAGGGAATTTACGGACAGGGATATAAACGGGCCTGTCCGGCTGAATAAATATATAAGTGAGTGCGGAATCTGTTCGAGAAGAGAGGCAGACAGGCTGATCGGAGCAGGTGAGGTGACAGTGGACGGCAGCATTGCCGTGAGCGGAATGAAAGTGCTGCCGTGCCAGGAGGTAAAGGTAAAAGGAAAGCTGGCCGTCCGTGAGGAAGAGATGGTTATCCTGGCATTCCACAAACCGGCAGGGGTCGTGTGTACTACAGATAAGAGATGGGGGGATGTGACTGCAGAGGAAGCAGTCGGCTACCACAAGCGTCTGTTTTATGTGGGAAGGCTGGATAAAGACTCGGAAGGCCTGCTCCTGATGACAAATGACGGTGAAATACTGAATAAAATTATGAGAGCTGGAAACTATCATGAGAAAGAGTATGAAGTTACAGTTGATAAACCCATAGATGGGAAGTTCCTGGAGGGGATGGAAAAAGGTGTCCCTATCCTGGATACGGTGACAAGGCCGTGCAGGGTCAGGAAGCTTGGAAAAAACAGATTCTCCATTATCCTGACACAGGGACTGAACCGGCAGATACGCAGGATGTGTGAATACTTTGGATACAGAGTTACGAGGCTGGTGCGCACTAGAGTGATGAACATCCGCCTGGAAGGATTAAAGAGCGGTGAATACAGGGAGGTGACAGGCTCAGAGCTGAGCTGTCTGAAATCTATGCTGAAAGATTCCCGCAGCGGCCCGCCGTCAGGCAGGCCTGGCCAGAAAAGAAAAATAATGCAAAAGACCGGAGGCAGAAATGGAAAATAAGCTTCAGAGAATGAAGGAGTTAGCAGGCCTGTTAAGCGAGGCTGCAAAGGCATATTATCAGGAAGACAGAGAGATCATGAGCAATTATGAATACGATAAGCTCTATGACGAACTGCAGATGCTGGAGGAGGAGACAGGGACAGTACTGACAGGAAGCCCTACAATGAAGGTTGGCTATGAGTCAGTTGATGAACTCCCCAAGGAACGCCATGAGAGGCCTATGCTGTCTCTTGACAAGACGAAGGATGTGGCTGTTTTAAAAGAATTTGTTGACGGACAGAAGACACTGATATCCTGGAAACTGGACGGCCTTACCGTAGTACTGACATACAGGGGCGGAGAGCTTGCCAAGGCAGTTACAAGGGGAAACGGTGAGGTTGGAGAGGTCATCACAAATAATGCCCGGGTGTTCAGAAATATACCTCTTTCAATACCTTTTAAGGGTGAACTTGTCCTGAGAGGGGAGGCGGTCATTTCCTATTCTGATTTTAAGGAGATAAATGAAGAGATAGAGGATGTGGATGCTAAATACAAGAACCCCAGAAATCTCTGCAGCGGTTCTGTGAGGCAGCTGAATAATGAGATCACGGCAAAGAGAAAGGTACAGTTCTTTGCATTTTCTCTTGTGAGGGCAGAGGGCCAGGAATTTGAAAATTCCAGGGAATGCCAGTTTGAGTGGCTTCGGAGGATGGGCTTTGATGTAGTGGAGTACAAAGTGGCTTCAGCGGAGAATCTGGAGGAAACTGTGGAGTGGTTTTCTGAGAGGATAGCAGAAAATGACATCCCCTCCGACGGCCTTGTGGCAGTTTATGATGATATAGCTTACGGACAGTCACTGGGAAGCACTGCCAAGTTTCCAAGGGATTCCTTTGCCTTTAAGTGGGCGGATGAGATCAGGGATACCCATCTGCTGGAGATCGAATGGAGTCCGTCCAGGACAGGGCTGATCAATCCGGTGGCTATATTTGAACCGGTAGAGCTGGAAGGGACGACGGTGAGCCGTGCCAGCGTCCATAATCTGAGCATTATGAAGGGGCTTGAACTGGGGCTGGGGGATACGGTGCAGGTCTACAAGGCTAATATGATCATTCCCCAGATAGCAGAAAACCTGACCCGCAGCAATAATATAGAGATTCCTGATAAATGTCCCGTATGCGGGCATGAGACCCAGATCAAGAACCTTAACGGCGTGGAGACACTGTACTGTCCGAATGATTCCTGTCTGGCTAAGCAGCTCAAGCTGCTGACTTTATTCGTGAGCCGCAATGCAATGAATATTGATGGCCTTTCAGAGGCCACGCTGGAAAAATTTATTGCCAGGGGCTACATCCGGGAATTTGCTGATATCTTCAAGATAGGCAGATACCGGGAAGAGATCATGGAGATGGAGGGATTTGGGGAGAAATCCTACAGCAACCTGGCTGAGAGCATTGAGCGTGCCAGGATGACAACTTTGCCCAGGCTGATCTACGGTCTGGGGATCTCCAATATCGGCGTGGCGAATGCAAAGATGATATGCAGGGCATTTGACTATGACCTGGAGAAGATCAGGAATTCAAGCCCCGAAGAGCTTTCTGAGATAGACGGGATCGGGGAAGTGATCGGCAGGGCATTTTCTGATTATTTTAAAGATGAGGAGAACAGCCTGCATCTGGATCACCTCCTGGCTGAACTGGAGATTGAGAAGCCTGAGTCAGAAGAGGGGGAGCAGGTGCTGCAGGGACTGAATTTCGTAATTACAGGCAGCGTGGAGCATTTTGCAAACAGGGATGAGGCGAAAGCTCTTATTGAAGAAAAAGGGGGAAAAGTCACAGGCAGCGTAACGTCAAAAACGAATTATCTGATCAATAATGATGCGGCGTCTAATTCATCAAAGAACAGGAAAGCAAAGGAACTGGGGATTCCTATCATTTCTGAAGAAGAATTTCTGCAGATGATAAGATAACCGAGCTATTCATCAGGTCTGTGCATTTACAAGACAGCATATATCGGAAACCGCCCAGGTCAGGTGAGCGGGTCTGGCTTTGGCCCGCTGTCCGCGGGAATATAGGATAAGAGGAATCAGGATGAGTGAAAAGATAAAGATAAATAAGCAGGCTACCATAGAAAAAGGGAAAAAAGGCTTTTTTGGCCTTGTATACGGGAGAACGGCTGTAGTAGTCCTTCTGCTGGTATTGCAGGTGATCATACTCATGGCAGGCTTTTTCTGGCTGGGTGAGTACATGTACTATATATACGGAGGAGTTACAGCCCTGGCTGTGCTTCTTGTATTGTTCATTATAAATAAACGGGAAAATCCTGCATTTAAGCTGGTATGGATCATTCTCATACTGCTGGTGCCGGTATTCGGAGCCATGCTCTATCTCTTCGTAGAGCTTCAGATAGGGACGAAGTGGATGAATGCCAGGATACAGAAGCTCCACCAGCAGATGAGAAGATATACGGTCCAGGACCAGGTGGTAGCGCAGAATCTGGAGAGAGAGAATCAGCAGGTGGCACATCTGGCGAACTATATTAACCGATTTGGGGGGTATCCGGCTTACCAGAATACTTCGGCTAAGTTCTTTCCGATTGGGGAGGATAAATTCAAGGAGATGGTGATACAGCTGGAAAAGGCTGAGAAATTTATTTTCCTGGAGTACTTCATTATCCACGAGGGTTATATGTTAAATACAGTGGTGGATATATTGAAAAAGAAGGTTAAGCAGGGAGTGGAAGTGAGATTTATGTACGATGGGATGTGCAGTCTCGCCCTCATGCCCTACAGATATCCGGAGGAGCTGGAAAAGTACGGGATACAGTGCAGGATGTTTTCACCTGTGAAGCCGGCGCTGTCCACCCACCAGAACAACAGGGACCACAGAAAAGTTCTTGTAATAGACGGGCGTGTGGCATTTACAGGAGGCGTTAACCTGGCAGATGAGTATATTAACCAGAAAGTCAGGTTCGGCCACTGGAAGGATACAGCTATCATGATCGAGGGAGACGCAGTGCGCAGCTTCACGCTCATGTTCCTGGAAATGTGGAATCTGGATAAATATAAAGTGATAGAGGATTATGATAAATATCTGAGTGTGAATTTTCAGAAGACCCCTGATGCGGGGGACGGCTTTGTGATCCCTTACGGTGATAATCCTCTGGACAGAGAGCCTGTGGGTGAGCTTGTCTATATGGATATCCTGAATACGGCCAACAGGTATGTACATATCATGACGCCGTACCTGGTGCTGGACAATGAGATGATGACGGCCCTGACATACGCCGCCAAGCGGGGTGTGGAGATCATTATCATTATGCCTCACATTCCGGATAAATGGTATGCGTTTGTCCTGGCCAAGACTTACTATAATGAACTTCTGGATGCAGGTGTCCATATCTACGAATATACACCGGGCTTTGTACATGCCAAGGGCTTTATATCTGATGATGTGAAGGCTGTGGTTGGAACTATTAATCTGGATTTCAGGAGCCTGTACCTGCATTTTGAGGATGCGGTATATATGTATAAAAATTCCGCTGTGGCTGATGTGGAAAGAGATTTCCAGGAGACACTCAAAAAGTGCCAGAAGATAACACAGGAGGATTATAAGAAGCAGAAGCTGTTCAATAAGCTGGCGGGAAGGGTGCTGAGACTTTTGGCGCCGCTGATGTAGAAAGAAAAATGACGGAAAAGCCATGAAAACAGGCATTTCCGTCATTTTTGTAATTATTCAGCCTTCAGATGATTTCTTAGTATTAAAGTCAGGCGTCCCGTGGAGATCATAGGGGGTAGTCTGATATACGTAATAATTCAGCCAGTTGGTGTAGAGATTGTTGGCGTGGGAACGCCATAAGAGCAGGGGCTTATTTTCAGGATCATTATCCGCATAATAATTTTTAGGCAGCTGGATATCCAGCCCTTTTCCCTTATCTCTCTTATATTCTCCGTCCAGTGTGACCCTGTCGTATTCCGGATGGCCCATCACGAATATCCTGCGGCCTTCATTTGCCATGCCCAGGAAGAAGCCTGCTTCCTCCGATTCTGCAAGGATAGTGATATTGCTGCATGCGCGGATATCTTCGATAGGTACTTCAGTATGTCTGGAATGGGGGGCCAGAAACATATCATCAAACCCTCTGACAAGGGGGATTTTCCTGTTGAGGACCTTATGCCAGAACAGGCCGAACATCTTGTGGTCCAGAGGTTTCTTCTGAAGGCCGTAGTGGTAATAAAGGCCTGCCTGGGCCGCCCAGCACAGATAAATAGTAGAAGTGACATTCCGGTCACTCCATTCCATCACCTTTGTCAGCTCATTCCAGTAATCCACATCTTCAAATTCCATATTTTCAACAGGAGCCCCGGTGATGATCATACCATCGAATTTAAGGTCTTTCACCTGGTCGAATTCAATGTAAAATTTATTCAGATGGCTGGTGGAGGTATTTTTAGACTCATGAGTGCTCATAGTCATAAAAGTAACATCCACTTGGAGAGGAGTGTTGGAGAGGGAACGAAGCAGCTGCAGTTCTGTCTCCTCCTTGAGCGGCATCAGGTTCAGTATCAGTATCTGGATAGGACGTATATCCTGGTGAACAGCCCTGTTTTCATCCATTACAAATATATTCTCACGTTCCAGTATTTCTTTTGCTGGCAAATCACTTTGTACTCTAATCGGCATTATTTTCACCCCTTAATAAATATAGAGATAGTATAACACATGATTGGGTTTTCATGGAAGTATAAAATAATAGTACAAGTGTGCGCGGACGGGCGACAGCTGAATAGATACAAATAATGTAACTGTTCAGTACCTTCACAGTTACATGCAAAAATCCATTTGTAATCGCCTCCGGCGATGGGATTTTTTCACCCTTGAATCATTTTCTTACGGTCTGTGCAGTAAATGCACAGACCTGCTGAATAGTTACCAAATAATTTACATATTTCTCTGTGTATTCTTCATGGTATTATCAGGAATATTTTTATAATATTATGACAGGCAGCAGAAAAAGGCAGATGTAAGGAGAATAAAAGAATGCAGGAGAGAGCAGAGAGTATAATTAATATTACAGATAAAGGCAGAGCCTCTGTATTACATTCCATGAGTGGAAAAGACAGCAGGGGAAATTTATATGAAGCTGATAATGTCAGCTTTATAAAAAACGGGAAGCGTTTTATTCCTGTAATGGGAGAATATCATTTTTCAAGGTATGAGCCTGAAGGCTGGAAAGAGGAATTGCTCAAGATGAAGGCCGGAGGGGTGAACATTGTTTCAACCTATGTTTTTTGGATCCATCATGAGGAAAAGGAGGGGGTCTGGGACTTTGAGGGATGCAGAAACCTGAGAGCTTTCCTGTTTGCCTGCAAAGAGACAGGGATGTCCGTATGGCTGCGCATCGGTCCGTGGGTCCATGGTGAATGCAGGAACGGAGGTTTTCCCGACTGGCTTGTCAGGGACACATCTCCTGTCAGGATAGATGACCCCATTTATCTGGAGAGGGTAAGGCGGTTTTGGGAAAAGACGGCGGAGCAGGCAGAAGGAATGATGTGCAAAGATGGAGGGCCCATCTTGGGTATCCAGCTGGAAAATGAATATGGCCATTGCGGAGGCCAGATCAGCTGCAGTGCGGGTATGGCCCATATGCGTACCCTGAAGAAAATGGCGAGGGAGACAGGTTTTGTGGTGCCTTATTATACGGCTACAGGGTGGGGGGAAGCTTATGTGCCGGATGATGAGATGCTCCCTGTATTAGGCTGTTATGCAGATGCGCCGTGGGCCGGGCATGTGGAGGAGATGCCTGCAAATGCTAATTTTCTTTTTACTTCCTATAAAAAAGATGAGAACATCGGTTCAGACTGGAAGAAGAATGAGGAGAGCAAATCTACCTTTGATCTGAAAAAATGTCCTTATCTGACAGCAGAGCTGGGAGCCGGACTGCAGGTAACCAGCCACAGGAGGACATATCCCTGGCCGGAAGATATTGAGGCCCAGGCTTTGTGCGTGCTGGGGAGCGGTGCAAATATGCTGGGATACTACATGTATCACGGAGGAATTAATCCGGACGGAAAATACAGTACCCTGCAGGAATCCAGAGCTACAGGATACAGCAATGACCTGCCCGTAAAGAGTTATGACTGCCAGACCTGTATCCGGGAATCAGGGGAGATAAATAAAAGCTACGGAAGACTGAAAAAAATGCATCTTCTGCTGGACTCTTTTGGAGAAATTCTGGCCGGGGCTGACGCTTATTTTCCGGAAGAGCAGCCGGAGGCGGCGGAGGACTGCCATACACTGCGGGTCTGTGCGAGAGTAAACCATAAGGCGGGAGCCGGTTTCCTTTTTATTAATAACCATCAGAGAAAAAGGCATATGGATGATCATGAGGACTGCAATATCCGGCTGATCCTGGATGGAAAGGAAATAATACTGCATCATATTACAGTAAAGGACCACGACTGCGGGATTATACCATTCCTCCTTCCGAAAAATGACAGTGAGGACAGTCCGGCAGAAAGAGAGGCAGTATCCCTTCTGCCTTATGAAACGAATGCATTCCTTTTATGCAGAATAAAAGACAGGCTGTTTTTCTATACTGACCTGGAGAAGACCTGGTTTTTACCGGAAACCGGGAGGGCAGGCCATGTAGTTCTCACCAGCGGACAGGCAGAACGGGCATTCATGTTTGGGGATAAGTTATATATAACAGAGAGGGCAGACAGCTGTATAGTCTCTGAGAACGGGCATTTATACCTGATAACTAAAGCAGAGCAGGAGATGATCACGGTTTACGGAGAATGCGGGGAGCCTGAACAGATACAGGTAAAGAACAATAAAATAGAGATCCCTGTTAAAATAGAGAGGCTGGAACAGGACAAAGAGGCAGGCAGCAGTTTGGAATATGTGGATTACCTGGTAAAAATTGATAAAGATCAGAACATATCCCCCTGGCAGCTGTATCTGGAAGCTGACTATCTGGGGGACAGGGCAGAGGTTTACATAGATGGCAGATTGGTGGATGACTGGTTTACTACAGGAGAAAAATGGCATATATCCTTGAAACGTTTTGGCTATCCTGAAGTGATGACCCTCCGCATATATCCCAGTAATAAAACACTCCCAAATCCGTATGGAAACAAGGTATATTATGACCTTCCGGTGAGAGAAGGGTGTGAGATAATGGAAGTCAAAGTACTGCCGGAATATAAATCAGAAATTATTTTACATATTTTCCGATAAATTCTGCATGGTATAAGCCTCAGGTTTTTTATAATATAGTGAAAGAAAGGAAGGCAGGAAAGAATATGAAGATAGCATTAGTATATACAAGTACGACACCGGAACTGACAGAACTTGTTGAGAGGGAAGTTAAGAAAAATATCGGGGAGGAGGCCGGGATCATAAGCCTTCAGGACCCTTCTATACTGGCTGAGGTCAGGGAGGCAGGATATGTGACAAAGACAGCCGCAGCCAGACTGATCGGTATGTTTATGGATGCTGTGGCACAGGGGGCTGACGCTGTTCTTAATATATGTTCATCAGTAGGCGAAGCGGCTGACTGTGTGCAGGAGGCTGCAGCTTATATTGGTGTTCCCATAGTGCGCATTGATGAAGAGATGTGCAGGGAGGCAGCAAGAAGGGGGACAAGGATAGCAGTGCTGGCGACTCTTCCCACTACACTGGAGCCCACAAAGAATACCATCAAAAGGGTGGCCAGATCCATGGACAGGCATGTAGAGATCGTGGAAGGGCTGATAGACGGGGCTTTTGGGCTTGATCAGGAGCAGTTTAGGACACTTCTTATTGCCAAGGCAGAGGAAGTAAAGGCATATGCGGATGTGATCGTGCTGGCACAAGGGTCCATGGCTTATGTGGAAAAAGATATTCAGGAGGCCTGCGGCATATTGACGCTTTCCAGCCCCCGTTTCGGGGCGGTGGAACTTAAAAAGGCTCTTGAAGAGAAGGGAGTGATGTAAACCGTGTTGACAGATACAAAAAAATCCCCGTATGCCAGACTGTATTCCCTTCCCTGTGAAGATATATCCTGGACAGGCGGGATCTATAAAGAACGGTTTGACACATGTGCAGAGGTGACGGTACCCCACCTGCAGAAGATGTTTGAAAGCGCTGACATCAGCCATGTGGTAGAGAATTTCAGGATAGCTGCAGGGGAGTCCGAAGGAGAATTTGACGGGACCGTATTCGGTGACGGCGATTTTTATAAATGGATGGAAGCTGCCATGTACACAGCTGTCAAGAAGGGCAGCCGGGAAATGACAGAACAGCTGGAAAAATATGTGGAACTGATCGGAAGGGCCCAGCTGGAAGACGGCTATATATCCACCAAGCAGATCATTGGAGAGAAAAACGGGACAGGCGCGGGACGTCTGGGGGATATCAATGACTTTGAGGTTTATAATTTCGGACATCTCTTTACAGCTGCCTGTCTGTATAAGAGGCTGACAGGACGGGACAGCTTCCTGAAGATTGCCGGAAAAGCTGCGGGATACCTGGAAAATCTGTATGAGGAGGCTGAGAGGACAAAAGAGGTCCAGACAGCGGTGTGCCCTTCACATTACATGGGGCTCATAGAAATGTACAGGACCACGGGTGAGCAGCGTTATCTGGAGCTGGCCCGGACAGCCATAAGACTCAGGGACAGCGTGGAGAATGGGCTGGATGATAACCAGGACAGGATTCCTGTAAAAGAGCACGAAAAGATCGTGGGGCATGCAGTGAGGGCGAATTACCTCTATGCGGGGCTGGCAGACCTCTGCATGGAGGAGGATGATGGAGAATACAGGGAAGTCCTTCACAAAGTCTGGAAAAGCCTTGTGACTCAGAAAATGTACATAACAGGCGGCTGCGGCGCTCTCTACAACGGGGCATCACCCTATGGGAATTTCTTCGTGCATCAGATCGTACACCAGGCCTATGGATATGAATACCAGCTGCCAAATGTGACAGCCTATAATGAAACATGTGCGTCTCTGGGAGGAGTGTTCTGGGCCTGGAGGATGTTCTGCATGGAAGGAAAGGCAGAGTACGTGGATGTGATGGAGCGCATGATGCTGAATGTAAATCTGGCGGGCATCAGCCTGGACGGGCGCAGATTCTTCTATGAAAATATGCTGCGCAGGGCAAAGGAGCTGCCTTATGAGCTTTTCTGGGGACAGGAGAGAGCATCTTATATCTTAAGCTACTGTTGTCCTCCCAACCTGGCCAGAACCATAGCTGAGTCATCAGAATATGCATATGCCCTGGATGAAGAGGGCGTATGGATGGGGCTTTACGGGGAAAATACCGCCCATATACAGCTAAAGAGCGGGACACGCTTTACACTCAGCCAGAAGACAGACTATCCATGGGAGGGCAGGATTGCCTTTGAGATAGAGGATGTACAGGATTTTCATCCATTTACACTTCATCTGCGGATTCCAGGATGGGTAAGAAGAGGAAAACTGGCCCTGGGAGAAATAAAAAAGGAGATATCCAGGAAGGAGGCCGGGACATACATAGATGTCAGGATTGAAAAGCCGGACCCTGCATGTGTCCTTCTGGAGCTGGATATGCCTGCAAGGCTCACCTGCGGCCATGCCCTGATCGAAGAAGACAATGGCCATGTGGCAGTTGAGAGAGGGCCGCTGGTATACTGCCTGGAATCATGTGATGTGCATGAGGCCGGTTCATTGGCGGAGCTGGTGATACCATCTGACGCAGAATTTGAGACAGAAGATATTCTGATCGAAGGGCGCAGCATACGTTCGCTGAATTCTGTATTCCTGAAACTGAAGCAGAGGGAATATGACGAGGATGCCCTGTATCAGGATTTCCTGTTTGACGGGTATGACAAAGTCAGGGTTAAGCTGATACCGTATTTTGCGTGGGATAACAGAGGAAGAGGCGAGATGATGGTCTGGATGCCTGTTTCCTGCAGGCAGGAGGCATAGATGGAAAAATACAGACAGATAGATGCCAAAGCGCTGGAAGACAGAGGAAGGCCTGACGGGGCGGCCGCCAGAAGGATATTCCAGGCTGAATACACGGGTTTTAGCAAAAAGATCATTGTGCTGGACGACGACCCCACGGGAACGCAGACGGTCCATGATGTTTCTGTATACACTGACTGGAGTTATGAGAGCATACTGGAGGGCTTCTGCGAAGATAGAAATATGTTTTTCCTGCTGACTAATTCCAGAAGCTTTTCAGAAGAAAAAACAAAGCAGGTGCACCGGGAGATAGGAGAACGTATAGTCAGGGCATCCAGGGAGACAAAGAAGGATTTTCTTGTGATCTCAAGGGGGGACTCGACCCTCAGAGGTCATTATCCTCTGGAGATGGAAGTGCTGGGAGAGGCACTGAAAGAATATGACGGGCGGATGCCGGATGGGGAGATACTTTGTCCGTTTTTTAAAGAAGGCGGGCGGTATACCATAGACAGTGTCCATTACGTACAGGAGAAGGGAAAGCTTATCCCTGCAGCACAGACAGAATTTGCCGGGGATGCCACTTTTGGGTACAGTCATTCTGAACTGGGAGAGTATGTGGAAGAAAAGAGCCGGGGCAGGAAGAAATCACAGGACTGTATACGTATTACCCTGGATATGCTCCGGGGACCAGATCTTGAAGTGCCGTCAGAGAAGCTGCTGGAAGCCGGAGGATTCTCCACTGTGCTGGTGGACGCCGTCTGTTATGAAGATGTGGAAATATTCTGCGCAGCTCTTTTGAAGGCATTGAAAGCCGGTAAGCGGTTCCTGATAAGAAGCGCGGCAGCCGTGCCGAAGGTTCTGGGGAATATAGCTGATAAACCTCTTCTGGGGCGGGAAGAGCTAATCAAACCGGGAAGCGTCACAGCAGGTGGTACCATCACAGATGCAGCCAGTGTACCGGGAGGGATCGTACTGGCAGGTTCCCATGTGAAGAAGACTACTGTCCAGCTGGAGAGGCTGCGCGAAGCTGACTGCCCATTGTCATTTCTGGAATTCAATGTGAATACTTGTTTTCAGGAGGAAGGGCTATCAGCCGAGGCAGACCGCATTACAGACAGAGCAAGTGAGGAAATGAAGAAGGGCAACACGGCAGTCGTATATACAAGCAGGGAACTGTTTGCCCCGGCGGGTTATTCTAAGGAAGAACTGCTGAAGGCCTCTGTGAGGATATCAGATGCTGTGACAAGTGTGATCCAAAAGCTCACTGTCAGGCCCAGGTTCATAATCGCAAAAGGCGGGATCACGTCAAGTGATGTGGCTGTAAAGGCGCTGGCAATAAAAAAAGCTGTTGTCATGGGGCAGATACAGCCGGGAATACCTGTCTGGATGACTGGAAGCGAAAGCAAATTTCCGGGAATGCCCTATGTGATCTTTCCGGGAAACGTAGGCGGCGAAGACACACTGAAAAAAGTGGTGGAGACTCTCTCACGGGACAGTGAAGAGCAACAATAAACCGTCAAAGTACGACAGGCAACGGAAAGAGAGGATGAAAATGAAAAGCAATGATGAGAAAATGAGCCGGGAGTGCAGAAAGGTAATAATTTCACTGGCTCCTGTAGCAGCAGGAACACCCACAGATGTGGAAAAATTGGGAGAAGATGTGAGAAAGTCGTGGCAGGCAGGAGCAGCTATGTGCCATCTGCACTGCAGGAAACCGGATGGCAGCCTGACACCTGATACGGGCTTTCTGACAGAACAGTTTGAATATATAGCTGAGAATACAGATATGATCATCCAGGCATCTACAGGAGGCGTTTCTGATATGAACATTGAAGAGAGATGCCGTCCTCTGGATTACTGGAGGGTTGAAAGCGCTTCTCTGAACGGAGGGACAACAAACCTGGGAGAGGCAGTGTACATCAATTCATTTGAAGACATCCGCTATTGTGCCAGGGCCGTGTATGAACGCGGCATCATACCGGAAATAGAGGTATTTGATATTGGAATGATATACAATATTGAATACACAAAAGGACAGGCGCCTTACCGGGAGCCGGTACTGTATAATCTGGTATTTGGCCATAAGGGTGGAATGCAGCCGGATATAGACTGCCTGTGCGCATTTCGTGGGGCAGTCCCACCGGGAGCGAAGTGGGGTGTGACACATTTTGGCAGAGACAACTGGGACTTTCTGGCAGCGGCTATCGCCATGGGGGCGAGTGTTGTAAGAATAGGATTTGAAGACAGCGCCTTTCTGGGGCCGGAAGAGACGGCAAAGCAGAATTACCAGCTGGTAGAGAGGCTTGTACGGCTCATCCGGGCCATGGGCCTGGAAGCGGCCACACCCCGGGAAGCCAGAGAAATCATGGGTATACTGCCAAGAACTGAAAAGTAAAGTCAGAGTGAACATAAAATAATTAGTATATAAGGAGACTTCTCATGAAGACATCAGAAAACAAAACTACAGCACCGGAGTGGGGCAGGGTTGTGCATGAAGCGCCCAAATGGTTCCGTGATGCCAAGTTCGGCCTCTTTTTCCACTGGGGCCCGTACAGCGTCCCGGCTTATCAGAATGAATGGTATTCCAGAAATATGTATACACAGGGACTGGAGCAGAATATCCACCATGAGAAAACGTATGGCAGCCTCCATGATTTCGGGTATAAAGATTTCTATGACATGATGGACGGAAGCAAGTTTGACGCTGACGCCTGGGCGGATCTTGTTGTGCGCTCCGGGGCGCGCTATGCAGGGCCGGTGACAGAACATTGTGATAATTTCTCCATGTGGGACAGCCAGGTCAATCCTGTGAACAGTGTAAATTACGGACCCCACAGGGATATCACGGGAGAATGCGCAGAAGCCTTCAGGAAACGCGGGATCAAGTTTTTGTCCACCTTCCACCACCAGTGGCTTTGGGGCTGGTTCATGTCTACTGACAATGAGGCAGATGTATATGATCCGGCAAATGAAAAATATTATGGACCGGCTCTGCCGCTTGAGACAAACCGCTATATTCCGTACAGGTATCCTGACGAAAAGTTCTGTAAAATGTGGAGGGAAAAGGTATTTGAGGTCATTGATAAATACCAGCCGGATGCCATATATTTTGACAGCCGTACATGTATCATTGACGAGGAAAGCCGTTTTTCAATAGCAGATTATTATTATAACAAGGCAGGACATACAGACGGGATCATCACCTACAAACAGGAAGACTTTCCGAAGGGCATCGGTGTATATGACATAGAGTGCGGGCGTTTTTCACAGGCAAAGCCTTATCCCTGGCAGTCAGATGACCGTCTGGAAGATAATATCACCTGGTGCATGGTACAGGAACCAAAGTATAAATCTGCCGCCAGGATCATACACCAGCTCTGCGATATTGTATCTAAAAACGGATGCCTGCTCCTGAATGCAGGGCCGTATGCGGACGGTTCATTCCATCCCGAAGCAGTAAAGGTTTTATATGAGATTGGGGACTGGCTGTCAGTGAACGGGGAAGCTATCTATGAGACACGTCCTTTCAGAGTAGCAGCCGAAGGGCCGACCGACGTGCAGGATGCCAATTACGATGTGGAAAAGATCCGGGAGCAGCTGGATAAAGGGGATGCAGCAGATGTGCACAGCGATATCCTCACAAGCCTGGACTTCCGTTTCACTCAGAAAGACGGAACAGTCTATGGGATTGCCATGGGCTGGCCGGAGGATAATACACTGCGGATCCGTACCCTGGGAAGAAAAGGGCCGGGGAAGCTTGTTCTGGATGAGAATTCCAGGCTTTCACTAGTGGGCAGCAGCAGCCCTGTCGTATGGAAGCAGGAAGATGAGGCTCTGGTTGTAGATCTGCCGGAGGACAGGCCATGTAAGCATGCATATACAGTTCGCATTGAAGGCGGGCATTTTTAAAAATCATCACGGAAAATAACAGGCAGGAAATATCCCTAAAGAGGTATTTCCTGCCTGTTTTGACTAACTTCTATAGTTTGCAGGGACAAAAAGTATGGTTTGTGGGGATGCCAGCACGTATATAAATGTTACATTGAGAGAAAAGATTAACTGTTCAATCTGACTGTACATTTACTTTCCAGTCTGCTGTATGGCCCCTGGACAGTTAAAAAAATATTTGGAGGAAATGTATGAGAAAAGGAGCATTTGCAACAGGTGTATACCGTAATATTTTTGCAGAAATGGGGTATGACGAACAAGAGGTTGAAAAACGAAAAGAAGAAATTTTTCATACCCTGTTTTATGGGAATGAGGAAGAACGTATTTACCATCCGGTGGGAAGTGACATGGGATATATTGAAGATACAGGGAATCATGATGTGAGGACAGAAGGAATGTCATATGGCATGATGATGTGTGTCCAGATGGATAAGAGAGAAGAATTTGACCGTCTGTGGAATTGGGCTAAGACTTATATGTATATGGAAGATGGGGAAAATGCAGGATATTTTGCATGGTCATGCCGGACAGATGGAAGTAAGAATGCCCATGGGGCAGCACCGGATGGAGAAGAATTTTTTGCCATGGCATTATTCTTTGCATCACACAGATGGGGAAACCGGAAAGGAATTTATCACTACAGCAGGGAAGCACAAGAAATTCTACATGCTTGTATACATAAGGGTGAAAATGGCGAGGAAGGACGTGCCATGTGGGATACACAAAATTATCTGATCCGTTTTGTGACTGATGTGGATTTTTCTGACCCCTCCTACCACTTGCCTCATTTCTATGAACTGTTTGGACTGTGGGCTGAGGAAAATGACAGATTATTTTTTAAAAAGGCGGCAGCGGCAAGCCGTGCATATCTGAAGAGTGCGTGTCATCCTGTTACAGGGTTATGTGCAGAATATGCGGAATTTGACGGCACACCATACGAGTCTGATGGAAAGATGTGGGGAGGCCGCCACGACTGGTATTATAGTGATGCATACCGCACGGTAGCAAATATTGCCCTTGATTATCAGTGGTTTGCAGCAGATGAATGGGAAAAACAGGAGGCGGAAAACGTCCAGAAATTCTTTTGTGAAACCCTGGATGAGAAGGACAGAGATGGGGTTTATCTCACTGACGGCACAGTGCTTAAAGAGAAGGCGCTGCACCCGACTGCAGTCATTTCTGTAAATGCTCAGGCCAGTCTGGCCGCCGGTGGGAAAAATGCCGTTTCCTGCGTGCAGGCGTTTTGGAATACACCTCTGCGCACCGGAGACAGAAGATACTATGATAACTGCCTGTATTTTTTTGCGTTTTTGGCGCTTAGCGGAAATTATAGGATCTATTAAACTATTGAAGCAGGAAATACAAAAAGAGGGCTATGCCTTTCAGATTGAAACGTTCAGGAGGATTTTATAAATGAATACAGATATCAATCCGATTATTAAACTGGATTATCCTGACCCGGATGTCATACGGGTGGGGGACACTTATTTCATGGTTTCTACAACAATGCATTTTATGCCGGGATGCGAGATACTGCGGTCATATGATCTGGTGAACTGGGAACATGTTTGTTATGTATATGAGACTCTGGATGGCACGCCCGGGCAGCGCCTTTCAGATGATGAATCGATCTATGGAAAAGGGATGTGGGCAGCCTGCATACGTTTCCATGAGGGAAAATTTTATATATGCTTTGTGGCAAATGATACCCATAAAACATATTTATTTACAGCAGAAAATATAGAGGGGCCATGGGAAAAACATTTTATTGAAGGATTTTACCATGACAGTTCGCTGCTGTTCGATGATGACGGAAACGTTTATATTGTATACGGAAATAAAGACATTTGGATAACACAGCTGAAAGAGGATCTGTCCGCTCCAAAGCCCGGCGGCCTGAACCGGATTATTATAAGCGATGAAGGCCATCCGGGGCTGGGGTATGAGGGATCACATATCTATAAGATCAATGGAAGGTATTATGTTTTTCTGATCCACTCCAGGCGGGACCGGTGGTTTAGGACAGAGGCGTGTTTTTCAGCAGAATCGTTAGAAGGGAAATTTACAGGCAAAGATGTTCTGGAAGACGACAGGGGCTACTGCGGCCAGGGAGTTGCCCAGGGAGGGATTGTGGATACGCCGTGGGGAGACTGGTATGCCGTGCTTTTTCAGGATCACGGCGCGGTTGGCAGGATACCTGTGCTGATGCCCGTAACCTGGAAAAATGACTTCCCCGTTTTTGGAACGGAGGGGAAAGTCCCGGGAAAGGTATCAGTTACCAGTACAAGACCCGGATATGCATATAAGCCTCTGACAGGAAGTGATGATTTTTATTATAGTCCTGGTGCGGACGGAAAAATCCGGCCGGATGCGAAATGGCAGTTTAACCATGAACCTGCGGAGAGTGCATATAAGTTGGACGGACAGAGCGGAACGTTCGAAATAACAGTATCAAAAATCTGTAAAAACCTTACCCAGGCGCCAAATACCCTTACACAGAGGATGTGTTTTCCTGCCTGCAGTGCAGAGGTAACGATAGATGCAGGAAATTTGTCAGAGGGCGATTATGCGGGACTTTGTGTTTTACAGGGCTGTTATGCTATGGCAGCCCTCACCCGCAGAAAAGGCAGGCTGTGGATCGTGATGCAGTCCAGAGAAGCGGAGAATGCATCTTTAGAGGCCATGGAACCTGATCTTTCATCAGGGATGGAGTGGGAGGCAGTGCAGATAGAGGGAGATACAGTGAGGATAAAGGTGACGGCGGACTTTGGCCATATGAAGGATGAGGCTGTGTTTTATTATCAGAAGAACGGACAGTTTATACCAATTGGGCCAGCACATAAATTGTATTTTAAGATGGATCATTTTACTGGCTCCAGGGTGGGTCTTTTCTGCTATGGTACCATGACATTGGGAGGAAAGGCATATTTCAGCCGTTTTGTGTATGGAGCCGGCAGAGAGTAGAACGCTGTCCCACATGTATAATTTCCCCTGATTTTATATATGCTTTGTCCGGTTGTTAATTCAGCCCAATACAGTAAAATAAAAGCATAAATAAATGAATCAGGAGATGGCTGGCAGGAGAAAATGAGAGACTTATGAGAAGGCAGGGGCGGCCGTTTTCCGGAGAAAATCAAGGAGGAAAAAGAATGAAATTCAGAAAGGTGGCAGCAGTGCTGCTCGCAGCTGCGATGACAGCATCCATGATGTCAGGCTGCGGAAAGTCAGCAGAGATTGGAGCATCATCTGCAAAAGAATCATCAGATGCAGCAGAGCAGACAAACGATGAAGCAAAAGCGGAAGAGGAAGCAACAGCAGGGGCAGAGGAACTGGATGCTGTTAAGACAAGCAGCGCAGGGGAGGATGTTAAGGAATTTACAGCATTTTTCGCAGTCCCCGGAGATGAACTGAATGATGATAATGAAATACAGCAGAAGATAGCAGAAATTACAGGCGCCAAGGTGAAAGAGACCTGGCTGACAGGGCAGACTGCGGAGGAAGCAGTAGGAACACTGATTGCAGGCGGCGAGTACCCGGATTTTATAGATGGCAGCGATGGAACAGCACAGCTGTATGCGGCAGGTGCATTAGTGGCGTTGGATGATTACCTGGATAATTATCCGAACCTGAAAAATTTCTGGTCAGAGGAAGAGTGGGATAAGGTACGCCAGGACGACGGCCATATCTACTGGATCCCTCAGTTCGGAAATCCGTATGAAGAAGATATGACGGCTACTCCGGCAGAGGCGTTTTGGATCCAGACAAGGGTATTGAAGTGGGATAATTATCCTGAAATCAAAACGCTTGACCAATACTTCGATCTGATTGAAAGGTACAATGAAGCAAATCCTGTGATGGAGGACGGCACATCCAATATACCATATACAATCCTCTGTGATGACTGGAGATATTTCTGCCTGGAGAATCCGCCGCAGTTTTTGGATGGATATCCAAATGACGGATCTGTCATTGTAAATGTGGAGGACAAAAAGATTGTAGATTATAATACTACTCCAACGGCAAAGGCATACTTCCAGAAACTGAATGAAGAATTCCAGAAAGGTATTGTGGATCCGGAATCATTTACCCAGTCCTATGATGAATACATAGCTAAACTTTCAAGCGGAAGAGTTTTGGGAATGGTAGACCAGGCATGGCAGTTCCAGAATGCGATGGATACACTTAAGCAGCAGGGACTGGAAAGCCAGGGATGCAGTTATGTCCCGCTGGCATTAACGATCAGCGAAGATTTAACACCGCAGTATATGTCAGAACCGGCTATTAATGTGGCAAATGGAGTTGGGATTACAGTGAGCTGTGAGGACGTGGAAGGTGCACTGCAGTTCCTGAATGATATACTGGAGCCTGAGGTGAGGATATTAAGAAGCTGGGGAATAGAAGGTGTGGATTATGAAGTTGGAGATGACGGTATTTTCTACAGGACAGATGAAGAGTGGGCAAAGTCTACAAACAGCGCTTATAAAGCATCACACGGGTGTGCATACTCTTACCTGCCTAATTATACAGGACTGCTGGCAGACAAGATAAATACCTCTGATCCGAAAGAACAGCCAAGCGAATTTATAAAGAGTCTTCCTTCTGATACCCAGGAATGTCTGAAAGCGTATGGATGTGAGACATATGTTGACATGATGGGCGGAATTGCTCCGGTGCCTGGCCCGTGGTTCCCAATGTATTCCTATTCAAATACGATGACTACAGCGACAGCTGGCGGTACTGCCTGGACCAAGATGGGTGAGATCAAACATGAATATCTTCCTAAAGTGGTAATGGCTGAAGACTTTGAACAGGGATGGAGTGAATATCTTGATGTTTATGCAGGGTGTCAGCCTGAAGACTTCCTGAGCGAGATGCAGGAAGAATTAGACCGCCGGATTGAAAACGCAGCAAAATATCAATAGCAGGATTTATGCGGGCAGCCGGAGTGCAGTGGCATTTCTGGCTGCCTGTACTATGCAGATATTTGTCAGATGCGGTGAGCTGTGAAAAAGCGGCGGGAAGAGGAAAGGAGAGCATATGGCTTCAAAAGCAGAGAAGGTGAAATCACCTGTTAAAAAATTTGACTGGAAAGAATTTAAAAGGCAGAAGGTATTAATGATCTGGGCGGCGTTATTTGTAATATACGGAATTATATTCTGCTATCTGCCGTTAGCCGGATGGGTAATGGGATTTCAGAACTATACGCCTAAGAACGGGCTTCTTCACTCCGAGTTTATAGGCCTGGACAAATTCCGGCAGCTGTTTTCCGATACTACTTTTTTAAGAGTAATCAGAAATACGCTTGCAATGGGCGTTATGAACCTGGTATTTACGTTCGTGGCTGCCATAGGCTTCGCCATTCTGTTAAATGAAATAGTCTCAAAGGGAGGGAAGAAGACTGTACAGACCATATCTTATCTGCCTCATTTCCTTTCCTGGATCGTTGTTACCGGTATCCTGCATGATATTTTGTCCGGGACTGGTATCGTCAATGAACTGCTGCTAAAGGCAGGTATCCTGAGCCAGCCGCTGAATTTTTTTGCTCATCCGAAGTACTTCTGGTGGATCGTAGCAGCTGCAAATGTCTGGAAAGAGACTGGCTGGAACGCGATTATATATCTTTCAGCGATCACCTCTATAGATCCTTGTCTGTATGAGGCGGCATCTATCGATGGCGCAGGGCGCTGGGCTAAAATCAGGAATATCATTTTGCCGGGGATTAAGCCGACTATTATGATCCTGCTGCTGATGAATGTAGGCAATGTCCTGAATGCCGGATTTGAAGTGCAGTATCTGCTGGGCAATGGGCTTGTACAGAGCGTGTCCCAGACGATAGATATCTATGTCCTGAAATGGGGCATCAGCCAGAACGATTTTGCAATCGGTACTGCGGCAGGCATATTCAAGAGTTTTGTAAGTATCATTCTGATCGTGATAGCAAATCAGATTGCAAAACGCAGTGGTGAAGAGAGCCTGTTCTAAGGAGGATGAAAATGAAAAAATCAAGTAAAGATGATATCAATATAAAGCCGCCCAAATATAAAACAAGTGTGGGAAGCAAGATTTTTACTGTCTGCAATGTTATTTTCATGATTTTATTTGTGACAGTCACTTTGTATCCGGTACTGAATACGCTCGCAATCTCGTTTAATGACGGTGTGGACGCACTCAGGGGAGGCATTTATATCTGGCCCAGAAAGTGGTCATTGCAGAATTATATTACTGTATTGCAAAAGGATAACCTTCTGACAGGAGCCTATATATCTGTCGCAAGAACAGTCTTAGGCACGGTACTGGCGCTGGCGGCTAATGCCCTGCTGGCATTTATTGTGAGCCGGAAAAGATTTTTGTTTAAAAACCAGCTGTCCCTGTTCTGGGTTATTACCATGTATGTGAATGGAGGGATGATACCTGTCTTCCTTCTGTACAAAAATCTGCATTTGACGAACAGCTTTTGGGTATATGTCATACCCGGAATGGTCAGTGCGTTCAATATGCTGGTGATGAGGACTTATATGCAGGGAATTCCTGACAGCCTGGAAGAATCAGCTCAGCTGGACGGGGCAGGATATATGACTATTTTCGCCAGGATCATATCGCCGCTGTGTAAACCGGTGTATGCTACAGTTGCCTTATTTATCGCTGTGGGCCAGTGGAATTCCTGGTTTGATGCGATGCTGTACAACAGGATGAGTTCTCAGTATACGACTCTGCAGTATGAATTGATGAAACTGCTTTCATCAGTTACAAATCAAAGCGCCAGCGCTGAGACAATGAAAAATGTTGCCAATGCAGTCACTCCCACATCAGTGCGTGCGGCAGCCACGATCATCACAATGCTTCCCATCGTCTGTCTGTATCCATTTCTGCAGAGATATTTTGTGGCAGGTCTGACCATCGGAGGGGTAAAAGAATAATGAAAAAAGAATATAAGATTGATGAAACGGCGGCATGCCAATTTAAAAACAGGGCAGGGTATTGTGTGGGAACAGGACGCATGGGACTTGCTCTTCAAAAGGAATACCAAGAACAGCTAAAGCTGGTACAGGAGCATATAGGCTTTAAATATATAAGAGGTCATGGAATTTTCTCTGATGATATGGGTATCTATCAGGAATATGAGGATGAGAATGGAAAAATCATACCCGAATATAACTTTACATATCTGGATAGGGTAATGGACTCCTATCAGGAGATGAAGATCAAACCATTTCTTGAATTAGGTTTTATGCCGCAGAAAATGGCAGGCGGAGAGCAGACAGTCTTTTATTGGAGAGGTAATGTGACCCCGCCTAAATCCTATAAGGCCTGGACAGACATGGTACAGGCTGTGCTGAACCATTTAATAGAACGCTATGGCAGGGATGAGGCAGTGAGCTGGCCCATCGAAGTATGGAATGAACCAAATCTCTCCATTTTTTGGAAAGATGCGGATATGGAGGAGTATTTCAGCCTGTTCAGACATACTTTCAGGGCTGTGAAAGAGGTGGATGAACAGTTTCAGGTAGGTGGCCCCTCTATCTGCGGTGTGGATGATGTAAATTGGCTCAGGCAATTTCTGGATTATTGCAGCCGGAATAACCTGATGCCGGACTTCTTCACCCGTCACCACTATATGTGGAGTGAACCTGTAAAAGAAGGCCGTTACAGCTACGGAAAACTGCGTGATCCACAGGAGGCCATGGAAGAATTAAAGGTTTCCAGGACAATTATTGACAGCTTCAGACAATACCAGAATCTTCCCATGTATATTACTGAGTTTAATACTTCTTATTCTCCGGACAGCCCGGTACATGATTCTGTCCAGAATGCTTCTTATGTGGCGTGGCTTTTGTCCAGGATGGGAGAAGTCTGTGACGGATATTCTTATTGGACATTCGGAGATGTTTTTGAAGAAAACGGAGTGCCGTTTTCACAATTCCATGGCGGTTTTGGCCTTGTGGCAAACGGAGCAGTTCCCAAACCTTCTTTTTGGGTCTTTGCATTTTTTAAGAATCTTCAGGGGCGTCGTGTCCATCTGTCTGATGAAGCTGTGGTTGTGCAAAAAGAGGACGGAAGTTATTGCGGTGTGGCCTGGAATTTGTCGTTTGGCAAGCAGGAGCCGCTGGATATCGAATTAGCTTTGCCCTGTAAGCCAGGAGCAAACTTCTGCTTTTTGCAGAAATTAGTGGATGAAGAGCATGGGAACCCGGTAAAGCTATGGCATGATATGGGGGAACCTTCCAATCCTTCAAAAGAGCAGCTTGCTTTATTGAGAGAGGGCGCAGCTCCGTGGCTGCTGACAAAAAGGCTGGCGGAAGAGGAAGGGTATGTAACTGCTGCCCTTCATTTAAAACAGGATGCAGTTGTGTACTTTGAATTAAGAGAGACAGAGGTCTGCAGTGACAGAGGATACCACATTATTTCTCTAAATAAATAAAACGGGGATTCCCTGGTAAGGTTAAGTTATGATATGATATGCTGTATATAATGATCCAGCAGGCCTGTGCATTTGCTGCACAGGCCTGTTGAACATGATGTAAGAACGCAGAAATCGATGAGTTATCTGAGCAGCAGTGAGGCCGGAGGGAGAGACATGGGGAGAAGGAATAGAACAGGGCTTTGCTTTGAATATTTAAAATCCGTCGGCAGGGGACTGGCAGAGCAGCTTTCAGACAGGATCAATAATTACAAAGTACAGAAGAAGCTGCATATGCTGTATATCTGCTGTGTGCTGATCCCGCTGGTCATTACAGACAGCGTGATACTGGCTATTGTCCTCAGGTCTGACAGTGCCTCCAGGAAACATGAATTGGAAAATATTGCTAATGCTGTCCGGTACAGCATTGCGGGGAGCATAGATACGGCCGCGATGACGGTAAAAGATATCTATATGAATAAATACATAAATAATTTTCTGGATGGTACATATGAGTCTGCACTGGATTATTATAATCATTACAGATCATTTATGAAAGATTCCCTGTTTGAGAGCAGTATGGGGTCCAGCAGTTCCACAGTGACCATGTATGCAGATAATGATACGATTATAAACGGCGGGGAATTTGCACGGCTGGAGGGAGTAAAAGATACTGAGTGGTACCAGTACCTGGATGAGTCCGGACAGGATATCGTGCTGTATACATATTACGATGAGAGCAATACCCCGGCGGTTGAGGCCAAAAGAAAAATATCCCTGATCAGGAGGATGAACTTTTATAAAAGAGAGGGCTGCGAGAAAATAATAAAACTGGATCTGGATTACAGTGGTATTGTGCGCGACCTCATGCAGATGAATTATGATGCACCGGTATATATCTGCAGCAATAGGAAAATTTTATTTTCTAACGATGGAAATTCCAGTGTGGGCAAGGACTTTGAGATCTTTGATATGCAGGCGGATATAGGATATGAAGAGGGAATGGTTTCTTATGGACAGGGAATGGATATCTATGTACTTCGGAAGAGTCAGAGCGCATGGAAACTGATATGGAGCAATCTGCCCCTGATACTTTTTTTGATCTGCATAAATGCCTTTCTGCCCTGGATGTTTATGAAACTGCTCAATCGTTCCTTTACAGAGAGACTGCAGGAACTGAGCAGTGTATTCGACAAGATAGAAGGGGACAACCTTCAGGAAATACAAAGAGCCAGAGGCAGCGATGAACTTGGAATGCTCATGCGCAACTATAATAAGATGGCGGGGCGGATCAATGAGCTGATACAGACCGTATATAAGGACAGGCTGAAGGAACAGGAGATGGATATTGCCAGACAGAATGCGGAACTTCTCGCGCTGCACAGCCAGATCAACCCTCATTTTCTGTTCAATGCCCTGGAGAGTATCAGGATGCACAGTATCCTGAAAAAAGAAATGGAAACAGCGCATATGGTAGAGATGCTGGCCGTGATGGAGCGCCAATATGTGGACTGGGGGACGGACCTGGTCACAATAAAAGAAGAACTGAATTTTGCACAGGCATATCTGGAGCTGCAGAAATACAGATTTGGAGAGCGGCTGTCCTATAAAATCGAGATGGAAGACGGCTGCAGCGGCTACTATATTCCGAAGCTCAGCGTAGTCACATTTGTAGAAAATGCCTGTGTACATGGGATTGAAAACAAATCAACACCTGGCTGGGTATTTGTACGTGTTTATATGGAGAAGGAAAAACTCTGCCTGGAAGTAGAGGATACCGGAAACGGGATAGATGATGCTCTGCTTCGCGAACTGCAGTACAATATGTCACACTGCGGAATAGCATCCCTGAAAAAGAAAGGGCAGGTAGGGATTATGAATGCCTGCCTCCGGCTTAGGATGGTGACCGGGGATGCGGTAATATTTGCCCTGGAGAGCGAGGCGGGTGCCGGGACAAGTATAACGATCCAGATGCCCGTTAATGAGAAACAGACAACAGAGCAGCGGTGAGTGAATGGAAAAGAGGGGGATGACATGCTGCGTGTATTATTAGTGGATGATGAGCCATTTATTGTTCAGGGTCTTTCTGTACTGATAGACTGGGAAGCAGAAGGTTATGAGGTTGTGGGAATGGCTGCAAATGGGGAGGAGGCTCTGGAATTTTTAAAGGTCAACCAGGTGGAGCTTATTATAGCTGATATTAAAATGCCGGTTATGAGCGGTATAGAACTCCTGGAAATAATTAAAAAAGACAGGATATCAGATGCATATTTTGTAATATTGAGCGGCTATAGTGATTTTAATTATGCACAGCAGGCTATCCGGTTTGAATGTATGGATTATATCCTTAAGCCTGTGCAGCAGGAAGAACTTACAAGGATACTCAGAAAAGTGTCAGGAATGTACCAGACAAAGGAACGTGCGTTAAAAGAAAGCCGCCAGATGGAAAAAGCATATCTGTCCAGGAATGTGATATCTTTGCTGTCAGGAAAGTATGACCAGATTAACATAGACTATGTGAAGGCGCATATGCGCCTGTCAGAAAAGATGAGGTACATTGATATTGAAATTGACGCTTTGAGCCTTCCGGAGGAGATGGAAGAAGAAAAAAAGCGCGCCATGCAGCGGCAGCTTTATCAAAAATGCATGGAGTATCTGGGAAAAGAAGACAGTCTGCACTGTATTTTTGATGTGGCAAACCATGAATATGGCTATGACATCGGCTTTTTGTACTGCAGCTACATGGCGGAGGAACGCGGGCTTACAGAGCAGCAGTTCCTGGATGCATTTTCGGATACACTGACGCGGGAGACGGAGGCACCTGTGCTGATGTTTGTGGGGAGTCTGGCGAAAGATATGGATGAACTGTCAGAATCCTACAGGACAGCGGCCATAGTGAAATCTTTCCAGGCTTTTAGCAGTATACGCAATATCACGTATTATGAAGCTGAGATACGAAAAAACCATGACGGCACCATCTTGTGCAAACAGAATCTGGATGCCCTTGTCACAGCTGTGGAGCAGAATAATCAGGCAGATATTAATCAGTCAGTGCGCCAGCTTTACGAAGTGATGAACCGCCTGGGCATGGACGCCCAGTTAATTGACCTGAATATAAGTTATCTGCTGTTTCAGCTGATCCACCTGGCGGCAGAGCAGGATGATCATGTAAATCAGGAAGAGATTATGCACTATATCAGCACAAATGCCTTTGACAGGGGAACCATGAGGGGAAGCGAACGTCATCTGAGGAGGTTTGCATATGAGTATGCGGAATACCTTGTCCAGCTCAGGAAGAATGTATCAAGAGGAGTTCTGGGGGATATAGAAAAAGAGATAAAAGAGCATTATATGGAGAATATGACATTAAAGGAACTCAGCAAAAAGTATTATGTCAACAGTGCATATTTAGGCCAGCTGTTCAGGAAACAGTATGGTCAGTCCTTTAAAGACTACCTGAACAATTACAGGATAGAACAGGCGGCTGCTCTGCTGCTGAGGACTGATAAAAAAATATATGAGATTGCGGAAGAGGTGGGTTATCATGACCTGGACTATTTTATTAACCGCTTTATATCGGTGAAAGGATGTACCCCAGCCAAATTCAGAAAGCAGTCCAGAGAACAAAAAAACTAAGTGACGGAAAGCAGAATGCGAGGTTTGGGGATATGAAAGGATCACGGAGCAGATGGAAGGCGGAAATGCCATTTAGGAATAGAAAAACAGGCAGAGCTGTAATTTATTTTATTTTGGCGGCATGTATATGGATTCTGCCCGGATGCAGAAGTGAAAAAGAGATAAAAGAGTTTACGGCTTTTTTTAATGTGCCGGGAGATGAAATTGACGAGAACAATGAGATTAAAAAGAAGATTGCGGAAATAACCGGTGCAGAGTGCAAAGAAATATGGCTGGCAGGACAGACTCCGGAAAAGGCCGTCAGTTCACTGATAGCGGGCGGGGAGTATCCTGATTTTATCGGTGCGGACGCCCAGCTTTATGAAGCCGGTGTGCTGGTTCCGCTGGATGAGTATTGGGATGATTATCCCAATATTAAGAACTTCCTGAGTGAAGAGAAGTGGGAACGCTTCCGCCAGGAGGATGGCCATATCTATTGGATACCGCAGTTTGGCATCGCGAATGGGAGAACAGAGGGTGTGATACACAACGACGAGGCATTCTGGATACAGACACGTGTATTGAAGTGGGCAGGGTATCCGAAGATTGAGACACTGGATGAATATTTTGCACTGCTGGAGGCCTATGCGAAAGAAAACCCCACGATGGAAAATGGACTGGAGAATATCGCTTTCACAGTCCTCTGCGATGGGGAGCGGTATTTTTGCCTGGAAAATCCGCCGCAGTTTCTGGAAGGTTATCCAAACGATGGAAGCGTGATCGTAGAACCTGATACACAGAAAGTCAGGGACTATAGTACGACACAGACAGCGCAACGGTATTTCAGGAAGCTGAATGAGGAATTTCAGAAAGGCTATCTTGACCCTGAATTTTTTACACAGACTTACCAGGAGTATCTCAATAAATTATCCAGCGGCCAGGTACTTGGCATGGTTGATCAGTGGTGGAGATTTGCATATGATATAAATGCGGTTCTGGAACGTCAGGAATTGTGGAAGGAGGGGTGCAATTATGTGCCTCTTCCAATTACAATTGATAAAGGGATAAAGAATCAATGGCATACCATCGGTGGGGATATGTATAATGTGGCAGAGGGGCTGGCAGTGACTGTCAGCTGTGAAGATCTGGCAGGAGCCCTTTCCTTTGTGAATGATCTTTTAAGCCCTGAGGTTCAAACACTTCGGTTATGGGGAATAGAAGGGGTGGACTATGAGGTGGATGCAGAGGGGATCTTTTATCTTACAGAGGAGCAGAGCGCCAGGTCTACTGACAGCGAATATAGTGCATCTCATTTTTGCAGCTATTCTTATTTTCCCAGATACGAGGGTCTGAATCCTGACGGGATCAATGCTTATTCACCTGAGGTACAGCCGGGTGAATTCTTCAAGGGGCTGCCTCAGGATGTGAAAGACTGCTTTGATGCATATGGGTGCAGGAATTATGTAGAAATGCTGGGCTCCAATGAAAAGCCGGGCCCCTGGTTTCCGATGTATTCCTACTCTGCCCAGCTGACATCCTCCAGCAGGGCGGGAGAAGTGTGGGCGGCCATGACAGAAGTGAAGCAGGAATATCTCCCCCGGGTGGTGATGGCGGAGGATTTTGACACTGCATGGAATGAATATATGGAAGAATACACCAGATGTGAGCCGGAAGTTTACCTGGAGGAAATGCAGGCAGAAGTGGAGCGCCGGGTGGCGGCAGGAGACTCTGCCTCTATACTTTCAAAATAGCGTTCATTCTGCCTCTGTATGTATTCGTCCAGCCCCTGTTTTTTGTAGCCGTCCAGCACCTTCTCCCACATGAGGACCGCGTCCTCCTCTCCGATAATGCACTTTACAAAACTGTTAAATGCATTTGTAGTGCTGAAGATATCGGAGGTCTCTTTGGGAAACAGTAAGAATTGATAGGGGCGTTCCAACTGTATGGTGTTTTCCTGGTTCCAGGTGACATCCTTTTTGGCCAGAGTGACACAGTGCCTGCCATAACGCAGATAATTGGCCTCGGTTTCTTCGAAATCACTCCAGCCGCCGTTCAGTGAAGCCAGATTGGCGAACAGGTAGATAGAAGGGTACTTTTCCTGAAGTACCCGTATGGTACTCTGGCTGTCAGTGTCCAGCAGGCAGGAATAGCTGCCGTCTTTGTCCAGCTCATAGTCTTCTCCCTCCAGACCGTATTTTGTCAGGCGGATCCCTTCGTCAGAGAGAAGATATTCATACAGGCAGAGTATCCTCTCCATTTTTTCGTCATCCACCTGGGAGGAGATAAAGGACTCGGACCAGGAGACGAAGCTGGAGTTGCTGTAGCAATTTCCGTCTGGAGCCGGGAATATATGGAGGATGTCCACACATTCGTCAAAGGGCTTGTCGTTATAACGGTCCCACAGGGCCTTCAGGTCTTCCAGGGAACCGGCTGCTGACTTATATTCCAGGGCGCCCAGACGTCCGTTGGCGAAATCTTCCATAACAGCATTTGGTGTTTTAATATAAAAATCAGGATCCAGGCCGCCGGATTCATACATTCTTCTGTAGGCTGCCACCACATCTTTGAACCCTTCTGTAGTCCAGCATGGCACAAATGTGCCGTCATCTGATTCTACCCATGTGTAAGTGTTGCATTCAGGAGCTATACCCAGCATCACCCATTTACCTATGGCAACCAGGTTATTTACATTGTAGCCCAGCGTATCATCAATGCCATTGCCGTCAGGATCATCCTTTGCAAAAGCTGTTATCATATCAATGAATTCATCCAGGTTCTTTGGATCATCGATGGATAGATTATCCATCCAGTCACGCCTCACGAGCATGGCGGCATCAGTACTGCCCAGGATCTCATCACGGAAGCTGACCCGGGGAATGGCGTAGTATTTGCCGTCCTGGCGCCGTGTATATTCAAGATCATCAAATAAGCTGTTTAAATCTGGGTATCCAGTCAGATCATCCGGCAGAGGCCTGATGGCGCCTGAATTTATAAAATCTTCAAATATTGCGCTGTCATTCGAATCATTGGAGGATATTGTAAGTGTGGCGAAGACATCAGGAAGATTATCGGTGGCATTTAGCATTTGGTAGTATTCCTTATAATTTGTCCATGTGACGGATACAGGCTTGATTGTGATATTGAGAAGTTCTTCAATATATTTCTGTATTGCATCTGGCTGTGTGCGCGCAGCCATTTCCTCGATATTCCAGTAGCCTACGCTGATTTCCAGATGTTTTGAGAAATCCTTCCCGGCCATCCATTCGGGTTTTTCACCTCCGCCTGCAGTCTGGCTGCATCCTCCGGCTGCACATACGCCCAGGATACAGGCGGATGCAAGTACTGTTAAGAAACAATTTTTTATCTTCATGGCTCACTCTCCTCATCACTGCCGTCTTCAGAATTTTGTCCCAGCACTTCTTTCCGGTAGGAGGTAGGTGTTGTGCCAGTGATTTTCTTAAAGACTTTTGCAAAATAGAAATAGTCCCTGTAGCCCACATGGGAAGCGATTAAAAAGACTGCCATATCTGTAGTGGCCAGCAGGTGTACGGCCCTTTGTATACGAAGATTTGTCAGATGGCTGCTGAAGGTGGTCCCGGTTTCCTGCTTGAAGAGCTGGCTGGCATAGTTTGGATTGATGTAGCAGAGGTCAGCCAGTGTCTGGATAGAGATATCTTCACAATAATGAGCCATCATGTAGTCCAGCATTGTCTGTACGGTCCTGTTGGATACAGTCATGGATTTTGGAACAAATGTCCGCGGAGGGGGAACGTTTATGGGATCTTGTATTACTGATTTCTGTTTTTCCAGAATATGATAAGCCTTCTGCATGGAATCCAGCAGCTCATTTCTGGAGAAAGGCTTCAGGCAGTAGCCGATAGCATTATGCTGCATGGCTTTCTGGGCATAGGCAAATTCAGCATGTCCGCTGATCACGATAAATAGAGTTTTACATCCGTACTCTTCTGCGGCCTTGAGCAGCTCCAGGCCGCTCATGCCGGGCAGCCTCACATCCACAAACGCCAGTTCCGGCATGGAATTCTGTATATAGGAAAGTCCTGACACTCCGTCATAGAGCTCTTCTACGACCTGAAAATAATCCTGGTCCTTTATAGTTGCAATAAGGCTTTTTACAACCCATTTCTCATCATCGATTACAATTGCACGATACATTAAATCACCTCATTTTTGTCTGCTTCCTTTTCAGACTCTTCACGTGTGTGGTAAGGTATCCGAAGTTGTATATTTGTTCCCACATTTTCCTCGGAATCAATAAGCAGGGAATATTCTTCACCAAAATATAGAGTCATGCGGGTATTCACATTCAGTATACCTATGCTTTCATGATTCTGTTCATCCATCTCCAGCAGATCCTTCCTCGCGTCTCCCGATTTTGTCCTGGAGGAGCGTTTCAGCGCCCTGCGGATCTCTTCCAGCTTTTCTGAAGGCATCCCCACACCAGTGTCATAGATCCAGAGAGCCAGGTAGCCATACTCTGGATTGCGTCCGGCGCCTATCAGCAGTTCACCTTTTTTCAGGCTCTGTTCCAGTCCGTGTACAATGGCATTCTCCACAAGCGGCTGTATGATCATCTTGGGGATCAGGCAGGCATAGGAATCATCTGACATATCATAACGGACTGTGAACCGTCCTTCGAACCTGGTCAGCTGTATTTTTAGATAAGATTTTACTATTTCCAGTTCCTCAGCTACAGTTACAAGGTCAGAACCCTTGATGCTGTACCGGAATATCTGTGAGAGTGCATTAGTGACAGAGATAATCTCATCTGTCATGCCTGCGGAGGCCATGCCGCATATAGCTGTGAGTGTATTATACAAGAAATGCGGGTTGATCTGACTGCGAAGAAAGGCAATTTCAGTATTGCGGTTATTCATTTCCAGCTCGTACATTTCCGTATAAGTTTTAAAAATCGTATAATTAAGCCTGTTTGTCTCCCTGAGCATTTCATTAAATGCGTCACTGATGTTGGTGATCTCCAGACATCCGAACATTCCCTGCTTTATGGTGATCCCTTCTTTGGCAGCTTTACGCTCCCCTTCTGTGATCTTCTTCATAAACTGTGTCAGTTCATTTAATGATGAGATCAGGGGATGGAAAAAGCGCAGCAGGAGGACTCCGGAGAAGAGCAGGATCACAGCCATCCATAGCAGCTGACGCCCGGCCAGCTGCAGGGTCCGGGCACTATACTGGCTTTTGTCGACCAGGACATAAAGGTCATAGCCCAGATGTGACAGGGAGTAGTGGTTGGCGGCATAGGTGGCGGAGCCTGCTTTCAGGCTGAAGGATTCAGAATTTTCTCCGGCTTCCAGGACTGCGTCATACAGTTTGCCGTCCCCATAGATAAGTTCACCTTCAGAGGATGTGGCAAAGAGGACAGAAGGTTTGTATTCTGCATTTTCAGGCATGCCGTTTTCAAAGAAACGGCTGATGTCTATGGCCAGGAACATAGCTCCCAGATAAGAAGATCCGGCCTGGAGTCTGTGGACAGGCATGGCAAGGATATGGCTGTCAATATACTTTACTGTCATGATACCCATAGACTGATAGGAAAAACGTGACGACGGAAGAGAGTCAGCCAGTGCCTCGTAGGAGTCAGTAGACCCGGAGAGAGCTATGGAATTGCCATTTTTGCCTATAACTGCAATATCAGTTATGTAGCTGTCCAGATTGGCGGTATTGCTCAGATAATTCTGCATTTCCTGGTACTCATCATACTTCTTCAGGGGATCCGTTTCGCAGATATAATCCTGTATAGCCTGATTGAAGGCCACACTGTAGCAGATATTCTCGTAAGTCTCATAGACCTGCCGTGTATTCTTGGCCAGCTGTGTTGCATAGAGCCGGTTATTATCCTCGATCATTGAAGTCTGAAGCTTCTTATAATCATAGGTACTGTATATTGTTATAGCGATGATACATATGGTAAAAATAATCAGCAGCTCAATCAGATGAGATTTCAGCGGCCTGGTTTTTGGAGTTCTTTTTATATTTATCATAAGAAATACCTGTCATTTATTTTTTAGTCAGCAGATATGCCTTTTGCAGCAGCTGGGATAGACTTTGCCGTTACACTTTTTAATTTTACCGTACTATTATAAGGGCTGGTTATGGAAAAATCCATAAAATATATGGAAAAATTACATATTTTTTGCCTGTCTATAAAAGATTCATAAAAAAAATACATAAAAACACGGGGTATCGTCCATTCAAAATAACCAAATATGAATTTATAATAAACATGTAATTGTTCAGTAACTACAGTTACATACGGAATTCCATTTAAAACGGCTTTCAGCAATGGATTTCTGCATTCTATAAAGAAAAGAAAGGAAATAGAGAGAATGGGAAAGAAAAGTAAAAAGGCTGCATCCTCGTCTGTGATAGCGGCAAGCCCAAAAACATCCTTCTGGAAAACACTTTGTAAGCAGCGGACGCTGCTTTTAATGCTTTTACCCGGGCTGCTTCTGCTGATAATTTTTAAATACGTGCCTATGTACGGTATCCTGATTTCATTTAAAAATTACAAGTCTTCTAAAGGTGTTTGGGGGAGTGCATGGCTTGACCCGCTGTTTAAGAATTTTATAACCTTCTTTAAAAATGTAAACTGCTGGAACATTATATGGAATACTGTAAAAGTCGGAGTGATGACTATGCTGTTTACATTTCCGGCGCCAATCATATTTGCCCTCCTTTTAAATGAAGTCAGAGGCAAATATATGAAGAAATCCATACAGACGATTTCATATATACCGCATTTTATTTCTATAGTGGTTATCTGCTCCATGCTCAATGGATTTGGTTCCACAACAGGGTTATTTAATGATATCCGTGAATTCTTTGGAATGGCAAGGGTGGATATGAATAACGGAAGTACATATTTTATGCTGGAATATGTAGGGTCAGCCGTATGGCAGACAATCGGGTGGGGTTCCATCGTATACTTGTCGGCCCTGACGAATATAGATACTTCACTTTATGATGTGGCGAACATTGACGGCGCTAACCGCTGGCAGAAAGTTAAGAATATTGCATGGCCGGCTATAGTGCCGACTACAACAGTCATGCTGATTATGAATGTGGGACAGATATTGAATGCTGATTTCACAAAAATCCTCTTAATGCAGAATGATACGAACAGAAGCCAGCTGGATGTCATCGCTACCTTCGTATACCAGAAAGGTATCGTGGAGGGCAAATTCTCGTATTCAACGGCAGTAAACCTGTTTTCATCTATTGTCTGCTGCATCCTGGTATTCGGCACGAATATGATAATCAGGAAGACAAATCCGGAAAATAGCTTGTGGTGAGGGGGAGAAAAATGGACAAAACAAAGAAAAGAAAAAATAAAATATACATCGGGAACAAGGCTTTTGATGTGGTTCTGATCATCTTCATGCTGCTGATGTGCGTGATCTTCCTGTATCCGTTTTTAAACGTCCTGTCAGTATCATTTTCCAGCAACAGTATGATCACAACAGGGCAGGTCACATTCTTTCCAAGGGAGTTCAACCTGGAAAGCTATAAGGTGCTTTTTGATGCCGAGAATATTCTGAGGGCCTATGGCAATACAATCGTCATTGCTGCAGCAACAACGATTTTGAATCTGGTCCTTAATTCTCTTGTGGCATATGTGCTTATGGTTCCGGAGTTCTGTCTGAAAAAACCATTGTCGATCATCATATTGATAACAATGTTCTTTACAGGCGGTACAGTACCAACTTACCTGCTGATCCAGAACCTGGGGCTTTTAAACAGCTGGTGGGCGCTGATTCTGCCAAATGCAGTGTCAGCTTACAATATCTTCTTATATAAAGCATTTTTTAAGGGGATTTCACCGGAGATAAGAGAAGCGGCTAAGATCGACGGCGCAGGGGAACTGACAATTTTAACAAGGATATATGCGCCGCTGTCAAAAGCGCTCTATGCCACATTCGGGCTGTTCTCTGTAGTAGGCGTATGGAATAACTACTATGAGGCCCTGCTGTATATTAAAGATGCTGATAAACAGCCGATACAGATGATCCTGCGTAAAATTGTATTTTCATTTACAACCACGAGCATGGGGGATGCACAGGCGATGATCGGTCATGGAAAATTAAACCAGCTCAGCGTGCAGTATGCATGTATCATAGCGGCAATACTCCCCATCCTCTGTATCTATCCTTTCGTGCAGAAGTACTTTGCACAGGGAATGCAGGTGGGTGCGGTCAAGGGGTAGTTACGTAAACTTGTGAAACGGTATCACAAATTCAAATATGGATTTTGATATACATAGAAAAAATGGGAGGTAAACAAAATGAAAGCAAAAAAAGTAACAGCATTACTGCTGGCTGCAGTCATGACTGCAGGGATCGTATCAGGCGGTTCATTAGGCAGAGTTGAGGCGGCAGAGGATACGGCAGGCGAGTGGGCTACAGCTGCAGGCAACGGGATTGAGCTTCCGGAGCTGGAAGACGGTACATTAAAGCTCAGCGTAAGTATCACGGATTATCAGACATCTTCAGACGGAAAGAGGCTTCAGCAGCTCTGGCAGGAGCGTATGGAAAACTACTTGGGATGTAAGCTGGATATCACATGGACAAGGACTCCAAGCCTTGACTATGCTGACAATGAGCTGGTAGTGCTTCAGTCCGGCCAGGTTCCGGATGTGGCAACTGTCACAAAAGGCGCTGCAGTTAATGAATACGGCGAGGACGGGACACTTTTAAACCTTTCTGATTATTCAGATTATATGGTTTACTATCCGGAGTATATGAAGGATACAAACGGCGGGGAAGACTTTGCCAAAAATGAAGACGGATCCATGTACTATTTTATGGATGGCTTCTACAATCCAAAGAATATTGAAGGAGCACAGTCCTTTGCAGACTTTGCATACCGTTTTGATATCCTCAAAGAAAACGGCTGGGAGCCGCCCACAACACTGGATGAGTTTACAAAGCTCTGCGAGGATATGAAAGCAAAGATCGATGACGGATCCCTGGATCTGGATTATGTCATTATGAACAGCACAAAAGACTACTCACTTTACAGAGGCTTTGTGGGAATCTTCCATACATGGGACTGCCTCTATTATAATGACGGCGAGTGGAAATTTGGACCTCTGGAAGACAATTTCCGCGAGATGCTGGCATACCTCAACGGCCTGTATGAAGCAGGTTATATTGATCCGGAATTTTCAACAGCAGACTTTAATGCAGCCCAGGTAAAGGCTACCACAAATGTAGCAGGCATCTGCCCGACACTGTGGTCAGGAAGTGCTGCAGGATGGAATACGGCTTCAACAGATGAAAATATGGAATGGGGACTTGCCTTCCTTCCTGAAAATGAAAAATACGGTACACCATGGAAATGGGGTTCCAGACAGGCAGGAAAATCGCTGAATCCTAATATGGGTATCTATGTAAGCGCAGAGACAGAATATCCGGAATATGTAGTAGCAATGATTGACTACCAGTATTCAGATGAGCTTGTTGAGATGATGAACTGGGGAATCGAAGGCGAAGACTACACTGTTGAAGGTGACACAAAACAGTTTGCCGACAAGTACATGAATGCGGAAGACCCTGCTTTGGCAGTGGCAGATGAAGGTATTCTGGCATCCTCTGTATGCCGCTCAGGAATTGCATTTGTACCATTGGATTTCGATGCTATGCTGGAAGTATCTTCCCAGTCTGAGCCATGGTGGAATCCGGAAGAAGGATATTATGTAGGCAAATACTGGGTAGAGACATCCAAAAACGGCGGAGAAGAGTCAGTGTCTCCTTATGACAGAGCTCCTGTTACTTACCTGACAGCAGAAGAAAAGACTTCAAAAGCACAGCTGGATTACGGCGGTGTATGCGAGACAAGAGTAAAAGAGCTGGCGCTGCAGTTTATCACAGGGCAGCAGGATATTGAAGATGATTCAGCATGGGAGAATTATGTTGCTGATATCAAGAGCCAGACAGATGATGATTTTGATGGTATACTTGAGATGATGAATGAGAATACAGTGAAATGATATTTTTAAAGAATTAAAACAGGAAAAAGGGCTCTTATTACCAGGGCCCTTTCTTCCTATATCGTTACAGTTCAGCCGTCTGCTGTTCAGCAGCCGTCTAACCTGTAACAACGCTTCGCGATGCACACAAAATGCTGTAAACAGCATTTTGGCGCTGCAGCTCTCGGGATTTTCGTGCATTTTGCACGAAAACACCTCGCGGAACAGTGGAAGGCTGAACTGTTACCCTATATCAACAATTCTGACAACGGGACAATCCGGTGAGACAGCAGCGTGTGGACGTAACATTTTGGAGGACATTAATTATGAAAGTATGTGGGCTTCGTACAGAGAACAAAATAAGGCCAATTGATATTACAGTAGAGAAACCGGCATTTCGCTGGAGGGTAGAAACAGAAGAAGAGAACTGGAGACAGAAGGAATACAGGATAGTAGTCAGAAATGAAAGGAAAACAGTGTGGGACAGCGGATTTATAAGGAGCGCGCAGATGACAAATGTGCCTTACCAGGGTGAGGCTCTTGTGTCAGATGAGCGCTATTTCTGGTATGTGGAATGTGTTTCGTCGGAGGGGGAGATCGCCTCAGGTGAAGAGACATGGTTTGAGACAGGCCTGTTCTGCGAAGAAGACTGGAAAGGTATTTATATCGGAGAGAAAGAAGACCATGTCTATCATATCTTCCGAAAAGAATTCGAAATTGAAAAAGAGGTTGTGAAGGCCAAGCTCTATGTATGCGGGCTGGGGCATCACGAATTTTATATAAATGGTGGGAGGATATCCGACAGAGTACTGGAGCCGGGCTGGACGGATTACAGGAAGACCTGCTTCTATTCAGCATACGATGTTACAGATTTTATAAAGAAAGGTAGAAACGGAGCCGGGGTAAAGCTGGGGGACGGCATGTACAATGTGCCGGGAGCAGCCTCGGAAGGCCGCTATGTTTATTTTGAGCGCAGTTACGGCAAATGTAAGCTGAATGTACAGCTGAACATCACATATGCGGACGGGAGCAGGCAGGAGGTTGTCACGGATGAGAGCTGGAGAATGGCAAAAAGCCCGATCCTCTACTGCTGTATCTACGGCGGAGAGCTTTACGACGGAAGGCTGGAAAAGAAAGGTTTCTCACTTCCGGGGTATGAGGAAGGGCAGGATTGGGAAAATGCAGCGGCCGTTGAGCCTCCTACGGGCCGGGTGACTGCCTCCCCCGTGCCTCCCCTCAAGGTGATGCAGAAATATACACCTGTATCCATACAGGAAAACAGACCCGGGTCATTTCTCTACGACCTTGGCACAAACTTTTCCGGCTGGGCCAGGATCAGGATATGTACAGACGGGAAGATGGCCGGGCGTAAGATTACCATGACTCCGTGTGAGATACTGGACAAGGATATGAGACCCGACCAGCGTGTGACAGGACATGATTACAGGTGGGAATATATACTGAATGACCAGGAGGAGCAGGAGTTTGCACCGGATTTCACGTTCACAGGTTTCCGATATGTGGAAGTCACAGGCGCAGTCCCCAGGTTTGATCTGGATGAGGAAGGGGAAAATACGGGCATGGACCCCAGAAGTCCGGAAGGGGGGATTCCTGTTATCATCTCCATGGAAGGGGAATTTATCTATCCGGACATAGAAGTGACAGGAGGATTTTCCTGTTCAAACCAGCTATTTAATGATATACATAAGATAATCAGCCAGGCAATATTAAGTAATACGAAGAGCTATTTTACAGACTGCCCACACAGGGAAAAGCTGCCCTGGCTGGAACAGACACATTTGATCGGCCCGGGAATCATGTATAATTATGATGTGCACAATCTTTATCTGAAGATAGAGCAGGACATGGCTGATTCTCAGAGAGAGAACGGCCTGGTGCCGGATATCTGTCCGGAGTATGTGGTGTTCGGGTACCATGAAGGGTTTGTAGATTCACCGGAATGGGGAAGCGCATGTATCATAAATCCATGGTATGTGTATAAGAGATATGGGGATACCTCCCTGATGGAAAGATATTACAATACTATGGAAAAGTATATGGATTACCTCACAGGACGGACACATCACAATGTGCTCCACCACGGGCTGGGAGACTGGCTGGATATCGGGCCGTGCACTCCCTATTCCCAGAATACGGCAGTGCCCATTGTGGCTACGTCAGTCTACTACTATGATCTGTGCATCATGAGCGAGGTGTCTGCACTGCTGGGGAAAAGAGAAAAAGCAGAGTACTATGAGGAGCTGAAAAAAGATGTGTTCAGAGAGTATAACCTGCAGTTTCTGGATGACCAGACAGGGCGCTACGGGACAGGCAGCCAGGCATCCCAGGCCATGAGCCTGATGGCAGGTCTTGTGCCGGAGGAATATGAAGAGAAGGTTCTGAAACAATTAAGAGATGAAGTGGTTAAGAGAAAATATGCGATCACGGCAGGGGATGTGGGACACCCATTCCTGATAGCAGCCCTGATGAAATACGGCATGTCAGATCTGCTTTGCGAGATGACAAATATTACTGAGACCCCGGGATACGGGTACCAGGTCGTACACGGCGCCACCACCCTGACAGAAGAGTGGGACGGGCCGGATCCTGAGAGGCCCCATGGCTCCCAGAACCATCTTATGCTGGGAAGCATAGAGGAGTGGTTTTACGGGGGGCTGGCAGGGCTTGCCAGCTTAAGGAGCGGGCTGGCGTTTGATGAAGTGCTTATTAAGCCGCATATTGCTGAAGGGGTGGATACCTGCAGCGCCTGGATGATGCATCCCTACGGCAGGCTGTCTGTATCATGGGAGCGGAAAGGGGATATGGCTGAGGTAAATGTAACCATACCGCCTAACATGATTGCTTATCTGGAATCAGAGGACGGCAGAGTGAAAAGAAAAGCAGGCTCAGGAAAATACACATACTTTGTAAAAGTTAAGAAAGGATAGAAGATGATCTCAATACATGACGAAAGAATACAGAAATATCTGACACCATATAAGTATACACGTCCTGTGCTCACGGGCTCAGGCATAAAAGGAGCCTTCGACGAGCAGGCAGTGGATATTCCTTTTGTTTTCTGGCATGGGGGCCTGTACCATATGCTCTATACTGGTTTTGACGGGACGGGATACCAGTCGGCCCTGGCCGTCAGTGATGACCTGCTGAACTGGAAGCATAAAGGCATGGTGCTGACAAGGGATCTGGACAGCGGCAGATGGGATGGGATCGGTGGGGCAGCCACCTGGATGATCAAAGAGAGCGACAGTTTGTGGGATATTCCTAAATTGAAAAAGGTGGATGGGAAGTACTGGCTGGTATATCATTCTTATCCGGGAATGGGATATGAGGACGGGCCTGCCCAGATAGGGCTTGCCTGGTGTGAGGATGAAGAGCTTCTGGACTGGCACAGGCTGGATGAACCGGTGTTTTCCTGGAAGGACGGAGAAGAATGGGAGGCCGGGGGCTTATACAAAGCCTGCGTGATAGAGCATGAAGGACTCTGGTATATGTTCTATAATGCAAAAAACAGGGAAGCAAGATGGACAGAGCAGACAGGTCTTGCAACCTCCAGGGATCTGCTCCACTGGGAGAGATGCAGGGAGAATCCTGTTTTAAGAGTCACCGAAGGGGCCTGGGATGAGAGGTTTGTCTCGGACCCGTATGTTGTCAGGGACGGTGATATGTGGATTAACTTTTATTTTGGACTGGGGCCGGGACATGCCCAGGAAGGGCTGGCGCTGTCCACAGACCTGATCCACTGGGAGAAAGCAGACTCTCCCATCCTGACACATGGAAAGCCGGGAGAACTGGACTGCACACATGCCCATAAGCCGTCCATGCTCTATGCGGACGGAAGGCTCTATCATTTCTACTGCGGGACAAGGCCGTGGCAGGAAGGTGACCCGGCAAAGATCTATCAGGAATTCAGGACTCTCTGCGTGGCCTCAGATCAGCCATTCACACAGGGGGAGCATATGCACAGGGAAACGTTAAAAAATGTAACGTTTGAGGAGGGATAGCATGGAAGCTCTGAAAAGGATAATAGATGGGAACGGCGGCAGCCATATCCTGCCCTTTTTCTGGATGAAGGGTGAGGATAATCAGACTATAAGGGAGGAACTGGATGCAGTATGTGAATGCGGCATCCGGGAAATCTGCCTGGAATCCAGGCCGCATCCTGATTTCTGCGGCCCCGGATGGTGGGAAAATCTGGATTTTATAATGAAGGAGGCCAGAGAGCGCAGGATGCGCATCTGGGTCCTGGATGATGATAAATTTCCAACTGGACACTGCAACGGAGCCATAGAGAAGAAGTATCCACATCTGGCAAAGACCTACCTGGCGGAGAGGCATATGGATATCTGCGGGCCGTGCAGGAATAATGCAGTTCTGGTGGAAAACTTCCTGGGCAGTGACGGAAAGCTCCTGGGCATCCTGGCTGTTCCAAAGCCGGACGGGGAAAGCCTTGCCGTAAGCGGAGAAGGGATCGTTGACCTGACAGAGAAGTACTATGATGGCTTTGTCTACTTTGACCTGCCGGAGGGACGCTACAGGCTCTTTATACTGTTTACCACCCAGGCAGGGGGAGGCAGGCCCCATTATATGAACCTGATCGATTCTGCTTCAGTGAGGGTGCTCATAGACGAGGTATATGAAAAGCACTATGAGAGATATAAAGAATATTTCGGAAAAGAGTTCGCCGGATTTTTCTCCGATGAGCCGGAGCTTGGAAACGTACCGGGATATCCTTTTGACTGCGCCTTGGGACAGAAGGACACGAAACTGCCCTGGAGCGGGGAACTGGAGGATGCTTTAAGGGGAATCTGGAAAGGCAGCTTTCTGAAGAGCCTTCCCGCCCTCTGGTATGAGAGCGGGGCTAAGACAAATGCCATAAGGTTTACATATATGGATGAGATGACTAAGCTTGTATATAAGTGTTTTTCAGGGCAGCTGGGCAGCTGGTGCGAAAGCCGGGGGGCAGAGTACATCGGCCATATCCTGGAGGATGCCAACAGCCATACGAAGCTGGGCTGCGGCACAGGCCACTATTTCAGGGAGATGAGGGGCCAGCATATGGCAGGTGTGGATGTGGTCCACCATCAGATCGTACCCGGATTCACAGAAAAAGTGCACCAGTGGATAGCCGGAGATACGGACGGGGAATTCTTTCACTTTGGCCTGGCAAAGCTGGGCAGTTCAGCGGCCCACATTGATCCATCCAAGAAGGGCAGGGCGCTGTGTGAAATTTTCGGCAATTATGGCTGGGCAGCAGGGATGCCTCTTATGCGCTGGCTGACAGACCATATGCTGGTGAGGGGGATCAATGAGTTTACGCCCCATGCGTTTGCAATGAAGTATCCTGACCCTGACTGTCCGCCCCACTTCTATGCCAGAGGAAATAATCCCCAGTTCGGCTGCTTTAAAGAGCTGATGAAATATATGAACAGGGCAGCTGCATTACTGTCAAAGGGCGTGCATAAAGCACAGGCAGCCGTCCTTTATCACGGCGAGGCAGAGTGGGCTGATGAAAATGCCATGCTTTTCCAAAAGCCGGTGAGAGCGCTGATGGAGAGACAGCTGGACTGTGATGTGGTTCCCTGCGACGTACTCTGCGGGGAACAGGATCAGGGCAGGCAGTCTGCAGCTGCCGGCGGGGCGTATGTTCAGGACGGGCTGCTGCACATTAATCAGGAGTCATACGCCTGCCTTGTTATACCGGGCTGCAGGATGCTCCCCCCAGGGCTGGCGGAATTTGTCATAAATTCAGCCAGGGCCGGATTAAAGATATATGTGGCGGGAGAGATGCCGGGCAGGCTGACAGATGGTTCAGACCTGCCGGAAGGATTTACAGCTGCCTGTGAGAATACAGAGCTTACAGCTCTGGCAGACAAGGTGGAGGCGCAAAATGCTGCGCCAGTGACTGTAACAGAACACAACAGGGGGCTGAGGCTCTATGTGACAGAGCAGGAAGACGGCCTTGTATGTATGCTGTTTAATGAAAATGTCTCAGAAAAGATCAGTACAGCGCTCAGGTTTGCTGATGCTGAAATTGACAGGGTGACGTATTACGATGCATGGAACAACAGGAGCGAGACATATAAGCTGCCGGGGGAAGGTCTGCCTGTCTCTCTGGAGCCTGGCAGTTCCCTGCTGCTGGCAGCCGGGAAAAATAATGACGTAACTGCGGGAGAAGATACAGAAGAGATTCTTAAAGAGATTCCGGAAGAAGCAGGAAGCAGGACGCTTTCTGTTGAATGGAAGGTTTCCAGAAGAAAGGTATCAGCCCGGGGATACGAGGAATCCGGGGAGGCTTTTGAGGAATATGTGACACTGCCGCCGGCAGCTCTGCTTCCGAACCTGAACGGTCCCGGATATGATATTGGATTTACCGGGACATACAGGTATGAGGGGAGCTTTGTATTGGAAAAAGAGGAAGGCGTCAGGTATTTCCTGAAATTCCCTGAAGCTTCAGATGCCCTTTGTCTTTATATAAATGACAGGGAGGCCGGATGGCTGGGAAATTTCCCGGGAAGCGTGGAAGTGACAGAGCTGGTCCTAGACGGCGAAAACAGGATCAGGGCGGACGTTACAACTACTCTTGTGTGGGAGCGCAGGGACGGCGCGTCCACTCATCTGCAGATACCCGCATCAGGGATCACAATGCAGCCGGTATTAGAAATGTACAGATAATGTACAGATAGGTAACTATTCAGCAGGTCTGTGCATGTAACTGTGAAGGTACTGAACAGTTACACAGATAGGTATAAATAATTGGAGGAATTATATAGATGAAGAAAGCTGACAGGATTTATTACGGAGGGGATTACAACCCGGATCAGTGGGATGATGCCACGATCGATGAAGATATGAGATATTTTAAGGAAGCGGGGATCAACCTGCTGACTCTGCCCGTGTTCTCATGGGCAAAGCTGGAGCCTGATGAGGGTGTGTATGATTTTGGCTGGCTGGACAGGATCATTGACAAGATATGGGAGAACGGCATCTATGTCTGCCTGGCCACACCGACTACGGCCCAGCCAGCCTGGCTCTCCACAAGATATCCCGAGGTGCTTCCTGTAGATATACAGGGGAGGAAGAGGACGCACGGGATGAGAGTCTTCTTCTGTGTAAACAGCCTGAAGTACAGGGAGAGGGCTGCGGCTGTGGCAGAGGAGATGGCTAAGCGCTATGCACATCATCCGGCCCTCGCCATGTGGCATGTGTCAAATGAATATGGCACCTACTGTTACTGCCCCACATGCCAGGCCAAATTCCGCCTGTGGCTGCGCAGAAGATACGGAACCATAGAAGAATTAAACAAGAGGTGGCATACTTCATTCTGGGGAAGGATTCTCACCAGCTTTGAAGAAGTGACGCTTCCCACAGAGCTGAACGATGACTACAGGTTCAACCCTGCCATCCAGCTGGACTATATGCGCTTTGTGACAGATTCCACGATTGAATGCTTCCAGAATGAGTATGATGTACTGAAAAAATATAATCCAGAGATTCCCATCCAGACAAATATGTCAGGATTTATTAAAAAGCTGGACCAGTTTGCCATGACAAAGCATCTGGATATAGTCGGCTGGGACAATTACCCCTGGCCCACGGACCCGGCATATTTTATAGCTATGAAGCATGATATCATGAGGGGGCTCAAAGGAGGCCAGTCATACGTGCTGACAGAACAGTCACCCAACCAGCAGAACTGGCAGCCCTACAACAAACTGAAAAGGCCCGGGGAGGTCAGGCTGCTGAGCTACCAGGCAATGGCACATGGAGCTGATACATGTCTGTTCTTCCAGATGAGGCAGTCAATAGCAGGCCAGGAAAAATTCCACGGCGCTGTGATCACACATGCAGGCCACAATAATACACGTGTGTTCCGTGAGACGGCCGCCCTGGGTGCGGAGCTGGAAAAGATAGGACAGGCATTCCTGGAAGGCAGGGTAAAAGCCAGGGTGGGAATGATCCTGGACTGGAATAACTGGTGGGCTCTGGAGCTGTCCAGCGGCCCGAGCCAGGATATGGATTATCTGAAGACATTTTCTAAATATTATAAGCCCTTCTATGAGAAAAATATCCCTGTGGATGTGCTCAGCACGGAAAGCAGCCTGGAAGGCTACAGCGTGATCGTGGCGCCTATGCTTTATATGATGAAAGACGGCATAGCAGAAAAGCTTCAGAAGTTTGTTGAGCAGGGAGGGACATTGCTCACAACAGTGATGTCAGGCCTGGCTGATGAAAACGACAGGTGCATATTTGGGGAATATCCAGGTCCGCTTAAAGATATACTGGGAATCTGGGTGGAGGAGACAGACGCCCTGCGCCCTGAAGAGCAGAACATTATAAAGATTAAGGATGGCGGGGAGAGCGGCATGACATTTGGCAGAGAGTCTTATTCCTGCGGATTTCTGTGTGATATTATCCACCTGAGGGGTGCCAGAGGGCTGGCTTCCTACGGAGAGGACTTCTATGCAGGCAGCCCGTGTGTGACAAGAAATGAATACGGGAAGGGCAGGGCTTATTATGTGGGGACACAGCCGGAGGATGATTTTCTGCTGGAGCTCACAGGCCTGATCGCGGAGGAAGCGGGAATAGAGCCTCTATATCCTGCCGCAGCAGGTGTGGAGCTGACCGCACGTGAAAATGAAAGAGGCTGTGTGGTATTTGCCATTAATAATAATGAAGAGAGCGCCTGGGTTGATTTCGGTGATGAAAGACTTGAAAACCTCATGACAGGAGAAGCAGTCACAGGAAGGACCATGCTGGCGCCGCGGGATGTGATCGTGGCAAAGATAAACAAGGACAATTAAGGAACAGGAGGATGTTATAGTATGAGTATTTTATTTCCAAAGGTGGACGGCCTGCTGCACGGGGGAGACTATAATCCTGAACAGTGGCTGGATCGGGAGGATATTCTTAAAGAGGATATCAGAATGATGAAAAAGGCCCATATCAATACAGTTACCCTGGGAGTGTTCTCCTGGTCAGTGTATGAGCCTGCGGAGGGTGAGTTTCATTTTGAATGGCTTGAGAAAATCATGGACAGCCTGTATGAAAACGGCATCTACACAGTGCTTGCCACTCCCACAGGGGCAAGGCCTGCCTGGCTGGATGCCAGATACCCTGAGGCTATGCGTGTGACCAGGGACGGGGTGAGGAACCGCCATGGTCTACGGCACAATCACTGCATGAGTTCGGAAAAATTCAGGGAAAAGGCTGAGATCATAATCAGGGAGCTGGCAGGACGTCTCGGGGGACATCCGGGACTGATCCTCTGGCATATCTCAAATGAGCTGGGAGGGGAGTGCTGCTGTCCCTCCTGCCAGGAACGTTTCCGGGAATATCTTAGAAAGAAATTTGACGGTGATATTGAAAAACTGAACCATGCCTGGTGGACTACATTCTGGAGCCACAGGTTTTCGGACTTTGATGAGATCGAAGCGCCTATGACGAACGGTGAGGGAAGCATCGGGGGGCTGAACCTGGAGTGGAAGCGTTTTAATACATGGAACATGACAGATTACATGAAATTTGAGATAGGGCTGTTAAAGGAGATCACACCTGATATCCCGGTGACAACGAATTTCATGAAAACTTATCCTTATCTGGATTACAGGGTGATGGCAAAAGAACTGGATATAATTTCCTGGGACAGCTATCCCAGATTTCACAATGATTATGAAGAGCTTAGTGATACATTTGCAGAGAATGCATTTGACCATGCCCTGATGCGCTCCATGAGCGGGGATAAGCCTTTCATGCTGATGGAGAGCGCCCCGGGCCTGGTGAACTGGCATCCTTTTAATAAACTGAAGAGGCCGGGAATCCACAGCCTTGCAGGAATCCAGGCTGTGTCCTGCGGAAGCGACACTGTCCAGTATTTCCAGTGGAGAAAGGGCAGAGGGTCATATGAGCAGTACCACGGGGCCGTGGTAGACCACCTGGGCAGGGATGACACCAGGATATTCAGAGAGGTGGAAAAGATGGGGGAAGAGCTCCTGGCCATGAAAGCGGCCGCGGGCAGCAGGGTAAAGGCGGAAGCCGCACTGCTTTTTGACTGGGAGAACCGCTGGGCCCTTGATGATATGGCCGGCGCCAGCCAGGAGAAAAAGCAGTATGAGAAAACCTGTCTTCTGCAGTATAAGAGCTTTCTGAGAATGGGAGTGGAGATGGATATCGTGTCCATGAATGATGATCTGAGCTCCTATAAAGTAGTGGCAGCCCCTATGCTTTATCTTCTTAAAAACGGTGCGGCAGAAAATCTGCGCTCCTATGTGGAAAATGGCGGTAGGCTGATAGCCACATATCTGACGGGATATGTGGATGAAAATACACTCTGCTATCTGGGAGGATTTCCGGGAGACGGACTGACAGAGCTTTTCGGGCTTTACAGTGAAGAGCTGGATACACTGTATCCGTCTGATAAGAACGAGGCTGTGTTTACAGACGGGACCATCTGCAGCATCAGGGATTTTGCAGAGATACTGAAGGTGAAGGATGCAGACATTGTGGCCTCCTACGGGATGGATTTCTATGCCGGGACTCCGGCCGTCACCCGGAAAAGGTCAGGCATGGGAGAAGCCTGGTATATAGGCGCCCGGCTTGATCAGGCGGGTATGGAGAAGATATACCGGACCTGCTTAACAGAAGCGGGCGCTGCAGTTATGGAGCTGCCTGAGGGTGTTGAATACAGGGTCAGAAGCGATGGGGAGCATGATTATGCTTTTTATCTGAATGAGACAGATCATGAGGCAGCGCTGCCGGATGCATCCGGGGTTGATCTGCTGACAGGGAAAAGAGCAGAGGGACTAACTCTAAGGGCTTACGAGGCAGCAGTATTAGAGTCGGATGCGCTCTGATCAGGACGGAGGAAGAGGCTTGAAGATATTTATAAATACAGCTGCCGGGAACGGCCATGATACGTGGCAGCTTGCAGTGCGCTGGATGATGACAGAAGAAGATACCGGAGGGTCAGACAGAGCTGCCCAAAATGCAGACTTCATACGGATCAGGATCGAAGATGCAGCGGACAGTGCAGATGAGACTGCCCCGGAGGTGATCTCACAGACTGAATATCTGCTTTGCGGCAGCGGGGGAACATTCAGGGTACAGATAAAAGGTGTCAGGCCATGGAGTCCGGCAGACCCTGTATTGTACACAGCAGATATACTCTTAAGCTTCCGGGGGAGAGAGATAAAAGTCCGGGAGAGAGTGGGCTTTCGAAGTATAGAAAAGAGAGGGAATAAAGTATTCTGGAATGGGGAGCAGATGAAGCTGAAGGGGATCTGTTTCAGGGAAAAGCCGGGAATGACAGAGGATGAGCTGTACCGGGTTCTTATGATGTTCAAGGAAGCGGATATCAATTATCTGAGAAGTATTTACGGGCCTTTTGGCCGGACAATGCTCTGCTTATGTGATGAACTGGGATTCTGGGTGGAAGACACAGCGCCCCTTTACGGCGTGGGGGATTCCCGCCCCGCCACACAGAACAGCCCCGCCCATCTGGAGTCTGATTATATGGGGCCATTTCGCAGAATGACAGAGGAGTCTTTCTCCCATGTGAGCATCCTTTTGTGGTCACTTGGGCATGACTGTATCTGGGGCAGGAATTTCAGAAAAATGTACGAGTACATAAAAGGACTGGATGATACAAGGCTCATAAATTTCCATCTCCCTATGACAATACCTGCTGAGGAACCGCAGATGGATGTGTGGTCAGTAAATTATATTGACTGGAGACAGCCTGCGGATGAACACTATGACCAGATGGTGATCTTCCATACCCAGGGAGCACACAATGAGATCGGGTATGCCACAGGCCGGGCAGAAGATTATACTATGCCGGCACTGCATGATATCTATGCGCCGGCGCCCTGCCGCAGCCTGGACGAGATAGAGCGCGACCCCGGGATCAGAGAGTTCTGGGGGGAGAGCCTGAAACGCCACTGGGAAAAAATGGAGAGCATGCCGGGATGTCTGGGCGGCGCCATACTTGCGGCAATTGATGAGGAGGGCGTTGTCCTGGACGGTAAGGGGGCTGAGATACCTGAGATCAGAGACATCAAGTGGGGTATTCTGGATGCGGGACATAACCCTAAGCCGGAATACTTCCATGTAAAGATGGTATACAGAGAGCATCCCGCCTTTGTGAAAAAGGAGCTGCCCGGGGAAGCTGTAGTGACTAACGGTATATACGAGTATTATTTTTCCAGGGAGAGCTGTCTGATGACAGGAGCATATGTGAAGAAAGCAAAGATCCTGGATGGAGGGCCGTATCTGCAGGCCACAAGGCTGAAGCTGGAAAAATGGCAGGGGATGGGACTGGAAATACTGACAGCCGGGCCTGGCATCAATAAGGGAGCAGCTTTAGTGAAGATGAGAGGCAGCTACGGAAATGTGTGTGATATAGAATTCACCATGACGCTGTCTCCTGACGGGAAGATCAGGACAGAGTATGAAGTACTTAAATTATCAGCCTTCATGCCCCATACAGTGAAGGCAGGCATCGGCCTGGATCCCGGAGGTCTGGATGAGAGAGGGCTCGCTTTTCGCACTGCCGGAAAAATGGAGAAATTTTCCTGGGAGAGAGAAGGGCTGTGGGACTGGTATCCCCAGGGACATCCGGGCGCCGGAACAGGATCAGCCGCGGCCGCAGAGAAGGAAGCATTTCACAGCATGAAGCATCATATCCGCAGGGCTTTCATATCCAGGCAGGAGGACGGCGCAATGATCCGGGTACACTCAGATGGCAGCCACAGTGTCAGGCTGGAGGAGTGGCCTGATGACAGGATGGTGATTGATGACAGGGACAGCAGGATTGTCTATGAAGGAAACTGGCTGCAGATGGATGACGGCTGCGGAAATTATATGGACACAGAGACCATGAGCGCCAGGGCTGGAGATAAGGCTGTCTGCAGATTTAAGGGAACCGGGATCGCCGTGTATGGCCCCACCGATATCATATGCGGTAAATGTGATGTGATCCTGGACGGCAGGACTGCAGCCGTTGAGATATCACAATATCCAAAACCTGTAGAATTCATGACTATGAGCAGAGGGTATGAAAAGAGATACAGAGTCTGCCTCTTTCATGTATCAGGTCTGGAGTATAAAGAGCACCTTCTGGAGATCAAAGTGCGGGGAGACAAGGAGGCGGGAGCACAGGACACATATACTTCCATAGATTATTTTGTAGTGGAATCACCTGAGTATCCTGTTTCCCAGAGGCTTATCATCAACAATGATTTCAACTATGCGCGGCTTGTCCAGGGAAACTATATGAATGATAAGGTGGCGCTGAAAGCAGGGATAAAAGAAGGATGCACTATCAGCATAGGAAGGGAGAGGCAGGAATGGAAAGTATGACAGATAAGAAAAAGACATCCTCCGGCAGCCCGGCAGGAAAAGGCCAGGCCTGGGATCAGGCAGAGGATTACAGCAGAATACCGGGAACAGCTGTAAAGCCATACTGGTCAGCTGCAGCTGCAGTTCCTGTGATTTCTCTGGACGGTCCGTGGGAGGTAAAGCACACGGATTCTTTGGAGAAGGAGATTGGATCAGTAATTCAGACAGGCTGGCGGCAGATAGATATCCCTTCAGATATGAATGCCCACAGGGATTCAGACTTTACCGGGAAATATGTATACAGGAGGCTTATAGAGGTACCGAAGCTTGTCAGAGGCAGCCATATCGTACTCAAATTTGAGGGGGTGAACGGCTTTGCCCAGGTCTGGATCGACGGCAGGGCCGCTGCCTCACACAAGAATGGCTTTGTGTCCTGGAGCGCTGATATCACTGAGCTTGTAGAAGGCAGGAAGGAAGCTTATCTGTATGTCACTGTGGATGAGACAGCAGACAGAGTATGTTCCTTCAATCATGGGGGTATCCTTCACAGTGTATTTATGTACTGTCTGCCGGAAGCTTGGCTGGATGGGGTATATCTGACCACCAGCTTTGAAAATGGATATGAAGACGCCGTGCTGCGGGCCGATGTGACCATCTGCGGGCAGAAAACAGGAGATGAGCTTCTTTTTAAGGTATATCCGCCGGACGGTATCCAGGAATATGAACTGCAGATCTCCACACAGGGGGGAGAAAGAGGGCACAGCACAGCTGTCATAAATATGAAAAACCCCCTGAAGTGGGATGCCGAGCATCCATGGCTCTACCGCCTTGAGATCTCGCTTATCCGAGACGGACAGGTGCTGGAAAAGGCCGGGCGCTTTTTCGGAGTCAGACAGATCGAGAGAAGAGAGAACCGTCTTTACGTGAACGGTCAGGAGGTAAAGCTTCGGGGAGTATGCCGCCATGAGATCACTCCTAAAAATGGAAGGGCTGTTACGAAGGAGATCATAGATAAGGATATCAGCCTGTTCAAAGAGGCAAACTGTAATTACATCCGTACCTCCCACTATCCGCCAAGTGAGTATTTTCTGGAGGAGTGCGACAGGCGCGGGATGTACGTGGAGGATGAACTGGATCTGGCTTTTATTGCCAAAAACCTGGATTATACGCAGAGAGATCCGGCATATACGGACCGTTATCTGTCTGTATTCGCGGAGGTTCTGGCCAGAGATTACAGCCACCCTTCAGTCCTGATCTGGTCATTGGCAAATGAGGCCTTCGGAGGTTACAACTATGACCTCCTGAACCGTTTTGCACATAGGATGGACAGGACTCGTCCCACAAAGTTCAGCTATCCCATGACTATGCAGGCTGAACATGAAGGGATAGATATCTGGAGCATCCACTATGCAAATGTGGAGGGAGAGGCGGATAAAAAATGTGATAATGTAAGTGTGGGATATACAGAAGGCCATGATGTCCCTATTCTGAATGACGAATATGTGCACATCCCGTGCTATAACAGGAGAGAGCACAGGAGAGATCCTAATGTGCGGCATTTCTGGGGGGAGAGCCTCAGAATGTTCTGGGAAAAGATATGGGAGACTAAGGGCGCCCTGGGCGGCGCCATCTGGGCAGGAATCGATGAGACTGACATGTTCACAGATACAAGGAAGAATTTTCCCATGACGAAAAGAAACGGAGATACATGTCTGGAATGGGGGATTATTGATATCTGGAGAAGAAGAAAACCCGAGCACTATATGACAAGGAAGGCTTATACGCCTGTGCTTATCCGGGAGAAGACATTTAAGTGGGCAAATGGCTGTGCGCTGATACAGGCGGAGAATCGTTTCTGCCACACAGATCTTTCGGAAGTGCGGATCGAATGGAATGTACCGGGAAATACAGGAAGCATACCAGGGCCGCAGGCCGCCCCCGGGGAGACAGTGATCATATCAATTCCGGCTCAAAATGCAGGATCAGGTGCGGAAGATGCGGCCGCTCCCCGGGAACTGGAACTGAAAATCTTTGATGCCTTTGGAAACCAGGTGGATGAATACTGCCTCAGGCCGGAAGGACGGCAGGTACAGAGCGGCGGCAATGATACGCAGGCAGGTCAACAGCAGGTGTCAATAGATGAAACGGCAGATCAGACAGAGGTTGGCAATGATGATTTTAAATTCTGTTTTTCAAAGAAGACAGGTCTTCTGACTTGTGCCAAAAGGGGAGGAGAACTTCTTCTGATGGGCGGCCCCATTCTGCATGTACCTTATCTGACACTGGGAGAGTGGAAGCTTCGGAGCATATGTGCAGAAAAGGATGAAGGAACGTCAGAGGCAGCAGTCCGCATCTCCGGCAGCTATACAGGTACCGCCGATGTCACATTTACGATCAGGATCAGGCGGGATGCATCCTTTGTGACGGAATACAGGATTGACCGGCTGTATGCTGTCATGCCCAGGGAGAAGAAACTGCGTGTGGGAGTGGATGCCGGAGGGCTGGATGAACTTGGCATATCATTTATAGCAGCTCCGGGGATGGACAGTCTTGGCTGGAAGAGAGAAGGACGGTATACTCTGTATCCTGAGGACCATATTGCCAGACTGGAGGGGATCGCGGGACGGTTCAGCAAAGGCAGTATTTTTGCAGAAGAGCCGGACATCCCATGGGCACAGGAAATGAAGAATTATATCCTGAATGGTATCTATGACGTAGATTACAGAGGGACAGCAGACTTCAGAAGCCTGAAGGAAAATATATATACTGCCAGTCTGTATAAGAAGAGCATAACACACGCTGTCACTGCTGTATCTGACGGCAGCTGCCACGTTCGGGCCGAGGTTTTAGAGCCGGAAGAATACCTGGTTTCTGACAGGGATGAAAGGATAAAATACCATGGCGCCTGGTATCCTGTGGAGGATTTTAGCGGCTGCAGGGGAAATACAGAGACAGTCAGCTGTGAAAAAGGAGCTTTTGCGGAATTTACTTTCTGCGGAACAGGAATCGTGTGGTTTGGCTCTGTGGACACTATAAATGGGATTGCAAAGGTATGGCTGGACGGCAGACTTGCGGATAAATGCATCAGCCAGAAGGTGGCGGGTGTGGATTTTCCGGGCTCTGCTGCAGGATACGACAAAAAATATGGTTATCCGCTCTATTATGTATCCGGGCTTCCGGCAGGAGAGCATACTATACGAATAGAAGTATCAGGAGAGAAGACGGCAGATTCAGGAGGCTGCTATATATCAATCGATTATTTCAGAATACTGACAGAAGGGCGGCCGGAACCTGTGAAGCTTGCCGTGCTGAACGACTTTAATTATCCGCAGATATCATGGGGAAATTATAAGAAGCCGGCTATACGCATCAGTTCCGGTTATCACAATCAGGTGGAGATGGTGCTGTCTGTCCGCACATGAAGCTGTTACTGTTCACTCCGTGACCAGTAACACGCTTCGCGATGCACAGAAACGGCCAAAAGTGCCGTTTCGCGCTGCAGCCCTCGGGATTTTCGTGCAAAATACGCACGAAAACACCTCGCGGGACGGTGACGTGTGAATAGTAACCATGAAGCTTACACTTTTATACATCAAGCAGTTGCTTGACATATTTCACAGTATAATTTAAACTAAAATTATAAAAAGAGGAACATCGTGAAAGGAAGTGCTGCTATGGCAATACCACAAAAACAGATATACACAGAAACCGACTATTATGATCTTCCAGAGGATGTTCGGGCCGAACTGATTGACGGGCAAATTTATTATCAGGCGGCGCCCAGCCGGGCGCATCAAAAAATTTTATCAGAATTGCATATCACTATCGGGACTTACATCAGGTCAAAGGGCGGCTCCTGTGAAGTCTATCCTGCCCCATTCGCTGTTAAATTGCATGAGGACAGGAAAACCATAGTGGAACCGGATATAAGCGTTATATGCGACCATAACAAACTTACGGACCGGGGCTGTACAGGGGCACCGGATTGGATTATTGAAATTGTTTCCCCAGGCAATTCCAGCCATGACTACATCCGCAAACTGAACCTATACGCGGATGCAGGCGTTCGTGAATACTGGATTGTGAACCCTGTGCAGGAATCTATCTATGTATACCATCTGGAAGAAACTAAATTCGGGACAAACGCCTACTCTTTCCAGGACAAAATAAAGGTCAATATCTATGATGATCTATGGATTGACTTCAAGGAAATCACCCTGTAATCATTTTCAGCAATCTGGCAGCAGGCGGGAGTTACTTCTCTGCTGCCTTTTTCTTATCCCTTAAATCAGCCTGTTTAAGACCTCCTTCATGCTGCGAAGCCCGGACCTGGCTAAATAGCTGTCATCTTCAATAGTCTGGATCAGTGATGACACAGTAAAATCTAATTGTATTTTTCGAAGCACATCTATGCAGTGCCTGGCTGTTTCCTCCTGTATGATCCGCCCGGTCCTGTCCATCCAGGACTCTATGGCATCTATGTTCATATTCAGCTCATGGCGGGATGCATTCAGGTCAAACTGTGCATCTGCAGTTAAATTGCAGACTGACCAGCCTATGCCAAGAGGCAGGATGACCTGAGGATTTATATTCAGCAGGATCCCATCCTGGTATAAAACCGGTTTTCTGATATGCAGGTCTTCGCCTGCATAATTGTCTGAAATGAGGTCATTTTGAAAGAATCTGAAACTGTTGTTACTTATTTCAGGAAGCGGGTAGCTGTTCTCAAAATCATATAGTGATACATTGTATAGAATCTGGAATTCATTTTCATCACAATAGATAATATTAAATGTATAATCCCGGGATTCGTAATCCTGGGCACTGTAATCCTGGGAGTATGTATATGGCTGCCAGGTCATTGATTTATAATAATCTTCACTGTCTTCAGTTTCATAGCTCAGCTTTGTCTCGTACTCCAGGTCTTCCAGCTGCTCCAGACCCAGAATGCCATCACGGCTGTTCTCCTCATCCGGGTCGCTGTATACCTTTACAAGGGATTTTACGAGTTCTCCCCGGTGGAAGAGAAATGCGTTTACAGCCTGCCATTCAATACCTGATTCAGGCTTATCTATCCGGGTTTTTATAAAAAGGATTCCACTTCCTTTACATTTTTGATCCAGGCGGTTTTTTTGGATACTCTCTGTATTGAAATTGTTATTGATTTTGACACACTGAAGCTCGTAATCAACAATGTCCATGATCCTGCCGTTGTCAATAGGGAAGGTGAAGCTGGGGTATTGGCTCATATACAGCTCAATCTCGCCTTTTACGTTAAAAATTAATTTACTTAACTGGACATCGTCGTTTTGGGCAGCTTTTTCTGCCAGCCGTATAAACTCTTCCCGGCGGGCATATATGATTCCTTCAGGGTCTGCTGCCTCTGTCAGGAGTTTTATTTTGCCGGGCAGCATACTTTTTTTTCTGTCTTCCTGTTTTTCTATTATTATCTTTTCGAGGAGCCTTTTATCCAGCTGATACTTATGAATAGTGCTTTTCCTCAGTTTTTCAATATTTTCATATTCCTGTATAACAGTGAGGATGTTTTCTATGAAATAATCATCCTGTCTGCCCCGGGGCAGTAAGCAGAGGCTCTTATCCAGCCGGTATAAGCTGTCCAGATCGATCACCGCGATGGGGACACTGGGATATCTGAAAGTTAAAATCAGATATTCTTCCAGTTCTTTAAAAGAGAATCTGTTTTTTACTTCAAGCTTCACTGTTGTCCCTGTTATATCTGATTCAGGGTGCCTTTCGATAAATGCAATTGTACTCTTTCCCTCGATCTCGGCTTTTATTTTCTTTTCACCTGTTTTCTGGGAGGAGATCTCGATCTTATCTGCTTTTGTAAGGCAGGAGGCAAATCCAATGCCAAATTTTGCTATTGCCGGAAAAGCAAATGAACTCCGCCCCCTTTTTAATTTATAGCCGGAGCTGGCAGCTTTAAAGAGATAGTTTTTGATGCCCTCCTCAGACATGCCTATGCCTGTATCAGATACATACAAAAGCCCCTTTTCGGCGGAATAAAGGACGTATACTCTGTCTTTGACGCCCCAGCTCCTGGGCGACGCAAACTCTAACACATTAGATTCATCTGAATAATATTTTAAAAGAACAGCGTCAATGGCATTCTGTATCAGCTCTCTTATATAGTCCGTCTGGTTTGTATAAATATTTTTTGTCAGGATATCCCACAGGGCGCCCTCCTCATCCAGCTGGAAGCGTATCTCTTCCACAAGGAAATTTGCGCCGGGGTCCGGTTTTATTTCAAAAGAGAGCCCTGGGAGCCTGAGCTTTTTAATATCGTGTGTCCCAATGCTCTGGAAATAATGCGTGTTTGCGTACATGATCTCATTGTCCAGGTATTTCAGCCAGGCATTCCAGATTTTATAGCGCTCCCTGTTTGAGGTCTTGACTCCCACCTCTATACCCTCAGGAGAGTAATTGTATTTTGTGAGTTCAAGGTGTCTTTCGTGGTGTTCTATGGAAATTTTATTCTGGTAATATGACGGATTCAGATGCATATTAAATTCACTTGTCCTGCCTTCCTCAAGATCCATCAGATCACCGGTGCGCAGAAGCACTGCCAGCAAGCCGTACCTCAGCCTCTGGCCCTGTATAGTATCATTCTTTCTGAAAGTTTCATCAGAATAGAGCTCTTCAATATCCCGGCCATGAGCTTCGCAGACAAAAACAACACAGTCCCTGATCCTTCTGTGCTCACTGTACATCCCCAAATATTTTTCGCAATATTGTATGATGGGCTCCCTGGCATACAGATGGTGGCAGGACCGCTGTTTTTCTTTATCTTCAATATCAGTCAGTGTCATACCTATATCATGAAACAGGGCTGACATAATAAAACAGAAGATTTCCACATCTGTCAGCCGGTCTTTAAAATCGTCGCTGAGAATATCATTAATATAGTCTATAATGCGCAGAGAATGCTGTATGCCGTGTTCTGTGAAACCGGGAAAGTTGGTTTTAATAAATTCCAGCACAGGAGCAACAGCGGTCTCCATATTAAGCAGTGAACCCGCCAGGCTGATTGTAAAAGAATCTTCTTTTCGTGCTTCTAGTAATTTATACATTCTGCATGTTCTTAATATCTTTTGCATATGATTCCTTTCTGCTGCAGCGCCAAAATGCTGTAAACAGCATTTTGTGTGCATCGCGGAGCGTTGTTATAGGTCAGACGGCTGCCAAATGGCAGACGGCTGAACTGTAACATTTCTTTAACCAATTATAGCATGAATACTTGTACAGGGGGTTAAAAAATGATACCATGGATCATAACGATACATCAGATATGTGCATTAACTGCGCAGGAATATGATGCAGGAGTGAAGTAACCAACAAATTTACAGAGAAATGGGGAGCAGATACCATGTATGAAAGAATGCTGGATAAAATGAACAGGCCGTCAATTGAAGAATTCAGGTCCTTCATAGGCAGCCGGGAGGATATGTTTGAAAATTTGGATGATTTTATGGGGGAGGTGCAAAATATTCAAAGGGAGCTCAGATTCCCTTACGGAAACCACTATGGCTGGGGAATCAAGTATTCAGTCAGGAAGAAACATATATGTGATATTTTTGCGGAGAAGGATGCTTTCACTGTTATGATGAGGCTGTCAAACGACCAGTTTGAAGGCTTATACAGCGGCTTGTCAGCTTATACAAGAGAATACATAGATAATAAGTACCCCTGCGGCAGCGGGGGATGGATCCACTACAGGGTCTTAGAGCCGGAGCATCTTGAAGATGTGAAGAAAATGCTCGGTGTGAAGCTGCACGCATAACCGGGTTTTTACATTAAAAGTGATCAGGAGCAAGTGAAATCAACTGTGAGTAGAATTATCCAGCCAGGCTCAAATAACAAGTTATTGTATGTCAGGGATAAGAATATTACAATCTTCCTATAGACGGCAGCACAAAGGAAAAGGAGAATACAGTTATGCTTGATAATAAGAAGATTGGTGAGTTTATAGCTTCAAAAAGAAAAGAGTCAGGGCTGACACAGTCGGATATTGCGGAAAAATTGGGAGTATCCTTTCAGGCAGTTTCAAAATGGGAAAATGGTACTCTGCCCAACATTTAACTGCGGCGTGGGGATGATCATGGTGGTGGGGAAGGAATATAAAGACCAGGCCATAAAGCATATCATGCCTTGCTGTGACTGCTATGAGATAGGAAGAATCATAGCAGGGAGCAGAAAAGTTGTATTTAAAAATCATTTCAGCTGGTAATATTAATCATAAAAGCGATAATATTCATCACAAAAGTAGTTGAAGAACCGGAAAGAGCTATGCTAATGTTTAAAGTAATAAGCTCTTTACAGGTGCAGACAGATGGGAAATAGAGGAAAGCAGCCGTCAGTTGGACAAAGGCCATAAATTCTGTTAGGATTATTTACAGAGTTTATGGCCTTTATCTGTTTTTAGGAGGGGGAGGAAAATGAAAAAGAAGCAGAAGCCGCTTTATTTGAACAGGGCAATTTCAATGATCGTGATGGTTGGATACAGTGCTTTTTTAATACTGATGCTGATCATGGACTGGTACCTGATACGTGAATACCAGTACGAGAACAGGAGGGTGGAGCAGGCCGCCCTGAATTCATATATTGATAAGACCAGGAGCTATATGGACAGGATTGACAGGCAGTTATACGATATATATGCAAATGACGAGAATTTTCAGGCTCTGCAGAAGAAGGAAGAGCCGGTAGATGAATTCGGACATGCATATGAGCTGAAGGAAACATTGAATAAGAGAATGCTGGCGGAGGAGAATATGAGCGGTTTTTTTGTATTCTATGATAACCGTCAGAAGTCCTGGTACTATACGAATCTGGCCAAGGTGAGGGCTGAACAGACAGCAGAGATAAAAGAGATCCTCCTGCGCCATCTGGAAAATGATGGGAAGATGAGGAGCTGGATATCCCTGACTGTAGACGGAGACACGAACCTGGCTACATATTATGAGAAGGACAGAGTGGCTGTATTTGGCATCCACAGTATGAAAAACATGGAACAGGAGCTGCGGGAAAGCATGGGCAAAGAGATAAGCGTCATCCTGCTGGACAACGGGATAGCGCTGGAGAATAAAGAGCTTTCAAAAGAGCTTGGACTCTCAGAAACGGTACAGTCATACTCAGATTCATTCCAGATGAAAAAGGGGAAATACCAGCTGTACGGGCGCCGTATCCCAAATATGGATCTGTGGGTGTGCACTGCGTATCCTGTCAATATATGGAGCGTTATGACTGTACAGCAGCTTTTTTTGCTGATCCTGACCGGAATCTCTGTATTTGCAGTGGGCGTAATGTACAGATTTGTGCGCAGGGAAGTAGTCCGTCCCCTCCATCAGCTGACAGACACCATGAATACTATACGCAGGGGCGGAAGCAGGGAAGTCCCCCGAATGGATGCGCGGTTTTACGAGATACAGGAAGTGAATGATACATTAGGGGAGATGGTCAGAGAACTGGAAAAACAGAAGCTGCTTGTATATGAGGAAATCATTGAGAAGCAGAAAGCCCAGATGCAGTATCTGCAGCTTCAGCTGAAGCCCCATTTCTATCTGAACGGACTGAAAACATTAAATGCCCTGGCCATAGAGAACCAGACAGGAAAGATGCAGGAGCTGATACTGAATCTGTCTGCCCATCTGCGCTATCTGCTGCAGGCGGAGAGGGAATTGGTGCCTCTGCGCATGGAACTGGAGTTTGTGGAGAATTATGTCAGCATGCAGAAGCATATCACCGGGCGTCCTGTGAACTGCAGCATTGTGAGGGATGGTGAAGCAGACAGCTGGCTCGTACCTGTGCTGGCAGTGCATACCTTTGTGGAGAACAGTGTAAAGTACGCACGCCTGGGCGGAAGCAGCATACCTCTTGAGATACAAGTATCTGCAAGCCTGCTTGCCGCGGAGGAAGGCCGGTTTTTAGATTTGATCATACAGGACAACGGGCAGGGCTATCCTGATGAAATTCTGGAGGAAATCAATGGAGATACTGCTGTTGGGACAAGGTGTGTGGGGATCAATAATATTAAACGGCGCTGCCAGCTCTTATATGGAGAGAGGGCGGAGTACAGCTTCGCTAACTGTGACGGGGCTATGAGTGAATTAATAATACCGGAAAGGAAGCAGGAAGATGAATGTTTTGATTGTAGATGACCAAAAGGCGGTTGTGGAAAGCCTGAAGAACGGGATACGCTGGGAGAGGCTGCCTGTGGAAAAAATATATACAGCCTGTAGTGCAAAAGAGGCGAAGCTGGTCCTTATGAATTTTGAGACGGATGTGCTGGTGAGTGATATTGAGATGCCGGAGGAAGACGGTATCTCACTGTGCAGATGGGCAAAAGAGAAGTTTGAGGGGCTGGAATGTATTTTCCTTACGTCCCATGCAGAGTTTGAGTATGCCAAAGAAGCCATCAGAATGGGAGGCTTTGACTATATCCTCCAGCCTGTGAGGTATGAGGAGGTGGAGAAGGTGCTTTTAAAAGCCTGGGAAAAGATCAGCAGGCAGAAGAAGATACTGCAGATCATGGATACCCGGAAAATGGTAATACAGCAGAGAAATACCATACTGGACGCCATGATCTCAAAGATGCTGCAGGGTAAGGAGGAGGACGCAGGCCAGATTTATTCCCATTTTCACGAAATGTTCAGAACAGAATATAAAGACTGTGGGATATGTCCTGTACTGGTGCAGATCAGGAAGTGGAAAAAGATAACAAATGTGTGGGATGAGAAGCTTGTGAGAATGGTGCTGTGCAATGTGATGGAAGAACTTTTCCGGGAGGAAGACGGAAAGGCAGGGGTTTCCTGTCTGAGGGAGAACAGGTACTGGGTATTTTTGATCCTGGAAAAGGAAAAAGCGGGAGAGGAACTGGTGAGACAGAAAATCATGGCCTTCTACCAGTTCATAGACAGCAATATGGATTTTTCAATTGCTGTCTATCCCCCTGACCCATTATTTGAACAGGATTTCGTGAAGGCTTTCAACAGGCTGGGGCAAAGGGCAGATAATAATAAGGACAGGCAGAGAGGCATTTTCTGGGAGGATATTCCTGATGAGATCCGGGAAACAGAAGAAGATCCAATTGAGAAATCTATCCAGTATATAAAGCAGAATTTGAATAAGAACATCTCCAGAACAGATGTGGCAGGATACGTACATTTAAATGAAGAGTATTTTTCCAGGCTTTTTAAGCAGGAAACAGGGGCTACCTTCAAAGATTATATCCTGATGGAGAAGATGAAGGCGGCGCAGAAGCTTTTGGAAAAATCCAGGCTGTCAGTGAGCATCATAGCCTCTAAAGTAGGATACGATAATTTTTCCCATTTCTCTAAAATGTTTAAAAAGGTTACGAATCAGACTCCGCAGGAATACCGCAAAGAGAAACAGAAGTCATAAAAACAACAATGGATATCATGAAAGTAGCAGTTTTTTATGAAAAGCCTTGGGAAGGCAATGGAGACATCACAAAAAGAATAAACAGAATCATAAAAACAGCAGAGAAAACAGACAGGAAAAAGTAAAATAACATCATCAGAAGCCTGTTGGAAAACGGGGCGGTAAAAGAGAAATGGAGGATGTTAGTATGAGAAGAGGTTTTAAAAAGACGATTGCATTTGCAGGAGCGGCGGCTATGGCATTATCCCTGACAGCATGCGGGGGAGGAAGCGGCAGTGCGAAGGGCAGCAATGAAAGCAGCAAAGAAGGGGCGGCAAAGGATGAGGTTACAAGTGTAAATGTGCATATTCCCACAGCTTATGACCTGCCCGATGCACAGCTTGTGGAGGATGAGATCAATAAGATCACAGAAGATAAGTATAAGCTCCATCTGGATCTTAACTTTATTTCCACAGGAAACTGGCTGAACCAGTCCAATCTGCTGTTTACAGGAGATGAAGCAGACGTGATTGCCGTATATTCCACACCCCTGACTACATATGTGAGAAACGGACAGCTGGCAGACCTGACAGATTATTATAATAATTCCACAGAAGGGATGAAAGGTATCTGGTCGGAGGCGGAGATAAACGGCACCTCAGTTAATGGAAAGATCTATGCGATCCCAAATATGAGAAACTTTGGAAATTATTTCGGCGTGACTGTAGATAAAGATATTGCGGCGGAATATGGATGGGAGGCAGGACAGAAGATTACATTTGAAGATCTTGACAAATTCCTGGCGGATATGCATGAGAAATATCCTGACCGCTACGGACTTGCACCCCAGGGCGGTGACACGCTGATCGGACAGTGGAGCTGGGATGGCCTGGGTGATACAAAGATGATAGGGGTCCTGCCCGATCAGGGCCAGTCCACAGAAGTACAGAACCTGTTTGACACAGATGATTTCCAGGATTTCTGTAACTGGGCGCATAAATGGTATCAGGACGGCTATATCATGAAAGATATTTTAAGCAATACAGAGCCCTGGCAGGGTATGATCAGAAACAAAAAAGCAGTGGCGGCGCTTAACAACTATGGGCCGAATAAGCTGGAAGGAATGATTAATGTAGTTATCCTGGATAAATGGGTTCCGGCCGGAAATTATCAGGATCTCTGCTATGGAATCAGTATGAACTCCAAAAAGAAGGACGCTGCATGGAAAGCCATGGAGATCCTCTATACAGATAAAGAGGTGGGGATTCTTCTGAATAATGGTATTGAAGGAAAGCATTATGTAAAAAATGAAGACGGTACCATTTCGATCCCAGACGGAAAATCAGCAGCTGACTGTGGATATGGGATGTCAGAACTGAACTGGATCACACCTTATTCAGCAAATTCCTATCCTCTGCAGACAAATGGGGCGGATTATTTTGAAAAGCTGAAAGACTTCAATGCTTCCACATTAAAATCGAAGGCAAATGGATTTTTCTTTGACAATACAGAAGTGGCAGACCAGTATACTGCCTGCTGCAATGTAATGGATAAATACTATAAGGCATTGATGTCAGGCGCTGTAGATGTTGAAAGTACAGTCAAACAGGCGAATGAAGAGTTAAAGGCGGCTGGCATTGACGACATCATCAAGGCTAAACAGGAACAGCTGGATGCTTTCTTTGCCCAGCAGACGAAATAGGACGTGCGGAGTAAGGAGGGTACTATGGCAACTACAGCAAAGCCGGGGGGAATTCGAAGAACCAGCATGGCCAAAAGAAAAATGACATTGGCATTGTTTTCTATGATGGTTCCGGGACTTATCTACCTGGTCATCAATAATTATATCCCCATGGCGGGACTGACCATCGCATTTAAAAAGTTTGATTACAGTAAGGGGATCTGGGGCAGTGAATGGTGCGGACTGAGCAACTTTACATATCTTTTCAAGACCCGGGATGCTTTTAATATTATCAGGAATACAGTACTGTACAATCTTGTGTTTATTGTCCTTGGGACAATACTGGCTGTCACAGTGGCCATCATGCTGAACCTTCTGAGGGGAAGCATGAATAAAAAGATATATCAGACAGTGATCCTGATCCCATATCTGATCTCTATGGTAGTAGTATCTTATATTGTCTACGGGTTTCTCAGCCAGGAAAATGGATTTTTAAACAGTATGATCGTATCAGCGGGCGGTGAATCCGTCAGCTGGTACACACAGTCCAAATACTGGCCGTTTATACTGACAATAGTGAACCTGTGGAAAGGTTTCGGCTATACAAGTATCCTGTATTACGCCACAGTCATCGGAATCGACTCATCTTTGTATGAGGCGGCCACAGTGGACGGCGCCGGCAGATGGAAACAGATCTGGCACGTTACTCTTCCCGGACTGAGAGGTACTATCATCACTATGGTACTTTTAAATATAGGCCGCATGTTCTACTCAGATTTTGGATTGTTTTACCAGGTGCCCATGCGTTCAGGCCTTATCTCTTCTGTGACTGATACAATAGATGTATTTGTTTACAAAGCACTGACACAGCTTAACGATGTGGGACGTGCTTCAGCGGCAGGATTTATGCAGTCTGTTCTCGGATTTATTCTGGTATTTGGCGCAAACATGATAATCCGTAAAGTAGATGAAGAAAGCGCATTATTCTAGGAGGAAATAACATGGTAAGCAGAAATAAAACAGGGCAGGCGGTCCTGAACATAATATTTATCTTGCTGACGGCAGCAGCAGTAGCTCCGTTTCTTTTACTGGTTTCCTCCTCTCTGACAAGTGAAGCATCACTTGTCAGAGAAGGATACTGTTTCGTTCCCCACGAATTTGACCTGGGGGCGTATACATACCTGTTTAAGAGCGGAGCCAAGATACTCAGGGGCTATGGCATAACTATACTTGTCACTGTGATGGGAACTACTCTCAGTGTGCTTTTGACGACTTTGTTTGCGTATCCCCTGTCCAGAAAAGAGCTGCCGTTCAGGTACGGCTTCTCCTTCTTTGTATTTTTTACAATGCTGTTTAATGGCGGGCTGGTTCCCACATATATGATGTGGACTCAGGTTTTTCATATTAAGAATACTATTTTTGCCCTGCTTCTTCCGTCCCTGCTCATGAATGCATTTTATATCATCATGATGCGCTCATTTTTTACTTCTAACATTCCGGATGCGCTTGTGGAGGCGGCCAGGATAGATGGAGCCGGTGAGTACAGGATATTGTACAGGATCGTACTTCCACTTTCCAAGCCGATGATGGCTACTATCTCTCTCATGGTAGGGCTGGGATACTGGAACGACTGGATGAACAGTCTCTATTATGTCTCAGATGAGAAAATGTTCAGCATACAGGCGATCTTAAATACCATCATTACGAATATCCAGTTCCTCATGAGCAGTTCCAGCACTGCCAGCTCCGGCATGGATGTGAGTACACTGCCCAGTGTGGGGATCAGGATGGCGATCGCTGTGATAGGGGTTGTGCCTGTTTTATGCATCTATCCGTTCTTCCAGAAATATTTTGTGAAAGGGATTGTGGTAGGCGGTGTTAAGGGGTAAGATGGAAGGAAGCTGAGGAATATCAGGAGGAGCAATATGAAGACGATATTGATTTTTATGGACACATTGAACAGGCATATGCTGCGGGTATATAATCCGGAGGCAAAGGCAGTGACGCCGAACATCGACCGCCTGGCGGAAAAAAGCATGGTGTTTGACAAACATTTTATAGGTTCGGCGCCTTGTATGCCGGCGAGAAGGGATATCCTTACAGGCAGGCTGAACTTTCTGGAGAGAGGCTGGGGGCCGGTTGAGCCTTATGATGTGACTCTGCCCCAGCTGCTACGGGCACAGGGGGTCTTTACACATATAACAACCGACCACAGCCACTATACTTCCATTGGGGGAGAAGGCTATATGCAGCAGTATGATACGTGGGATTTCAACCGGGGCCAGGAGACAGATGTGTGGGAGTCCAGGCTGGAAGAGCCCCCTGCTCCCAGGTCTTACCTGGGAAGGGTCGGACGTCAGTACCAGTGGAACCGCCAGCATTATAAAACAGACGGGGACAGGCCGACTCCCAGGACATTTGCGTCAGCAGTCAAATGGCTGAAAAATAATGAAGACAGAGATGATTATTTTCTGACAGTGGAGGCTTTTGACCCTCACGAGCCCTTTGATGCCTCTGAAGAGTTTAAGGCCATGTATCCTGATTCCTTTGACACCTTTTATGAATGGCCCCGGTATGATGCGCTGAATGAGCAGGAGACGCCGGAGGCAGTTGAGCATCTGAGGAACCAGTACTGCGCCACACTTTCCATGGCAGATAAGTGGCTTGGAAAACTGCTGGATGAGATGGACAGGCAGGATCTGTGGGAGGACACTCTTGTAATATTTACCTCAGACCATGGCCATATGCTGGGAGAGCACGGTGTCACAGGAAAGAACAGATATCATGCCTGGAATGAGATGAGTCGTATTCCTCTGTTTATACATCTGCCAGGGGGAAGAAACGCCGGTGAAAGAGCAGAGGGAGTGACCCAGAACATAGACCTGTTTCCCACCATCCTGGAATATTTCAGCAGGGAAAAGGAAGAGCGCATGGAGCGCGCCCAAAGAAGAAAAGAACAGGATAAAAAGAATCTGGCAGGAAGGATGTTCATCCCGCCGGACTGGAGTATGCCGGTCCAGGGCAGATCCCTCTGGTCGCTTCTGAATAGGGAAAAGGAAAAGATACGGGACTATGCCATCTATGGGTGGTTTGGAAAACCGGTAAACATTACAGATGGGGAATATACATATTTCAGGGCAGCGGCAAATGATAAAAACGCCCCCCTCTACCTGTATGCGGCAGGGCTGACTTCCTTTGAGCAGTACCTGGGATGTAATCTGCCGGGAGAAGACATCTGTGCAGGTTATTTTCTGAAGAATGTTCCCATGCCTGTATTCAGGATCGACATGAGCAGGAAGACGCCAGAAAAACCGTCTATGGGTCTGGGAGAAAACAGACTCTACAGGATCTCCCATGATCCGGGGCAGCTGCATCCTCTGACAGATCCCCTTTTGGAGGAAAAATACTGCCAGGCTCTCATAAAGACAATGAAAGAGCATGATGCACCGGAGGAACAATTTGAAAGGCTGGGATTAATATGAGCTGCAGAAAACCGAATATTGTGTTTTTCTTCTCAGACCAGCAGCGTTGGGACACGGCTGGATGTCTGGGAGGCCCGGCCCAGGTAACGCCTAATCTGGATGCCATGGCAAAAGAAGGGGTGTGCTTTACAAATGCATTTACCTGCCAGCCGGTCTGCGGTCCGGCGAGGGCCTGCCTGCAGACCGGGAAATATGCTACTCAGACGGGGTGCTACAGGAATAATATCGCTCTTCCTATGAAGGAAAAAACTCTGGCTTCTTATCTGAAGGAAGCGGGATATAAAGCAGGATACGTAGGAAAATGGCATCTGGCGTCCACAGGGGATGCATCTAATGAGCCCCTGGAAGATCCTGTGGAATATATATTTGAAGGGGTACCCAGGGAGCGCAGAGGCGGATATGATGACTTCTGGATCGCTTCAGATGTATTGGAGGCCACTTCACACGGATATGGCGGCTATCTCTTTGATGAAAAGAATAAGAAGACAGAATTTACAGGCTACAGGACAGATGCGGTGACAGATTACGCGCTTGGCTATATAAAGAGCTGGAGGAAGGATGAGCCGCATTTTCTTTTACTGTCCCACATTGAGCCCCACCATCAGAATGACAGGAACTGTTTTGAAGGACCGGCAGGCTCGAAAGAGAGATTCAAAGATTTTGCTGCTCCGGCAGATCTTAAGGATGCGCCGGGAGACTGGGGCAGTGACTGGAAAACACAGTATCCTGATTATCTGGGATGCTGCAGGCGACTAGATGATAATCTGGGAAGAGTGCTGAAATGTCTGAAGGAGAACGGGCTAAGGGATAATACAATTGTCATCTACACAAGTGACCACGGTTCTCATTTTAAGACCAGAACCATGGAATATAAACGTTCCTGTCATGATGCCAGCATCCATATACCACTTGTGATAAGCGCGGGAAAAGATGTGCTGAGCAGCTTTACAGGCGGCAGAAAGGAGGAAAGGCTGGTAAGCCTGATCGATCTGCCGCCTACTATCCTGCGTATGGCAGGAATACGGCCCCCGGAGGATATGGCCGGACATGCTGTTCAGGATATGGAGAAGGGGCAGTGGCAGCAGGATGTATTTCTTCAGATCAGCGAAAGCCAGGTAGGACGCTGCATCCGCACAGAAAAATATAAATATTCTGTCAGGTCTGTAGAAAAAAACGGATGGCTGGATGCGGGGGCGGATGTATATTATGAAGATTATTTCTACGATCTGGCAAAGGATCCTCATGAACTGCATAATCTGTCCGGACATGCCGGTTATGAGCAGGCGGCGGAAGAACTGAAGAAACGTCTGAAGGAGTATATCAGGCAGGTGGAAGGAAAAGAGGCTGTAATCCTGCCGCCGCTTCCCTGGGAGTCAGTGCATAATGGGCTCAATGCCAGGGTATGTGACCTGGTGGAACATCCTCTCACAAAGAGAATGATGAAAGAATTGCTTCCAGCAGATTTTACTGAAAGGGTGGTCTATCAGCAGACAAAAGATATGCGGATATCTGAAGCCCTGAAAATATGGGGAAATCGGGCAGGAGAAGATATTGAGGAAAGGCTGTTATCCGGTCTGTGCAGATACAGCTGACCGGGATGCGTCAGGATGAAAAAATGTCACAAAAGTATTATACTTTGTCAAGAAAGGAATAGAACGCGGCGGTGTTATCCGGTATACTTCTAAATACAGGAAGTCTGCAGAATGCAGATACAGGAGGAGATTATATGAGCTTTTATTTGAAGGATATATTAGTAGAATATCAGGATCATCCCATAGGCCTGGATGAGGCCGCGCCGCGTTTTTCGTGGATACTTGACGGGGATGAGAAGAATATCCGCCAGGAGGCCTGCCGGATACTTGTGGGCAGCCGGGAAGGAAAAAGCGACTGCTGGGATTCAGGAAAACTGGCTACGGCTGAGTCAAAGGGGATCCCTTATGCAGGGACAGACCTGCAGCCATGCACCAGATATTTTGTAAATGTGACTGTGTGGTGCAGGGGAGGCCAGGAGCAGACGGCAGCCACATTTTTTGAGACTGGCCTTATGGATCCTTCCATTGAAGCCTGGGAAGGGGCAAAATGGATCGCGGCGCCCAGATATACGGTGAATGCGGCCAACAGGGGTGTATTTATCCTGGAATCAGAATTCCGGCTGGGTGAGGGTTCCGGCAGGGCCGGCGTGGTATTTGGGGCCAATGACAGCCGTCTTCTGGATGAGTCAAAAAATGAATACAGGATTGCCGGGGAAAATTACATACGTTTTGAGATAAATATAGGGAAAGAGCAGCCGGTACTTGATATTTACAGGGTCGGCTACGCCAGTGAGGACAGGGCGGACGTGCCTTTTGCCAGTGTGCCGCTTGTAAATTTTGAGGGTGAAGAAAAGCGCCCGCTGATCACTGATGATAATAAATACGGATTTCACACACTGCGTATTGAGATAGATGGGAATAATTCTTTTACTTATCTGGATGGTGTTTTAGTTGATGCTGCTGTTCAAAAGGATGCCTTCGGGACAAAGACGGTGGGACGTGTGCTGAATCCCAGAGGGCATAATGATGTCATCACATATCCCAGGCTGAACGAGATTGGATTTTTTGCAGGAGACAAAGACACAGCTTACTTTAAAAATCTTACTGTCAGAAATATGCGCAAGCCGTCAAATGTATTTATCCGGGAGACACCTGCGGGCGGTCTGTACGGCAGAAAAAGTATCTTTGAGGGCAGGATTGAAGTGCAGGACGGATGCTTTGTAATGAACGACGGACAGGTCACGGCTGACCCGTCTGATACGTCGGTGCCCATGTTCAGAAGGTCTTTTGCGGTGGAAGGAGAGAGAAATCTAAAAAAAGCCAGGCTGTATATTACCTCCAGGGGCATCTATGAGTGTAAGGTGAACGGGGAAGTCCTGAATGGGAACCTTCTCGCTCCGGGGCTGACCCAGTATGACAAGAGGATAAATTACCAGACATACGATATCACAGGAAAAATAAAAGATGGAGATAATGCCATCGGTGTCACAGTAAGCTCCGGCTGGTGGAGTGATGCACAGACATTTGTGGTGAAGAATTATAATTATTTCGGGGATAAGGAGGCACTCCTGGCAAAACTTGTTTTGGAATATGAGGACGGCACGCGCCGGACAGTCGTATCAGATGACAGGGAATGGAAGTATTACGGGGAAGGGCCTTATGTATATGCCGGACTGTTTAACGGGGAGATCTATGATGCCAGAAAGGCAGATATCTATGAACAGTATTCGGTCCCCGGCTACGACGACAGCAGCTGGGAAGCGCCGGTGATCTATAAGCCTGTCATGATTGAAAGCATCAGGACTATGCCGGAAGGCTTTGGAAGGGCATGGCCTGCTGTAAATGAAGGGGAGCCTCTGCTGATTGGAGGCTATGACGCCCCTGTGGCTGTGGTGGACAGGCGTGCTGCAAAGACAAGGACAGAAGTCTTAAACGGGGTCTATATCTATGACCTGGAGCAGGAGATGGCAGGCGTGCCCAGCATCACATTCAGGGAAAAGGCAGGAACTGTGATCACCCTGCGCTATGCGGAGGTGCTCTATCCTGACATGCCTGAATATGCGGGAAATGAAGGCAGGATGATGCTGGAAAATTACAGGGATGCAGCCAGCACTGATGTATATATATGTCAGGGCAGGGAGGGCGGAGAAATATACCAGCCGCGTTTTACATTCCATGGATACCGCTATATCGAGATCAGCGGAGCCTTAAATCCGCCAAAGCCTGACGAAGTTGTGAGCCTGCAGTATTCCTCCATACAGGATTTTGAGGGCAGCTTCGACTCATCCAGCAGTCTGCTGAACCGGTTCACACAGAATGTTAAATGGTCGCAGCTCTGCAATTTTATCAGTATACCCACAGACTGCCCTCAGAGGAATGAACGCATGGGATGGGCAGGGGATACGCATGTTTTCTGTCACACAGCGCTGAACAACAGTAATCTGAAAGGTTTCTATGAGCGAAATCTGACAGCGATGGCTGACCTGCAGGAGGAGAGCGGACAGTTCCCGGAGATAGCTCCTGTAGGAGGGGGCTTTGGAGGCATTACTTGTGAATGCGCTTCCATATTTATGACTTATGAGCTCTACAGCCAGTATGGGGATATAAGGACTGTGGAAAAATATTATCCGGGCCTTGTAAAGTACATGGACTACATGGAAGGACAGGGACTTCCGGGGGAGGCGCCTGTAAGCACGATAGGGCCCCTGGGTGACTGGCTGGCGCCCCAGGAGACGGACATGCAGCTTTTGTGGAATGCGTTCTATTACAGAGAAGCTGACCTGATGTCCAGGCTTGCAGCCATTCTGGGCAAAACGGAAGACCAGGAGAAGTACAGCCATCTGGCGCAGAAGATCCGCAGGTTCTGGAATGATACGTTTGTGGATAAAGAGACAGGCAAAACTATCACAATGGATAAAAAAATATGTGACACACAGTGCTCCTATGCGCTTTCTATAGAATACGGAGTGATGGAGGATGTAAAGCGGGCCGGTGAGCATCTGGCACGCAAGGCAGAGGAGCTAAACTATACGGTTGGTACGGGATTTTTTGGCACAGGGCTTTTAAACAGGGCTCTCACCCGGCTGGGATATGAAAAGGCGGCATACAGGCTCATGCTTCAGGAAGGATTTCCGTCATGGCTCTACCCGGTGACCCAGGGGGCGACTACCATCTGGGAGCATTGGGATTCCTATACAAAAGAGAAGGGGTTCGGAGGGCAGAATGCCATGAACTCTTTTAACCACTACTCCCTGGGAAGTGTGCTTTCCTGGCTGTATGAGACAGTGCTTGGAATTGTGAGGGAGGATGAGCATCCGGGCTACACTCATTTTACGTTAAAGCCTGTAACAGGAGATCTGGAATACGCAAAAGGGAGTGTATCCAGCCCATATGGCACCATCAGCAGCGGATGGAAAAAAGAAAATGATATTCTTGTATATACATGCAGGATACCGGCCAATACAGGAGCCACATTAATACTGCCTGACGGAAGTGTGCAGGAGCTGGGATCTGGCGAATATGAGTTCAGGAGGAATTGGAAATGAAACAGAGAGATTTAGAGGCACTTTTAGCGGATATGACACTGAAGGAAAAGGCGGACCAGATGCTTCAGGTCGTGGGACAGATGATACTGTCGGAGGATAAAAATGTAATCACAGGGCCTATGCAGGAGCTGGGGATCACAGAAGAAGATGTAAGGCTGGCAGGAAGTGTGCTGGGAAGCATGGGAGCGGCTGATATTAAGAAAATCCAGAAAAAGTATATGGAGGAGCAGCCTCATAAGATCCCGCTGATATTTATGCTGGACGTGATCAATGGCTACAGGACGGTATTTCCTATCCCTCTGGGGCAGGGAGCTACATTTGAGCCGGAGGTGTCAAAGAGGTGCGCTGCCGTGGCTGCCAAGGAAGCAGCTGTGTCAGGCGTCCAGGTCACTTTCGCTCCCATGGTGGACCTTGTCAGAGATGCCAGGTGGGGAAGAGTCATGGAGTCAACAGGGGAGGACCCCTATCTGAACAGCCAGTTCGCGAAAGCGATGGTGGAAGGCTTCCAGGGCAGTGATGTGAGCGAAAAGTATAAGGTGGGCGCCTGTGTAAAGCATTTTGCCGGATATGGCGGGGCAGTGGCTGGACGTGACTATAATACTGTGGAGCTGTCAGAGCATACCTTCAGGGAATTCTACCTTCCGGCATATAAAGCGGGGATCGATGCGGGGGCAGAGCTTGTGATGACATCCTTTAATACAGTGAACGGGATCCCGGCATCCGGAAATAAATGGCTCATGAGGGATATACTGAGGGATGAGATGGGCTTTGACGGAGTGCTGATCTCTGACTTTGCAGCCATTAAAGAGACTATTGCCCACGGATATTCCAGTGATGAGGCAGATGCGGCCAAAAAAGCCATCGAGGCCGGGGTGGATATCGATATGATGACCAGCTGCTACAGCAAAAATCTGGTAAAGCTGGTAGAAGACGGCGAAGTTGATGAAAAGCTGGTGGATGAGTGTGTGATGCGCATCCTGAAGCTGAAAAATAAACTGGGGCTTTTTGAGAATCCATATAAGGATGCAGATGAAGAGGAAGAAAAGAAATTTATACTATGTAAAGAGCACAGGGCGCTCTCAAGAGAGGCGGCCGTGAAATCCTTCGTACTCCTGAAAAACGAGGATCAGGCGCTCCCGCTGAAAAAAGGCCTGAAGGTGGCATTTATCGGGCCGTACACAAATAACCACAATATTATGGGGAGCTGGTCCCTCATCGGAAAACGGGAGGAGACAGTTACTATTGAGGAAGCAGCCAGAGAGGTGATGGATCCTGAAACGACTGTGTTTCGCCAGGGCTGCCCTGTGCTGGGAAATGATGTGCGTATCCACGCGTTTAACGGCAGTGAGCAGGAGGCAGAGGTGGAAGAGGCAGACCAGGAGAAGATGATGGAAGAGGCTCTCAGGGCGTCCGGAGAAGCTGATGTGGTAGTAATGCCCATAGGAGAACATTTCCTTCAGTCAGGTGAGGCCACAAGCCGTGCCATGATAGATATCCCTGAGGTACAGATGGAGCTTTTCCGCCGGATAACGGCAGTCAATGACAATGTTATAACAGTCCTCTTTAATGGAAGGCCTCTGGACTTAAGAGAGATCACCAGAAAGTCAAAAGCAGTGCTGGAAGTATGGATGCCTGGAACCGAGGGCGGACATGCTATTGTGGATGTGCTGACAGGAGCTGCATCTCCCTGCGGAAAGCTGCCCATGAGCTTTCCCTACTGTGTGGGGCAGGCGCCGGTCTTTTATAATGAATATTCCACAGGACGTCCCTATACAGAAGGGATAGAAGAGGTGGACAGGTTCCGTTCCAGATATCTGGATGTACCGAATAAGCCTCTGTATCCATTCGGATACGGACTGACATATACGGATTTTAGCTTATCGGAAATAACTCTGGACAAGGAGAAGATGGAAGCTGATGGTGTCATAAAGGCATCTGCCATCCTGAAGAACACAGGCAGCGTCAGGGGGACAGAAGTAGTCCAGCTCTACATCAGGGACCTGGCGGCCAGCATCGTGCGTCCGGTAAAGGAACTGAAGGGCTACAGGAAGGTCACACTGGAGCCGGGAGAGGAAAGAGAAGTTGTTTTTGAAATAACAGAAAAGGACTTGCGTTTCCTGCTGCCTGACAATACCTGGGACAGTGAAAAGGGCAGCTTCAAAGTATATATTGGAACAGACAGCCAGACAGAGAATGGGGCTGGATTTGAATTGATTTAATTCTTAAAGGTATTAGCTTCAGCCGGGGCGGGCCCTTTTATTTCCCAAAGGGAGCAGCCCCGGCTGAAGTTTCTGAAGATATGCTGTAACGGTTCAATGCTTTCACAGTTACTGGAACGGTTTCTGCCGGTACTGTGTCAAAGTAAGGCCGCTGTAATTTTTAAATGAAGTGCAAAAATATGCAGGATTATTTATAAATCCTGTTTTCTGGCAGAGCTCAGTCAGCTTGATATCAGGATTCTGTGATATCAGTTCTTTCGCATACTGCATACGCTGGTCAGTCAGATAATTTGAAAATTTCTTCCCTGTTTTTTTCTGAAACAGTTTCCCTAGATAATTCTCATTCATATACAATTTATTATGGGCGATCCATTTCAGGCTCAGGTCAGGATTGGACAGCTCCTCATTAATAATAAGCTTTACTTTCTCTATAGGATCCTGCGGGGAGATTTGGGCGGGGACACTGGGGGAGGCGCCGGTAAAAGGACGGCGCCTCCTTTGCTCCGTATACAAGTCCGCGGCAATTTCTTTCAGGGCCTGGATGATCTGGGATTCATCTGTGGGTTTGAGGAGATAATGCCTCACTCCGTAGTGCATGGCGGATTTGGCATATTCAAATTCTCCATAGCCTGTGAGCAGGATAAAGCGTACAGAGAATCCGGCATTAGCACATGCGCGTATCAGTTCAATGCCGCCCATCAGAGGCATACGGATGTCTGTTATAACAATATCCACAGGACAAGTACTTATATATTCAAGAGCTTTCTGGCCGTTTTCGGCGCAGCATACCAGCTCCATATCCAATTCATCCCATGAGATCAATGTAGAGATCCCTGTCCTTATGATCTGTTCATCATCTGCTAATAAAACTTTTATTGACATTGGAAGCCTCCTTCCAGAGGGATCAGTATTGTGATGCATGTTCCTCCCTGCTCATCTGTAGTTATCTGCAGCGGCTCATCCATAGAATACAGGAGCTTCAGGCGGTCGCTGACATTTTTAAGACCGACACCGCTGCCCCGGGGTTTTAACTGGCCTGACAATATAAGAGGGACAGTTTCGGGCAGAATGCCGGGACCGTTGTCCAGGATGCGGATACGGCAGCAGTCAGGCTTATAGGGCTTCACCTCCAGCAGGATCTCGCATGTCTTATCCATATTCTCCAGAGCATATTTTATAGAATTTTCTATAAGGGGCTGAAGTATCAGTTTTGGGACGGGCAGGGAGAGCATTTTGTCATCAATGGAGTTGGAAAAGTGAAGACGTTCTCCATAGCGTATCTGCTGGATCGACAGATAATTCTCCAGCAGCTTCAGCTCATCCCCAAGTGTATATCCCTCATTCCCGGCGCTCATAGTCTGGCGCATCAGGGCGGCCAGCGACTGGACTATAGTGGATATATCCTTCTGGCCAGCCAGCTTTGCCAGCCAGTTGACTGAGTCAAGTGTATTGTAGAGAAAGTGCGGATCTATCTGGGCCTGAAGTGCTCTCAGCTGTGCATCCTTGTTCAGGAGCTTTACCGCATAATTTTCAGTGATAAGCGTATCAAGCTGGTCTGTCATCTGAATAAAATGAAGGCAGATTGAGCGCAGCTCATCATCCGCAGTGCTGTCTAGAAGTTCATCCTCCCGGATCTGAAAGTTCCCTGATGCCACAGAGTCCATTTCCCTGGAAAGATGGAAGAGGGGAAGGGTGATACGGCGTGACAGGCAGAAGCTTGTGAGGATGCACAGAAAAATCAAAAATATAAATATGAGTATAAGGCTTACTGTTATTGTGACGATCCGTCCCAGTATCTCTGATTTTGGAAGAAGGAGGCAGTAGCTCCAGCCAGCGACAGAAGAGGGCTGGGTAGTCACAAAATAGGCGGTGTCATTAAAATCCTGGTAGATGGAACTGCCCACTGAGGTGACAGTATTCAGTTCTTCTGCGTTCCCGGGCCTGTAGAGTATTTCTCCGGAGGGTCCTGTAATAAAAAAGAAACTCTTATAATAATTCTTTGAGAAATTTTCCAGATCTGTCAGAACATCCACATCTATGTAAAAGGACAGGATCCCCAGAGGCTCATATGTAAAATTATTATTTATAGTCTGAATCAGCCGTGACATGACAAGCTGCCCGGATGACTGGCCGGAGGGGGATATCTCCCACACGCAGCGGCCTTTTTCTCTGATAATGTGCTGCAGTTCCTCATATGTCTGACCGGGCTTTGTGATCCTGCCTGAAGCGGAGGAGAGAAACTGGTTTCCGGGAGTTATAATATCAGCATGGTCCATATAGTCAAGTGAGGAAGCAGAGAGGAAAAGCTTCTCATTAAGCCTGTTCTTTATCATCAGCAGCTCATAGGAATCTTTCGTGGAAGAGAGGTTCACCAGATTATCCTGGACAGCAGAGTCAAAGATCAGGTTCAGGGAATATCCCGCCAGCTGAGAGAGGGAATCATCCAGCTGCCTTGTATAGAGGTCCAGGGTTTTGGAAGTCATAGTGACAGTCTGATGGGAAAAATCTTTATATATAAAGAGCAGGGCGCTGAAAATGGTGATTCCGATGAGTGATAATGAGGATATCAGAAAAAGCAGAAGTTTTTTTCTGATAGGCTGGTTCATGTAATGTCTGATCAGATGCATAGTCTTTCCTTTCCAAAATTAATCTAAAAATATTATAAAATAAATATTCTGAAATAAAAAGGACTTGCGGAGAAAAAACAATTTTTTTGAAAGTGCAGAGCGTTTTTTTGAATTGTTATTTCCAGCTGTATTTCATATAATCACCATATCGGCCGAAGAAAGAAAAGGAGGAAAAAATGGGGAAAAAGAAATTGAAGGACAGAAGCCTTCCGTATTTGATGATCCTGCCGTCGGTGATCCTGCTGCTTGGTATTTTTGGATATCCCATCCTGAAAGTATTTATGCTGAGCCTTCAGAATTACAATTATGCGGATTATGCGAATAAAGGGTTTGCGGGCCTTGAAAATTTCAGGAAAATATTTACAGAGGATACAGTCATTAAAGAAAGCCTTGTTTTCTCACTGAAATGGGTAGTTTCAGAGGTAGGGCTGCAGCTGGTATTCGGAATGATACTGGCGCTTATCCTGAACGCCAGATTTAAGGGCAGGGGAGCAGTCAGGGCGCTGGCTCTGATCCCATGGGCAGTATCAGGAGTGCTGACTACCATGCTGTGGATGCTGATCTTGAACCAGAGCATCGGGCTTGTAAACCAGCTTCTGATCAGGTTTGGAAGCATGCCGGGCGAAGTACCGGCCTGGCTGGCAAATACAGGACTGATATTTCCCTCCATCGTAGTGATAGAATTGTGGAGAGGGATTCCGTTTTTCGCTATAACACTGCTGGCAGCTATGCAGGGAATACCGTCTGATGTATACGAAGCCTGTGATATAGACGGAGCGGGAAAAACTGCCAGGTTCCGTTACATAACACTGCCCTATCTGAAGGAGACGATCGTCCTGACGACACTTTTACGAGCCATATGGGAATTTAATTCAACTGATATGATCTTTACACTGACAAACGGAGGACCGGTAAATATGACAACAACACTGCCGATATATATGCTGAAAACAGCAGTGGTGAGCGGAAATTACGGTTATGGTTCCGCACTGGGGGTCATTGCATTTGTAATCCTGCTGGTATTCGCGGTTCTGTATATGAAGGCCAGCAGATTCGGAGGGGAAGACAATGAATAAGAGACGAAAAATAATAGAAAAAATATTTCTGATCTATCTTCCGCTTACAGTCATGATGCTCTTTGTGCTGATACCTTTTGTCTGGGCGCTTGTCACCTCCTTCAAGACACCGGAGGCTATCACAGGCACAGAGATATCACTGCTGCCCCATCCGGCTGTATTTGATAATTATATCAAAGTGTGGAAGACGAATAAGTTTTCAACGTATTTTATAAACAGCCTGCTGGTCTGCACGGCGGCCCTTATCGTGATCGTGCTGTGCTCAGTGTTAAACGGCTACGCTCTGGCCAGGTTTAATTTTAAAGGCAAGAAGCTGTTTATGCTCCTGCTGATCGGAACACAGCTGATGCCTGTGATCATCCTGATCATTCCGCTTTTTGTTATATTTAAGCAGATAGGACTGATCAATACAAGATGGTCACTGATCGTATTTTATATTGCCATGCAGATACCTTTTAATTCCATATTGATGAAGGGATTTGTATCAGGGATACCAGTATCCATTGAGGAAGCTGCATGGGTGGACGGGGCGGGAAGAGTGAAGACAATGCTCTTGGTAGTATTCCCCAGCCTCCTGCCGGGTATCGTGGCAACAGGCGCCTTTGCGTTTGTAAGCTGCTGGAATGAATTTATGATATCATTTTCTTTTATTACGTCACAGGATCTGTTTACGATCCCTGTCGCACTAAAATACATGATAGGTGAATACACGATTGATTATGGTTCACTTGCGGCAGGAAGTATTATTGCACTTATTCCCCCTGTATGTCTCTTTGCCTATATTCAGAAATATCTGATCAGCGGCCTGGGAGCAGGGGCAGTCAAAGGTTAAAGAAAGGATGGAGAAAAATGAATAATAAAATGATGAAGTGGAATTGGAAAAGAATAGCGGCTGCAGGTATGGCAGTCAGCCTTGCAGGGGCAGCACTCTCAGGATGTGCAGGTAAAGCGGATGCGGCAAAGACAGAGGAGACCGCGGCAAAGACGGAAAATACCGGGGCTGTCAGGACAAAGGCCTCTGATGGCGGGGAGAGCGTCACTTTAAAATTCTGGAAGGCTTCTGCAAACGACGAGAGGAATGCCTGGTGGGAAGAGACGATCGCAAAATTTGAGGCGGAGAATCCGGGAATTGAGATAGAATACCTGGGTGTGGCAGGCGATGACAGCGCTTTCAACCAGAAACTGGATATGGCATTTGCGGCGGGGGAGATGCCGGATGTGATAAGCACATACTGTGAAGCAAATTATATTACAAGAGAGCTTCTGGAACCTCTTGATTCCTACTTTGAGAATTGGGAAAGCAGGGACCAGATACCGGAGGTATACCTGGAGCAGGTCAGGGCAATGGATTATGCAAGCGAGGACAAGAAGCTGTATACGATCCCATTCGGAGGAAATGTCCAGTGCATGTATGCGCGCCCTGATATCTTAAAAGAAAGCGGACTTGATATCCCCGGGACCTGGGATGAGTTCTTCACAGCTGCCGAGACAGCAACAGATAAGGAACAGGGACTTTATGGATATGTCATCCGTGGAGGCTCAGGCGGAGCAAATGCGCTGGAGATGCTCATGTATTCTTATTCCGGCATTACAGATTTCTTTATCGATGATAAATGTACGCTCAATGATCCCAGGAATGTAGAGTTTGTGGAAAGATTCTTAGGCAATTATGGCGTCCTTACTTCTGAAGATGACATAAACAAGGGATGGCCTGAGATGGCAGCCCAGTACCAGTCTGGAAAAGCCGTTCTCATGATGCACAATCTGGGCTCTGCACAGGCGAATTATGAGGCCTTTAAAAATGATGAGAATGTTATAAAAGCAGTGCCTCTTCCAAAGGGAGTGGATGGAAAGCTGACCCTGCCTACCTCAAAGCCTGCAGGAAACATGATAACTGCAGCATCTGAGCACAAAGAAGAGGCATGGAAGTTCGTGTCATGGCTGGCAGAAAAAGAACAGGCCAGTGCCTATGAGCAGATGATGGGGAATCTTCCTGTGAACTCAGAAGCAATAAAGGACAGCTGGGTCCAGGATATCAGCTATATGAAAATGGGCGCTGACGCGTACACAAGCCCGGATTCACAGTTCTGCAGCTTTCCGTACTACCTTCCGAATTTCACTAATATAGAGACAAACTATGCAATGCCGAATATGCAGAAGGTCCTTCTGGGGCAGATGGAAGTACAGGAATTTATGGACGGCTGGGCAGCTGAGCTTCAGAAGGAATATGATAAGGTCGTGCTTGGAAAATAGAAAGGCGGTTAAGATGGGGGCAGATAAACTGTGGTACAGAAAGCCGGCAAAAACCTGGATACAGGGTATGCCGCTTGGCAATGGCCGGATGGGTGCAATGATCCAGGGGCATTTGAGGAATGAGACTGTAGTTCTAAATGATGACACAGTGTGGGCGTGCGGATTTACTGACAGGAATAACCAGGAGTCCGCAGCGTACCTGCCCCGGGTACGCAGGCTTTTGATGCAGGGGGAGCCAGAGAGGGCGCAGATGCTCTCAGAGATGGCCATGGTAGGCACGCCCAAAAAAGGTTCAGCTTATCAGATGCTTGGAGAATTGAATCTGATCTTTTCAGACCACTGTGATGATTCAATGGAAATTTTCAGGGAAGGGACAGCGCTTGCTGCCATGACTGACCTGTTTGGAAAAAGAGTCAGGAATTACAGGCGCGGGCTGGACATGTCAGAGGCTGCCGCATACGTAAGTTATGAGCTGGACGGCGCAGAATATACAAGAGAATTCATAGTCAGCCAGCCTGATAATGTGATGGCAGTCCGCCTTGCATCAAAGCAGAGAGGCGGACTGCAGGTGGGGATATCCCTGTCAAGGAGGTTTGACGCATCAGTCAGGACAGAGGGAGAACGGCGGATCTGCATGGAAGGCCGGTGCGGCGCAGGCGGCTCCGGATTCTGTGTGATCCTCTCGGCGGAGACGCCTGACGGAAAGATACAGCCGGTGGGAGATTACCTGTATATTGAAAATGCCAGTGAGATCATTTTAAAGATAGTGTCTGAGACAGACCAGAGATGTGCAGAGTATTCAAAGATCTGCCGGGAGCGTATAGACAGGGTGGAGCATATTCCGTACAGTGAGATCCGCAGGAGGCACACAGAGGAATATCAGAGCTGGTATAACAGAGTCAAGCTTGAGCTTTCATGTGATCCAGGGCTGCTTTCATTGCCCACGGATGAACGCCTGCAGAGGATTAGGCAGGGAGAAACTGACAATGGAATGATAGAGGCTTATTTTAACTTCGGGCGTTATCTTTTGATATCCTGCAGCCGTCCTGGATCGGAGGCGGCAAATCTTCAGGGAATCTGGTGCAATAGCTTTGTTCCTGAGTGGGACAGCAAATATACTGTAAATATCAATACCCAGATGAATTATTGGCCTGCCGAAGCGTGCGGTCTGGGGGACTGTCAACTGCCTCTGTTCGGACTCATAGAAAAGGCAAGGGTAAACGGGCGTGAGACAGCACAAAGGATGTATGGGTGCAGGGGCTTTGTCATTCATCACAATACAGATCTGTGGGGTGACACGGCACCGTATGACCATACGCGTGCGGGCCTCTGGCCCATGGGGGGAGCGTGGCTCTGTTATCACCTGTGGGAACATTATCTCTACAGCTGTGACCAGGATTTCCTCAGGGAAAAGGCATATCCTGTGATGAAGGAGGCAGCAGAATTCTTCCTGGATTACCTGCAGGAGGATGAGCATGGGCAGCTGCTCAGTGGCCCGTCTCTGTCGCCTGAAAACAGATATATAACAGAGGACGGCCAGATGGGAAGCCTGTGTATGTCGCCTGCTATGGATACGCAGATCATAAGAGGGCTGTTCGGGAGGTGCCTGGATGCCGCCGCCTGCCTGCATATAAGTGACAGCTTTACCTGCCGTGTAACAGAGAGCATGGGGAAACTGCCGCCCATGAAAATCGGGAAAGGCGGGAGACTGCAGGAGTGGATGGAGGACTACCAGGAGACTGATCCGGGACACAGGCATATCTCACATCTGTTTGCTGTCTATCCTGACTCGCAGATTAACAGAGAAGAGACGCCCAAGCTTTTTGAGGCGGCCAGAAAGTCCCTTGAGAGACGTGTAAAGAATGACGGAGGCGGAACAGGCTGGAGCCTTGCATGGATGACGGCATTCAGGGCCAGGTTCAGGGAGGCGGAGCAGGCAGAAGAGACATTGTACAGGCTGCTGCGTGATATGACAGAGGACAGCCTGCTGAATCTGCATCCTCCTCATACATTTCAGATCGACGGTAATCTGGGGGCTGCTGCGGGGATTACGGAGATGCTCATGCAGTGCAGAAAGGATACACTGTATATCATGCCAGCACTCCCTGAGCATTGGAGAGAAGGGTCTGTAAAGGGACTTCGTGCATATGGCGGCCTGGAGATAGATATGGAGTGGGCAGATAAAAGGTGCGCCGTCACATTCCGGGCACATAAAGATGTCAAAAAGTTTGTGAGAACCGGAAAAGAAGATTCTGCATTTTGTACGGTTGATTTAAAGGAAGGGGAAAACTGCAGACAGGAATTTCAGATGTGACAGGAGGGCTGTTTGTTTTTTAGTGCTGCTTAGAATTTACTTCCGCAGGCAGCAGGCCAAGGTCAAACAAGCTTAAGCAAGCTAGACTTTGGCGGCTGCCGCGGGAATGTATCGCTCTGCTCATATTCAATGGTCAGCGCTGCCCTGGAGCGTGGCAGCATTATTTTGTAATGACGGTGCCGGTCCTGCCAAGCATGGCGTCAGCAGCATGTTCCAGATTTGTGATGATAGCTTTGCGGCCTTCACCGCTGGTGACAAAGTCAACAGACGCCTGGATCTTCGGCTGCATGGCAGCCTTGCCGAATTCACTGTTTTCAATATGTGTCAAAGCTTCGGCAGCAGTTATATTATCGAGCGCCTTTGGCTGGTTTGTATGGTACGCGATGCAGACTTTTTCTTCATTTGTCAGGATCATAAGAACATCAGCATCGATAAGTTCAGCAAGTTTGCCTGCAGCCAGGTCTTTTTCAATGATGGCGCTGGCGCCTTTAAGAGCGCTTCCCTGTGCAAGAACGGGGATTCCGCCGCCGCCGCATGCAATAACAAGCTGTCCGGCATCCACCAGGGCGCGGATGGCATCGATCTCTATGATATCCTTGGGACGCGGGGCTGCAACGATCCTTCGAAATCCGCCTCCGGGCACTTCAGTGACAAAGTTTCCCTTCTTTTCTTCCTCCTCTGCTTCCTCAGAGGTCAGGATACGGCCTATTTCCTTGACAGGATTATACAGGGCATCATCGTAGGGATCCACCAGCACCTGTGTGATGACAGTGCTTACGGGTTTGTAGATTCCTCTGCCCACCAGCTCCGCACGGATGGCATTCTGAAGGTCATATCCGATATATCCCTGGCTCATGGCAGAGCAGACGGACATAGGCGCTACAGTATAGTCATCATGTGATTTGCCGAATTCATTCATTGCAGTGTGGATCATGCCTACCTGGGGGGCATTGCTGTGGGAGATGATGAGCTGGCATCCGGCCTCAACCAGATCTGCCAGTACCTTTGCAGATTTTTTGACAGCAACCTGCTGTTCCGGCAGAGTAGTACCAAGTGCCTTATGGCCTAATGCGATAACAACCTTTTTCTTCATATAATTTACCTCTTTCATGTCTATTTTTATGCGGTCCAAAGACCATGTAGTATCAGAACAGATGGGTATATAATTGTTCAGTACCTTCACAGTTACAGTTATTGTATAATTATATAAGTTAGATAAAAAAATTGCAAGAGTGGATATTACTTTCCAAAAAGGAGAAATCATGTTTACAAAAAATGAATCAGGAATATTTCAGAGCGCAGGAGAGGGAGTTACCAGGAAAATATTATCCTGGAGCGAGAATATGATGATCGTGGAGATGGAATTTAAAAAGGGGGCTACAGGAGCTCTGCACAGGCATATCCATGAACAGATCGGATATGTGGTTAAGGGAAAGCTTGAGCTTACGGATGAAGGAGAGAAGACTGTCCTTATTGAGGGTGACAGTTATTACATGGCTCCGGGGGAAGAGCATGGAGTGAAAGCTCTGGAAGAGACTAAGCTGATAGATGTCTTCACTCCAATGAGACAAGATTTTCTATTCACTTTGTGACCAGTAGCATACTCCGCGATACACAGAAACGGCAAAAATGCCGTTTTGCGCTTCAGCTCTCGTGATTTTCTTTGCCGGGTAAATAAGGAATGAAAATGACATAAATGTGCATTAAAGTCAGAAAATAGATTACAATTATTACCAATAAAAAATAATATATTTTTAATTGAAATAATGCTTGACAAAATTCAACACCAGAGATATAATGAAAACAACAAAAGAAGAGAGAGTAAAATTAAAGCACAAAAGAAGGGAAATACCAAGGAGGACGGTCCAATGGGAAGGTAATTTAAAAGAAGTCATTTCAATTCAATAGGATACAGAATGAAGTAATTGTCTGAGAAGGCGAATGACTGAAATTAAAAATAATCCAAGGAGGTACAGACCACCAAAAACTTAATCTTACTTGCTTTTGTATAAACAAAGGTGAGAAAAAAACAATTAAATAGTAAAAATGATTTGAAGTTCAAGGATAAAAAATTAAAGTCCGGAAGATTAAAACTGACAACGAAGATTAAACGAGTTCAGGAAATTGAAAAAACGATAAGAAGAAATTGAAGTGTAAAGTAAGAAGATAGTGATTGAAGAACTTAGAGTACCAATAAGAAATTTGAGGAACAGTAAGAACTGAAATTAAGAGTCGATTTATTTTAAGAAACGAAGTTTTAGAAGATCAGAAGTATCATTTTAGGAATTGATAATTTAGTTGGAAAGTTCTAATGATGAAGGATGATAGTTTTAATCTGAGAAGTGAGAATCATGGAACAGAGAGGTAAGTTAATGATTGAAGTTCAGTAGAGAACGGGCATGGTAAAAAAAGTACATGTCCGTTCTCTATTTTTATTTCTGCTGACAATGAGCCGGGTAAACATGCCTGCATGTGCATTGGGCGAATGCAGCGAGGATACTTGATTTCAGGGAAAAATGCCTGGATAAGCATCATGGAATGCTTTGATGAGTATAAATATAACAGTTAAGCAACATATAAATAGCTAAAATGACAGAAGACAGAGGAGGCAGATTTTAATTTGGATGCGTGTACGATTTATTATGACAGCAGCAGTGCGGACAGTGTAATGGCAGCTAAGGTACTGGCTGAAGATATAGGCGGTATTGCTGTCTGCGCCCAGTCATGTTCCGGGCGGATTATTTATGAGAAAAATACTGAGGTGGGGTTTATCTTTGCCAGTGATGAAGGTGCACTGCCTGCAGTTATGCGAAATGTGGCAAACCGTATAGTTATGGATAAAAACAGTTACATATTTGCGGTAGTCATAGGGGGGCCGCGTGAAGTAAAAGCCGTAAAGGAAATTTATGAGCTGCTTGAGAACAGGGGATATCAGCTTTCATGTGCCTATACAGAATTCCTGCTTGCCAAGATATCGCCGGACTGGCGGGAACAGTTTGAACAGGTGGAAGAGGATATAGCCAGCAGACACGAGACATTCAGTGAGAGAAGAAACTACCTTCAGAGCCTCTCCAGGAGCGAGCTGAAAAAAGTGATGAAAAAAAATCTCAAGGAATTTCTTGAGTTTAAGAAAAGACAGAAAAAGGGAGCCAGGTAGGATACAGGCCGGGTGCCTTTTAAGATAACCGTTGTTAAAACCGGATCAGCCGGATTTTGACAGCGGTTTTTTAATGCATATTTATGGGACAGCCTCATATATTGTGTAAAAGGGGTGAGAGCATGAAGGGAAAGGATGAGCTGATTAAGATATTTTCAATCAGACTGCGGGGAATCCTGCAGAGGATGGATGTAGACCTGGAACAGCTGCAGGAGATCAGGCTGAGGGTGGATAAGCCTCTTATGATAGCCTATGGGGGACGTGAATATTTTGTGGCGGAGAGCGGGAGGATCTCACTGGATGAGGCGTCCGGGTATGTGGTAGATAAAAAAGAACTGCTGGAGACCATGGAATATATTGCAAACTATTCACTGTATGCATTTGAAGATGAATTAAGGCAGGGCTTTATAACAATACAGGGCGGACACAGGGTAGGGGTGGCAGGTAAGATAGTGATGGATGGGGACAAGATTAAAAGTGTCAAATATATCTCCTTTATCAATGTGAGGCTTTCCCACCAGATAAAGGGATGCGCCGGGGAGGTGCTTCCATATGTCATACAGGGGGAAGAGGTATGCCATACGCTGATCATTTCGCCCCCCAGATGCGGAAAGACAACACTGCTCAGGGATATGATCCGTCAGCTGTCTAATGGAACAGATTATTTCCCGGGCATTACGGTAGGAGTGGTGGATGAACGGTCGGAGATAGGGGGAGCATATCTTGGAGTGCCCCAGAATGACCTGGGGATCAGGACAGATGTGCTGGACTGCTGTCCAAAGGCTGAAGGGATGATGATGCTGGTGCGCTCCATGTCACCCAGGATCATAGCTGTTGATGAAATCGGAGATTATGGCGATATCCATGCCATTGAGACTGTACTGCACTGCGGATGCAAACTTCTGGCAACCGTGCATGGCAGCTCCATAGAAGATGTAAAGAAAAAACCTCTTTTGCAGAAGCTTGTCCTGGAACGGATCTTTGAGCGCTATGTCATACTGCACAACCATAACCAGGTGGGGAAGGTGAAGGCGATTTTTGATGCAAGAGGAACAGCGCTGTACGAAGGGAGGGGGACGGGATGCTGAAATGGGTGGGGATCGGGCTGATGATAGGAGCGTGCAGCGCCATTGGCCTCTCTATGGGCCAGGACTTGAAAAAAAGAGTGACACAGCTGCAGGAACTGCGCAGGATGACAGGAATGCTGCAGGGGGAGATACAGTATGCCAAATCTCCTCTTGCAGAGGCATTCCGACATGTGGCGGGGAGGATCAGAGAGCCGTTTTCAGATTTCCTGAGACATACGGCAGAGGATATGGAAGAATTTTCGGGGGAATCGTTCAGTGAGATATTCAGCAGAAATGCTGAAGAGGACTTGAAGGGGTCCGGGCTTCTGAGGGAAGACATGGAGCAGCTGAGAGGTTTTGGTGAACACCTGGGATATCTGGACCAGGAAATGCAGCTTCGCACGATCGATCTCTACAGGACCCAGCTGATGGAGACATGTGAGACGGCCTCTGAAGAATTCAAAAATAAGGAAAAAGTCTACAGGTATCTGGGAGTCTGCATGGGATTGTTTCTGGCCATACTGTTCGTATAAGATGAGGAGATGAGTATGAGTGTTGATCTGATTTTTAAGATAGCGGCAGTTGGCATTCTGATAGCAGTCATCAATCAGGTATTAAAACAGAGCGGGCGGGAGGAGTACTCGTTTCTGACAAGTCTGGCAGGACTTGTGCTGGTGCTGTTCTGGGTGGTGCCATACATTAACCAGCTATTTGACAGTATCAAAACACTTTTTGCGCTTTAGCATACCGCAGGGAGAGCATTTTTCAAACACGCTCCGGGATTGGAGGAAACTTATGCTGAAGATTGGTGCAATAGGGCTGACAGGAATATTGATCGCACTTTTTCTGAGGGAAGTAAAACCTCAGTTTGCCGTCTATATCAGTATGGTGACGTGTCTTTTGATATTCTTTTATTCAGTCAGCAAACTAAGCTATATTGCGGACACGCTGGTGACTATGAGGAATTATGTGGACATTGAGTCTTCCTATCTGACCACACTGCTTAAAATAGTAGGGATCACCTACATTGCTGATTTCTCGTCTAATCTGTGCAAGGATGCGGGTTATGGGGCAATAGCCGGTCAGATAGAAATATTTGGGAAACTCTCGGTGCTGGCTATCAGTACTCCTATTCTGATGGCACTGCTTGAAACTGTTCAGTCTTTTTTGAAATAGGGATGGGGGTGGCTTGTGAAAAGGACAAGGATATTTATCCTGTTCCTGGTACTGTGGGTGTTCTTGCCCGCTGTTCCGGTTCACGCTGAAGATAACGAAGATATGCAGGGGTATTTTCTGGACGAGCTGGACTTGGGCGAAGTAGATAAAGCCCTTGGAGATTCCATGAATGGGACAGGCTTTTCCTTTTCAGAAGCCGTCATGTCACTTGTGAAGGGCGATACCCCCTTAAATATGGAGAGTATCGGTGATCTGCTCTGGAATACACTGTTTTCAGAACTGGAGCAGAACAGAGAAGTGGCAGTGCATGTGCTGATCCTGGTGATCGCAGCCGCTGTATTCACAAATTTTACTAATATATTCGAAAAAAGCCAGGTAGGTGATATAAGCTTTTATATGATCTATCTGCTGCTGTTCACACTGCTGATGCAGGCTTTTTACAGTATCAGCGTCCTGACAGCTCAGACATTGGCAAATGTAGTGAATTTTATGCAGGTCCTCATGCCTGTCTATTTCCTGGCTGTCTCCATAGCGTCAGGGTCCGTCACTGCAGGAGCCTTTTATGAATTTACCCTGCTGCTGATCACAGGTCTTCAAATGCTGATGAAATACTTTCTCATACCAGCAGTGAACCTGTATGTTCTTTTTATGCTGCTGAATCATCTGGCCAAGGAAGAATATCTCTCCAAAATGGCAGATTTGCTGAAGCTTTTTGTGGAGTGGAGCATAAAGACAATGATTGCTGTAGTTGTAGGGTTTCAGACAGTTCAGTGCCTGGTGATGCCGGCTGTAGATGCGCTGAAGACGGCCATTTTAAACAAAGCGGCCGGCAGCATACCAGGTGTGGGCAATGCCTTTAATGCAGTGACAGAAGTGGTGCTTGGTTCAGCGGTCCTGATCAAGAATGCTGTGGGGGCAGCAGGGCTGATCGTGCTTGCGGTTATCTGTATTGTGCCTCTTATGAAGCTTGGCATCTGCACGCTTTTATATAAGCTGATGGCTGCGGTAGTACAGCCGGTATCTGACAAGCGCATGGTAGAATGTATCGGGGCTGTGGGAGACGGGGCAGGGCTGCTGCTGAAGGTCCTTGGCACCACAGGCATCCTGTTCTTCCTGTCACTGGCTATGGTAACTGCTTCGGTAACAGCCGGATAACTGGATGGAGGTGAAAGGGTGGATGCCATATTTGGGTGGATCAGGAATATTGTTTGTTTCCTTTGTTTCATAAATCTTTTTGTGCAGCTCCTTCCTAATAACAGCTTTCAGAAATATGTAAAGTTTTTTGCAGGTATCCTTCTTGTGATCATTGTCCTGGGACCTTTGGCGGACGTAGCGGGATTGAAAGGGAAATTCGAGGCTGCATGGCGGAAGGAAAATCTGAAGGGAGATTACAATGAACTGGAGATAGATATGCACGGAATGGAAGAACTCAGGTCTAAGAAGATCATGGAAGTGTATGAGGGCGAATTAAAGAAACAGATTGAGTCTATCGTAAAATCCCACGGTCTTTTTTTAATTGACAGCGAGATCATCTTTAAAAGCGAGGACGGCTCTTATGTGCCTGAGAGTATAAGTGTGACGGCATCTTATGAAAAGTCAGGCATACGTATAGAGGTTGCCCCGTTTACAGAGAACGGGGGAGAGAGCGCAGAGGTAATAAATATAAAAAATGAAATTCAGGAAGTCTATAACATCCCGGGCAGTAATATAAATATTAGTATACAGGAGTAGGCCATGGAAAAGGAGAAGGATAAAAACGTAAATTTCAAAACCTGGCTTTCAAAAGTTAAAAATCTGAAAAAGAATCAGATTTTTATGGTTTTACTGGCAGGAATCCTGCTTGTCATCATTGCTCTTCCTACAAAGCAGGGGGAGGAGACAAGATCAAAAAACCAGACAGAACAGGCGCCTGTGGAAAAGGTTTCAAATGAGAAGACAGACACAGATGTCCTGGAAGAAAAACTGGTGTCAGCCCTTGGCAAGGTTAAAGGTGTAGGCAAGGTAGAGGTCATGCTGACAAGAAAATCTTCCGGGCAGAAGATTGTGGAAAAAGATAAGCCTGTATCAGATAAGACTACAGATGAACAGGATAATCAGGGGGGAAACAGAGTTACCAGGGAGTCCACTCAGGGAGAAGAGACTGTATATGCACAGGATGGCAGCGGCGCCCAGACTCCGTATGTGATAGAAGAACTGGAGCCGGAGATCCAGGGAGTGGTGGTTGTGGCAGAAGGTGGTGATAATCCAGTTGTAGTCCAGAATATTACTGAAGCAGTTATGGCATTATTTGGAGTAGAGGTGCATAAAATCAAAGTGATGAAAATGAGTTAGGAGGGGGAAAGTGTGAAACATATCTTTAAGAAGAATCAAATTATCATTACCGCACTGGCCGTCATGATAGCAGTGGCCGGCTATCTGAATTATTCAGGTACAAAGCTGGGAGGCCAGGCTCAGGAGACGGTGGCAAAGGATGAAAATGCAGCAAAGAAAGATGGGAATGCAAAAGATACGGCGCTTGTGGATATTGAGAGCCTTGATGCAGATATAGAAGATCTGGACACGGCCGAGGGTGAGACTTCAGCAAGCCAGGATAAGCAGAGCGCAGATGCTTCAGATGTAGTAAATCTGGAAGATGCAGCGGCAAAGGAAAATACAGAAGCTTCAGAAAAAGGCGGTCAGACGGCAGATGCAGGCCTGACAGATGACAGCTTCAGTCCGGATGCAGGTGATGTGGCAGACAATGGGGCAGGTACTGACAGCGCAGCAGCAGACAGTACAGATGTAGAGGCAAATGCAGCCGACACAGCGGGCCAGGATACAACAACACCTGGTGAAGCAGTCCTGACAAGTTCTGCAGCAGCATCTAATTTTGCAGCAGAAGCAAAGCTTTCAAGAGAACAGGTACGTGCCAAAAATAAAGAGACGTTTCTGGAAGTTATCAATAATGCGAACATAGAGCAGGAACAGAAGCAGAATGCTGTCAATGGCATGAATGACCTCACAGAGATCGCAGAGCGGGAAGCAGCAGCTGAACTCATGCTGGAAGCAAAGGGATTCACTAATTCCGTTGTCAGCATCACAGACGATGAGGCAGACGTAGTCATTGCCAAGGCAGAACTCTCAGAAGCAGAACGCGCCCAGATAGAAGATATCGTAAAGCGCAAAACAAACGTGGCAGGCGAGAACATCATAATAACACCTATGTCAGTAAAATCTGAAGAGCAGTAAATACCTATAGGGCCGGAGATTCTTCTTATTATAATAGAAGAAAATCTCCGGCTTTTCAAATGTCGTACCAAAGAAAATTTTTGCCATAAAAAGGCACTTTTTTATTTTATATGCAGCAGACATGTGATAGAATCAGTACACGATAAAAAATATGTTACCTGACGGAAGTGCTTAAGGAGGAAAAGGATGAAATACAAAAAAGGACTTGCAAAGAGACTTATGGCATTGTTTCTTGCATGTGTAATGATAATTTCTTTGGGGAATGGGTTTTCTATGCAGGCGGCTGCGCAGATGCCGCAGCTAGAAACATCGCAGCCGGAGCAGACGGACGCTATGGAGCAGACGGGCGCTGCGGTTACGGAGGCTCAGGCTGAAACGACAGCGCCTGAAACATCTTCGGAAAGCACCGGCGGAGCATCAAATGTGTTAGGAACAGAGTCTTCTGCTGAAACCCAGGCGTCTGCCGAAACGGAGACGGAGACAGAATCCGAAGAAACCGCATTTATGTCTTTGGATGACACGTCCTCCAGCTTTGTGATCGAAGGTTCGGTGAATACGGTTCAAAATCTTTCTGCCAGCGTTCTGTCCGGAGAAAGTTTTGATTATATTATCGGATATACCGTCCCTCCGATCCAGGACGGAGACAGCTATAGTGCCGCTGCCATTCAGATCGAGTTGCCGGAGCACTTGTCCGTGGTTCCGGACGCCGATAATTTTAATCAATTAAGTGTGAATGGTCAGGATGTAAAGTCCTCTTATATGCTTGAACGTACACTGGTCATTAAGCTGGATCAGTCATTGATGACCGGTGAACCAAAAACGGTGACAATTAAATTTCAGACCGATAACTTTAAATGGAAGAATGGTTCTGAGATTACACTTAACCCGGTACTGACCGGAAATAAATCAGGAGGCGCCTCTGTAACCGGTAAGCTTGCCGAAAATGCAAAGCCAGTCGTTACGGTCACTACGGATGATGGATGGATGATCGATAAGACTGTTGGCAGTGTTTCTTCAGATGATGCGTATTATTATGCGCCGTACACAGTTAAGGTGATTAATACCAAATCCGGTACAGCTGCAGATGAGGATCGTTTAGGCCGTTTGGATGTTGCAGGTATGCAGGTGATCGATATGCTGCCTTTGGCCTATGCAGGAAGTATCAACGCTGACGGGCAGCATATTGGCTATGCCGTCAATGGCGCTCAGGCTGAGATCATCGATGTGAAGATGGGGGAAACGGCTCTGACGAACGGTACCGACTATACGGTATCCGGAGACAATGGTCAGATTGTTTTCAAAAGGACTGCTGTAAGTGCTGCTGACGGCAAATATACAAAGGCCGGCACACCGATTTCTGCAACGTACACTTATACTGTAAAGTACCCAAAGGCAGCATACATAACCCCGTCCAATGAAAGTAAGGCGGAGGAATACTGGCTTCAGAATACAGCGATTTTAAAATATACCCTTCTCGGACAAAATGAGGCGACAGATAAGGATACCGCGGAAATCGTTCTGGGCGAAAAGGAGAAGTCTGATGGCACTGTGGAATCTATTGCAGCTGGCCAGGAGCCGGTTTTTGATAAGGCAAATCTCTATGATGATGAGAAAGGCAATGTATCCATCATCAAGCAGGTAAAATGGCAGGGGATGGATACGCCCGCAAAGGATGTGGAGTTTGCGCTTTATGCTGTATCAGGGCGCGGCCAGGCACATGATGAAAACAGTACCGCAGCGGCCACGCTGAAAACAGACGGACAGGGCAACGCTAAGAGCAAGCCGCTGGACGCCGGATGGTATGAGCTTGTGGAAACCAAAGTTCCAGAAGGATATGCAAAGGCTCCGAGCTACTGGGTAGAAATTAAAAACAATGAAGAAAGCACTACGCTCTATAATGAGAATGGCGATGCACTGGGCAACACGATCGTCAACGAGGCCGATAAGGGTAAGTTCATTCTTTATAAGTATGATGGTGATGAGAGTACAAATCAGAGCAGTCTTACCCAGCTGGATCAGGCTCAGTTTACGATCGAACGGAAAGTATCCGACGCGCCCGAAAAGTGGGAATATACGGTTAATAATGACAGAAATCAGTCTATAATAACCGTCCTTGATGATACGAATCAGCCTGGTAATTACCATTACGAGTCCGGGTACCTGGAACCGGGAACATACCGGATTACAGAAATTACGACGCCTGAGTATTCCTATGATAATGGGGGAACGCAGCAGACCATCACATTTGCTCTGAATGGCAGCGCGCAGGAGTTTGAGATTACTAAGGGAGAGACATTGAACGTTAATGCCTACAACAGCCCGCAGGGCTCCATCACACTGACCAAATATGGCCAGTACGATCCGGATCATGTGGATGCCCTTAAAACACTGTCAGGCGCCACCTTTAAGCTTTATAAAGATGGAGCCTGTACCCGGGAAATTGAGAACAGTCTGAGGACTGCCGATGGCAATGGCGTCTGCAGGTGGGAGAATCTGGACCCTGGAACATACTATATTAAAGAGACGGCGGATGGGAAGACGGCGGTAAATAATGCAGGCTTTGAGATATCAACAGAAGTTCAGAGCGCAGTTATTGAGTCGGGGGCCCTGGCAGTCAGAATTGCATCCGCGGATGCCAGTATTAGCGATCCGGAGAAAGCAAAAATTTACAAGGATGTTACCTTTGTCAACCAGTCCAACGCCGGAAAAATCCGTATCGTGAAAACCAATGCGGACGGAGCTCAAAAGCTGTCCGGCGCCGAATTTAAGATCTTCGCGCAGGAAGGAACGGGTTGGAGTGCTGTACCGTTACAGACATTAACCATTACCGATGCCACGAATGGTGTTGTATCTGATTTCCTTAAAGCGGAAATAACCGGAACAAAGTATAAGATTGTGGAAACCCACGCCCCCGAAGGTTATACGCTGGATGGGGAGATGGTCGAGCTGGAGCAGATCGTGACGGTTTACCCATACCATGAACCATCACTGGAAAGTGGTGCGGACAGCCATAATTATGTCACATTCAAAAATGAAAAGGATGACAGCATGACAGGCCTTAGCGGCAAAATCCATAAACAGATCCGGGAAGCCGGTGATGGCGACAACGAGACGACATTTTCCGATGACCCTGTCACTGCGGATGTGAGTCTGCTCAGCAGTGCCTACACCCTGGAATTTAAGGTGGACGGCTATGCTGACGGCGAGAATGAAAAGCCGGTGAAGGAGCTTACAGTCACCGATAACCGCATCGGGCTGGAATACATTGAAAGCGTAAATTCCGGCTCGGAGGTATACAAGGACTTAACGGTTACCGACAGAGATTATACGATAAATTATCTGACTGTGAATTCATCAGAGAATAAGGAGAACACGGCTGAAAAGCCAGGCGCTGAAGTTTACATTCAGAGCAGTATGGCTGAAAAGGCAGCAGGAACATGGACGCACTTAAAGACATTGTCTGATGTTTCCTCGGAGCAGACCATAAGCTTTGACGGCCGGAAGGTTGTGGGCGTGAAGGTCGTTTATACAAACACGCTGGAGAAGTTCAGCAGTGACGGCCTCATTATCAATATAACCTTTGCAAACCGGGGAGAGTGGTCCACTGAAACTGATCATGAAGTCCGGCGGATCAACAATACGGCGGATATCACCTGGAAAGACACGTATCTGGATGCCGCCGGCCAGGTAAAGACAAGAGAGCAAAATAAAAATTCCAATACAGTTTTGGGCAACGTTCCGTCCTTCACGATGAAAATACCGGAGATTGCGATCAAAACGGAAATAACGGATAGCAAGGCGACCTTCTGTTCCGGTGATGAAATCAATTTCCAAGTCCTGGCGACAAATATGTCGCTGCCCGGTGAGGACCGGATTTTAAGACAGCCGGTGCTTTCCTTAAAGCTCCCGGCACAGACGGCGCTGGATGAATCAAAGGACCAGTCCAGCCAGGGCTTCCTTGTACGTAAGGTTGCTGCCGGTAGTTCGGTGATCATACCTCAGTCCTTATATACAGTTACCGCCATAGAGGTTCCGGCGGCACTGAAGGATCAGGGCGGTGATTCATATGGTGAGGATGCCAATTATACAACAACACAATATGCCTTCGCCTTTGCCGACAACGATATGACTACACTGGAAGAAGGCGAGAGCATCCAGATTGAGTTCAGGGGCTATATCTCCTATGAGAGTAAGAGTGGTTTCGATTTAGTCATTCCTGCATATTTAAGCAGCAGTGCCAAAATACCGAAATCCAGTGAAAACCCCAAAGGCTTAAGCTTTGTACCGTATAATCAGACATTGTACGAAAATCCGGTAACCGATGAGCTGGTTGGTGATGACCTGAGCTATATCAATGATACCGCCAGCCGGGCTGTGACAGATGCGACGGATGTGAAGCTGCTCAAATCCATCGGCGTTAAGGGGGATGACGGGCAGATACGTTGGCTCAGCCGCGGGGCTGTGGCCACCGTACATCCGGCCGGAGAAATTTATTACAAGCTGACCCTTTATAATTATTCAGATGCATATATTGAAACTGCAAAATTTGTGGATGTGTTCCCGGGGCCGGATGATACGTATATCACCAGCATGTCCCAGGGCAGAGGTACAGATATCCCATTTGGTCCGGGTTATGAAAATATGACTCTGCTGAATGCTTCCGCCGGAGGAAATATTACCTGGTACTCCACAGACTACGACTTTAGTACACGCAGCGGCAGTGAGACAACAGGAATCCTTCAGCCGCTGTATTATATGCAGTCGGACTGGAGTAATTGGAGCGGTGGAATTATGAGCAATGCCACAGCTCTTGGCGCTGAGGTGGACTTTACCAATGGCGGCGCCGCAGAAGGGCTTGAACCTTCCGGAAGCTATGAAATTATCATCAGCATGAGAGCACCGGGATATACGGCCGATAAGATCAGCGAGTATTATGGTAGATTCATGGACAATTCTGCGGCCGTTAGCGTTGTAAAGGCAGGCGCTGCATCCAGCGGGAACGCCACGATTCCTGAGAATGACCGTATGGAGCCTAATAAGGTTCGGGCCGCTATGGATCTGCCCACCGGAAGTATCGGTGATTACGTATGGTTTGACAGCAATGCCAATGGCATGCAGGACAGCGGTGAAGCTCCGGTGGAGGGCATGACCGTGGAGCTGTGGCAGACCCGCTATCATACATTTAACAGTTCTGTACGCAGGGAAACAAAAATGCTGCAATCCACAGTAACGGATCAGGACGGCAAATACCTTTTCAGCGGGCTGCCCTGCCAGTACCTGACCGACGGTTCCACCGAAGGCTCGCAGAATCCGTCCGACTATGTGGGCGGTGAGTATTACACTTATCAGGTGAAGTTTATCCGCGGTGAACGTTATGACGGCTACACCTTTACAGAGCAGGAAGCCGGAGGTGACCGCGCCGCGGACTCTGATCCGGATGTCAACGGCGAGACAAAGGATATACAGCTCAAGGTCATTTCCAATGCGGACGGCAGCCTGTCCGGCGAGTCCAATATGACCATTGATGCAGGTATCTTTACTTCCTATGCATTAGGCGACTATGTATGGCTGGATAGCAACTGCAACGGCGTACAGGATGACGGCGAGACCGGCGTTCCGGATGTTCCGGTATTCCTCTACAAGGTCGATGGACCGGACGGTGAGGTGGCAAAGGATCAGGACGCTATTAGAACAGTTACTGATAAGGACGGACGCTACTGGTTCGATAACCTTATGGAGGGCTATTATGTGGCAGAGTTCGATATCAGCAGCCTGAAGAAGCTGACGGATGACGGATATACCTATCGTTATGATTTTACACAGGTTCAGGATACATCCCGCGGCGAGATGGCCGCGGATTCCGATGCCCGCCATGCAGTGGATAAGGATGGACGTATCCGCCGGACCAATGTCATCACGCTGACAGAAGAGGCTCTGAGGAGTGCTGGCCTTGAGGAACATACGGACGCGCGCTGGGATGCAGGACTTGTGACCTGCAGTGCTATCGGCGGTTATGTATTCGATGACCAGGATTATGATGATCTGCAAAGTATTTATATACCGCTGGAGGGAACGCTGGTTGAACTTTTCGAGGTCAATCCGGACGGAAGCCTTTCAGATCAGCCGGCGGCCGCTCAGGTGGTCGGTGCAGATGGGAAATATTTCTTTGGTCATCTGGTCTTTGGCACGGAATTTAAAGATTACAGCGTTAAATTTACTTATCCGGAGGGGTATATTGGAGTGGATGCCAATGCCGACGGCGATGGCGGAACCTCAGACCCGGCGAAGGATTCACGTTTTGATTCCGACGTGAATGATTTTGCCACAGATGCATCGGGCAATGAGGACCGTACAAACGGCTATATCCACAGGATACGTTTGGGTCAGGATATGATTACTGCGACATGGGATGCCGGCGCCAGAAAATACAGTGCCATCGGCGGCTATGTATGGAACGATGAAAATAAGAATGGCCAGCGGGATGATGATGAAAAGCCGGTTTCCGGTGTGACCGTTATATTGCAGAGCCGCAGGGACAGCAGTTCACCATGGGAATATGAATCTGATACAGTGACCGATGAGAACGGCCGGTATGCGTTCCAGAACCTGGAGAGCAGCGGCAGGATCACAAAGGAGTACAGAGTCGTATTTGAAGCAGGTCAGGAATTTACCGGTGGCTATGCGACGGCTTACATCAAGCCGGGGTATGGCGAGGAGGATATGGCCTGGAATGCCGGTATTTACAAGTCGCCAGACATAACCGACCCAGAAACGCCGGAAACACCAGAAATACCAGAGACACCAGAGACACCGGAAACACCAGAAACGCCGGAAACACCGGAGACACCAGAAACACCGGAAACACCGGAAACATCAGAAACACCGGAAACACCGGAGACACCAGAAACACCGGAAACACTAGAAACACCGAAAACGCCGGAAACGCCGGAAACGCCAAAAACACCGGTAACGCCGGAAACACCAGAAACGCCAAAAGCACCAGATGAAGAAAAGAGCAATGTGCGTACCGGAGATACAACACCTGTGAACATTCTTCTTGGGATAGCTCTTGTCAGTCTGGGTGTGATCGTCGTTATTGTCTGGCGTAAAAAGAAAAAGAATGACGGTGGCAGGAAATAATTGATAAGCAAAAAGTATCGTAACTGGTAACTGTTCAGCCTTCCACTGCATCGCGAAGCGTAGTTACATATAATCGCCTTCGGCGATGGGATTTTTGCACCCTTGAATCATTTTCTTACGGTCTGTGCAGTAAATGCACAGACCTGCTGAATAGTTACAAAGTATCATCTAATTGGAGCTGCCGCACTAAGTGATTAATGCGCAGCTCCTTTTTGTTGCTGTTCACTTCGTGACCAGTAACACGCTCCGCGATGCACAGAAACGGCAAAAACCGCTGTTTCGCGCTGCAACTCTCGGGATTTTCGTGCAAATACGCACGAAAACACCTCGCGGGATGGTGACGTGTGAACAGTAACTCCTTTTTGACTGCAAATAATAACTGCAGCAATAAACCATTGACAACACCCAGATAACCTTGCTAGAATAGTTTAGGTTTACGTAGAGTGGATATTTCTGGCTTTTTGTGAATAATCAGCCAGGAAATACAAAAAATATATTCAGAACAGACAATGGAGGAATAAAAGTGACTGATATCACAAAAGAAATAGAGAAACGCCGGACGTTTGCTATCATTTCACACCCGGATGCCGGTAAGACGACACTGACGGAAAAATTCCTGCTTTATGGCGGGGCGATCAATCTGGCGGGCAGTGTAAAAGGAAAGGCTACTGCCAGGCATGCGGTGTCGGACTGGATGGAGATTGAGAAGGAGAGAGGTATTTCTGTCACTTCTTCCGTGCTTCAGTTTAATTATGACGGGTTCTGCATCAATATCCTGGATACCCCGGGGCATCAGGACTTTTCAGAGGATACTTACCGTACACTCATGGCTGCGGATTCCGCAGTGATGGTTATCGACGCGTCCAAGGGCGTCGAGGCGCAGACGAGAAAGCTTTTTAAGGTATGTGTCATGCGCCATATCCCCATATTTACATTTATCAATAAGCTGGACCGGGATGCCAATGATACCTTTGAGCTGCTGGATGAGATAGAAAAGGAACTTGGGATCGCCACATGTCCAATTAACTGGCCTATCGGGTCAGGAAAGAATTTTAAAGGGGTTTATGACAGAAACACCAGAAAGGTGACAATCTATACAGATACAGAGAAAGGCACAAAGGAAGGGACTGCGACAGAAATTGACGTGGATTCACCGGAGCTGGAAGCCTTTATCGGCATGGAGAACAAAGAACAGCTCATGGAGGAGATAGAGCTTCTGGATGGAGCCAGTGCAGAGTTTGACCAGGATATGGTCAATATCGGAGAGCTGTCACCGGTCTTCTTTGGATCAGCGCTGACAAACTTTGGAGTGGAGATCTTTCTGAGAAACTTCCTGGATATGACGAGTTCACCCCTTCCGAGAAAATCAGATGCAGGTGAAGTGGATCCCATGACTAATGATTTCTCAGCTTTTGTGTTCAAGATACAGGCTAATATGAATAAGGCACACAGGGACAGGATCGCGTTTATGCGTATCTGTTCAGGTGAATTTGATGCGGGCATGGAGGTATTTCATGTACAGGGCAATAAGAAACTGCGCCTTTCCCAGCCCCAGCAGATGATGGCACAGGAACGCCATATCGTTGACCATGCGTATGCAGGGGATATTATAGGTGTGTTTGACCCGGGTATCTTTTCTATTGGTGATACGATCTGCGCTCCGGGACAGAAATTCCAGTATGAGGGGATTCCCACCTTTGCGCCTGAGCATTTCGCAAGAGTGCGCCAGGTGGATACTATGAAGAGGAAACAGTTTGTCAAGGGCATCAGCCAGATAGCCCAGGAAGGCGCCATCCAGATATTCCAGGAATTTAATACTGGAATGGAAGAGATCATTGTGGGCGTTGTGGGCGTCCTGCAGTTTGAAGTTCTTAAGTACAGGCTGCAGAATGAATATAATGTAGAGATCATCCTGGAAAACCTGCCCTATGAGCATATCAGATGGATCGAAAATAAGGAAATTGACCTGGATATGCTGACAGGCACCTCCGATATGAAGAAGATCAAAGACCTGAAGGGAAATCCTCTGCTTCTCTGGGTGAATTCATGGAGCATAGGAATGACGCTGGACCGCAACAAAGGGCTTGTCCTGTCGGAATTTGGACGGTAGGCCTGGGGAGTGAATAGAAAGAATTTTTGCAGAGACTGTGAAGGTTCTGAACAGTTACCAATATTTTATTTGCAAATAGTTAATTATTTGTTATAATAAAGGCAGCGTAACTGATAAGATACTGAACAGTTATAAGACAGCATAGTTGTAGTAGAGATAAAGATGGAGGTTATGACCATGGGCAAAGAAGAGAATCAGGGCAATTATACCGTACAGGCGGATGAAAGCTTTGGACAGGTTCAGATAGCAGATGAAGTGGTTGCCATTATAGCAGGGCTGGCCGCGACGGAAATTGAAGGGGTTGCCAGCATGGCAGGCAACATCACAAATGAACTGGTATCAAAGCTGGGTATGAAGAAGCTTTCCAAGGGCGTTAAGGTAGTGGTGACAGAAGGTGTCGTCAACGTAGATGTGGCTATTAATATCAGCTATGGGTACAGTGTTCCGAAGACCAGCAAGAAGGTCCAGGAAAAAGTAAAGGCTTCAATCGAGAACATGACTGGACTTTCAGTGGCAGATGTGAATGTACGCATTGCATCTGTGGATATGGACAGCCGCAAATAATGTTACTGTTCGCTCCGTGACCAGTAACACGTTCCGCGATGCACAGAAACGGCAAAAACCGCCGTTTCGCGCTGCAGCCCTCGGGATTTTCGTGCAAATATGCACGAAAACACCTCGCGGGATGGTGACGTGTGAACAGTAACCAAATAATTCTTTTCGTAAAGAAAAATATGTAGTATAATAAGGGATGTCTTTATAAGACATCCTTTTTTAGTCTCACAGGAGGCAGCTGCCGTTTTACTAAATTGATGATAGATAAAATCCCGGAGGATGATGATGAGTAGAAGAGAACTGCGCGAGCATATATTTAAATTATTATTTTTTATAGAATTCCATGAAGAGGACGAGATGCCGGAGCAGCTTGCCCTGTATTTTGAACAGATGACCCATCTGGATGAGAAGGACCACATGTACATTGAAGAAAAATATAACCATGTGTGTGAACGTATGGAGGATATAGACAAGGCTCTTGACGGAGTGTCACAGGGCTGGAAGGTGAGCAGGATGGGAAAAGTAGACCTGGCTATCTTAAGGCTGGGGGCTTATGAATTAAAATTTGACGACGAGATACCAACAGGCGTGGCGATCAACGAGGCTGTAGAGCTTGCAAAAATTTACGGCGGAGATGATTCTCCTGCATTTATTAACGGGATTCTGGCAAAGCTTGTATAAAGAGCAGCTATTTCCGGATGAAAGGGCAGCATGAATGAAGAATGTTTATAGTGTAGGCCAGGTAAACAATTATATTAAAAATATGTTTACCCAGGATTTTATGTTGAGCCGGATCTATGTAAAGGGGGAGGTATCGAACTGTAAATACCATACCTCAGGACATATATATTTTTCTTTAAAAGATGAAACAGGGACCATCGCATGCGTCATGTTTGCAGGAGCCAGGAAGGGTCTGGCCTTCAGGATGCAGGATGGGCAGAAGGTAGTGGCGCTGGGAAGCGTCAATGTCTATGAGAGGGACGGGAGATACCAGCTCTACGCCAGGGAGATCATTCTGGAAGGCGCGGGGCTTCTCTATGAGAAATACGAGGCGCTGAAGAAGGAGCTGGAGGAGATGGGTATGTTCTCTTCTCAGTTTAAACAGCAGATACCGTCCCATATTAAGCGTCTTGGCATTGTCACAGCCCCCACAGGGGCTGCAGTCAGGGATATTATGAATATATCCCGCAGGAGGAACCCATATGTACAGCTCGTGCTCTATCCGGCGCTGGTACAGGGTGAGGGGGCAGCAGACAGCATCGTAAAAGGGATCAGGATGCTTGACGAATATGGTGTAGATACGATTATTGTAGGACGGGGCGGAGGATCCATCGAGGATCTGTGGGCGTTTAACGAGGAAAAAGTGGCAAGGGCCATTTTTAACTGCAGGACGCCTGTGATCTCTGCCGTGGGGCATGAGACTGATGTGACGATCGCAGACTATGTGGCCGACCTGAGGGCTCCCACGCCATCCGCTGCTGCGGAACTGGCCGTGGCAGATGTGCGCCAGGTGACAGAGCGGCTGTCACAGTACCGCTATGCATTTTATGGCAGGATGACCGGGCAGATCGAGAGAGCCACGCAGGAGGCAAAGAGGCGCCTGTTAAGGCTGAATTATTTAAGCCCGGAGAATCAGATCAGGGAGAAAAGACAGAGTCTGATTGATAAAGAGGAAAGGCTGCAGCTTCTCATGAGAAGTGCTCTGGAGGAAAAACGCCACCAGATGATGATCTATGTGGAGCGGATGAAGGGCCTCTCACCGCTTGACAAGCTCTCGCAGGGATATTCTTACATAGCGGATGAAAGTGGAAGAACAGTAACCAGCATCGATGATGTCAGCGAGGGTGAGAGGCTTAAGGTTTATGTGACAGATGGATATATCAGGGCGGAAGTAGCCGGGAAGGAGAAGATGACGTGGCAGAAAAAGAAAAACTGACGGAAGAGAGAAAGCAGGACAGTGAAGAGCTGACTCTTGAGGAGTCTTTTCAGAAATTAGATGAGATGCTTCTGGCGCTGGAGAGCAGGAATATTTCCCTTGAAGAGTCATTTGCGACGTACCAGAAGGGAATGGAGCTGCTGAAAAGCTGTAATGAGAAAATAGACAGGGTCGAGAAAAAGATGCTGATCTTGAACGAAGAAGGTGAAGCAGATGAATTTTGAAGAAATCCGAAAAGAGAGACTGGAACAGATCAACAAAATTATTGAGCTTTATCTTCCAGAAGAGGAAGGGTTCCAGGCAACTGTCAAGAAAGCTATGAATTACAGCGTGAGAGCCGGCGGAAAGAGGCTGCGCCCTATGCTGATGCAGGAGACGTACAGGCTGTTTGGGGGAGAATCCAGGATCATTGAGCCTTTTATGGCGGCCATAGAGATGATCCACACACATTCCCTTGTCCATGATGACCTGCCTGCCATGGATAATGACGAGTACCGAAGAGGAAGGAAGACAACTCATGTAGAGTTTGGAGAAGCCATGGGGATACTTGCCGGTGACGGACTGCTGAACCTGGCATACGAGACTGCGGCCAGAGCATTTATGATGGAACCGGACAATCCCCATATCGGCAGGGCCATAGGTGTGCTGGCTGGTAAATCCGGGATATATGGCATGCTGGGAGGGCAGTCTGTAGATGTGGAAGCAGCCGGACAGGCGGTCAGCCGGGAAAAGCTGGATTTCATATACCGTCTCAAGACAGGAGCGCTGATAGAGGGTTCTATGATGACAGGAGCTATCCTGGCAGGCGCCTCAGAGGAAAAGGTGGACCTTATAGAGCGCGTGGCTGCCGGTGTGGGGCTGGCATTCCAGATACAGGATGATATACTTGATGTGACCAGCACTGTGGAGGAGCTTGGAAAGCCGATCAACAGTGATGAGAAGAATAATAAGACCACATATGTTACAATAGAGGGCATTGAGAAAGCGCGCCGGGATGTGAAAGAGATATCTGAGAAGGCTCTGGCCTGGCTGGACGGACTGGAAGAGAAGAATGAATTTTTGAGGGAGCTGGTTCTGCAGCTTATTAACCGCAAAAATTAGAAGGTGAACCTATGGTTTTAGAAAAAATAAATTGTGCAAATGATATTAAAAAGCTGGAAAAGGATGAGCTGCCGGCGCTGGCCGAAGAGATCAGGGAATTTCTGATCCACAAGATCAGTGTTTCAGGAGGCCATCTGGCCTCCAACCTGGGAGTTGTGGAGCTTACCATGGCTCTTCATCTGGCTTTTGACCTGCCGGAGGATAAGATCATATGGGACGTGGGACACCAGTCTTATACCCATAAGCTTCTGACCGGCAGGAAGGATGGATTTGACCAGCTCCGTAAATACGGGGGGATGAGCGGCTTTCCAAAGACCAAGGAGAGCCCCTGCGATGTATTTAATACAGGACACAGCTCTACCTCCATTTCAGCAGGCCTTGGCTATGCCAGGGCGCGGGACATCCAGGGGAAAGACTATTCTGTCATCTCAGTGATCGGCGACGGCTCACTGACAGGCGGCATGGCTTATGAAGCCCTGAATAATGCATCACAGCTGAAAAGTAATTTTATCATTGTGTTAAATGACAATAATATGTCTATATCAGAGAATGTGGGCGGTATGTCCACATACCTGGGGGAACTCAGGACAAACGATGTCTATACAGGACTGAAGACGGGGGTCACGAACGCTCTTACTAAGGTTCCTGTATATGGAGACCGGATCGTTAAACGTATCAGGAAGACGAAGAGCGGCATCAAGCAGCTCTTTATACCGGGAATGCTTTTTGAAGAGATGGGCATTACCTACTTAGGACCTGTGGACGGGCATAATGTGGCTCAGATGGTGAAAACCTTCAGGGAGGCCAGCAAGCTAAATGAAGCTGTGCTCGTGCATGTCATAACAAAGAAAGGAAAAGGCTACGCGCCTGCGGAACGGCATCCCGCCAGATTCCATGGGGCCGAGCCTTTTGAGATAGAGACTGGGATTCCAAAGAATACAAAAAAGAAACCCAGCTATACAGATATATTTTCCACTGTCATGAGGAAGATGGGGGACAGGGAAAAGGACGTGGTGGCTGTCACTGCGGCCATGCCGGATGGAACAGGCCTGAAAAGGTTCAGGAATATGTTCCCTGAACGTTTCTTTGACGTGGGGATAGCTGAAGAGCACGCTGTGACCTTTGCAGCAGGGCTGGCCGCAGCAGGTCTGATCCCTGTGGTGGCTGTCTATTCCTCCTTCCTGCAGAGGGCATATGACCAGGTGCTGCATGACGTATGTATCCAGAACCTGCATGTCATATTTGCTGTTGACAGGGCAGGACTTGTGGGCAGTGACGGTGAGACTCACCAGGGTATCTTTGATCTCTCCTATCTGTCCAGCATACCTAATATGTGCATTATGGCTCCCAAGAATAAATGGGAGCTGTCAGATATGATGAAATTTGCAGTAAAGTACTCAGGACCTGTTGCCTTAAGGTACCCGAGAGGAGAGGCATATGACGGCCTGAAGGAATTCAGGGCTCCGGTTGCATATGGGCGCGGGGAAGTCATATACGATGAGAGTGAGATAGCCATACTGGCTGTCGGCAGTATGGTCAGGACAGCGGAAGAAGTCAGGCAGCAGCTAAAGGAGATGGGATATGCGTGCAGCCTGATCAATGCCAGGTTTGTGAAACCTATTGACGAAGAACTTATTCTTGAAATAGAGAGAGATCACTGCCTTATCGTCACACTGGAAGAAAATGTAAAAAGCGGAGGCTTTGGTGAAAAGGTTCTTGATTATCTGAACCAGGCCGGAAGCCATGCGAAGGTTTTGAATATAGCACTGCCTGATGACTATGTGGAACATGGGAATGTGGATGTGCTCAAGCAGGAGGTCGGGATTGATGCCGGCTCTGTTCTGAAGAAAATTGTAGCAGCTTATATAGGGCTGTAGACGCCTGAAGGCATAATGCCGCAGAGCGGAGGACAGGAGAAGACAGGATGAAGGAACGATTAGATATTTTGCTGGTACAGAGGAATCTTGCCGCATCCAGAGAAAAGGCCAAGGCAGTTATTATGGCCGGCAGCGTATATGTGAATGGACAGAAGGAAGACAAAGCAGGCTCTATGTTTGATGAAAAGGTCCAGATCGAAGTGAGGGGCAGCACCCTTAAGTATGTAAGCCGGGGAGGGCTGAAGCTGGAGAAGGCCATGAGCCATTTCGATGTCTCACTGGAGGGTAAGGTGTGCATGGATGTGGGTTCCTCAACAGGGGGCTTTACCGACTGTATGCTGCAGAACGGCGCGGTTAAGGTGTACGCCATTGATGTGGGACATGGACAGCTGGACTGGAAGCTGCGCCAGGATGAAAGGGTAGTCTGCATGGAAAAAACGAATATCCGGTATGTGACACCGGCGGATATCCGGGAGCCTGCAGAATTTTCATCCATTGATGTCTCTTTTATTTCTCTGACAAAGGTGCTTCTGCCTGTCAGGGAGCTGCTGTCCGGGGACGGGCAGATCGTGTGCCTGATCAAGCCCCAGTTTGAGGCGGGCAGGGAAAAGGTCGGAAAAAAAGGCGTAGTGCGCGACCCGGCAGTACATAGGGAAGTGATAGAGAAAGTAGTCAGCTATGCCTCCTCCATTTCATTAAAGCCGCTCCATCTGGAATACTCCCCTATCAAGGGACCGGAGGGGAATATTGAATATCTCCTGCATTTGCAAAAAGAGGAAGAGGGGAGTGCGGCAGAAGCGGCGCTGCTTGATATCGCTGCTGTAGTGGAAGCCGCACATGCCTCGTTAGACTGACGGGTGGATGGGACTATGGAAAAATTCTATATTATTACAAATGAGCTGAAGGACCCGGGTCTTGAGACTACAAGGTTTGTGCAGGAATACCTTCAGAAGAGAGGGAAAATATGTGTCGTCAGGGAAAAGCAGGATGAAACAGTTCCTCACTCCTACAAGTATACGGATGCATCCCTTGTCCCTGAGGATGTGGACTGCATCCTTGTACTGGGAGGGGATGGGACTCTTCTGCAGGCGTCCAGGGATCTGGTGGAGAGGGAACTCCCAATGCTGGGGGTGAATCTGGGGACACTGGGATATCTGGCCGAGATCGACAAGTCGGGCATCAGGCCTGCGCTGGACAGGCTGATTGAAGATCAGTACAATATAGGAAGACGGATGATGATAAAAGGCGTAGCCATCCATAAGAATAAACAGATCATGTCAGATATCGCGCTGAATGATATTGTGATAGGCAGGTATGGAAGGCTGCGTGTGATTGATTTTAATATCTATGTAAATCAGGAATTTCTCAATTCGTACAGTGCGGACGGAGTGATCATCTCTACGCCCACAGGGTCTACAGGCTACAGCCTGTCGGCGGGAGGCCCCATCGTCTCACCGGAGGCATCCCTCATCATGATCACACCCATAGCGCCCCATACGCTTAATACCAGGAGCATTGTTCTTCCGGATGATGCAGAGATCACGATAGAGGTGGGCGCAGGGCACAGCACGCCCCAGGAGGGAGCCGAGGCCAGCTTTGACGGGGACTCTACTGTAAGGCTGGAATGCGGGGACCAGATCGTGGTCACCAAGTCAGAGCGCTATGCCAGAATGGTGAAGATCAACCAGGTCAGCTTTTTGGAAGTGCTGCGCAAAAAGATGAGCGAGCAGTGAGGAGGTAAGCAGGATGAAGATAGCAAGACATGCAAAAATCGTTGACTTGATCAATAAATACGATATAGAGACGCAGGAAGAGCTGGCAGAGAGGCTGAATGCCGAGGGCTTTAGCGTGACACAGGCTACAGTGTCCAGAGATATAAGGGAACTGAAGCTGACAAAGATCGCAGTCAATGGCGGGAGACAAAAGTATGCTGTTATGAGCCCTCAGAGCGCTGCCATGGATGAGAAATACCTGAGAGTCTTAAAAGACGGGTTTTTATCCATGGATATGGCACAGAATATTCTTGTGGTGAAGACTGTATCTGGGATGGCCATGGCGGTGGCAGCCGCGCTGGATTCCATGCACTGGCCGGAGATCGCAGGCTGTATCGCAGGAGATGATACAATCATGTGTGCCATCAGAAGTGCAGATGACACCCTGCTTGTGATGGATAAGATCAATAAGATCTTGGAGAGTTAAAGTTTTTCAGGGAATATTGGGATGCCGGCGTGCTTGTGCGGCGGCAGATTGCGCGGGAGAGAGTGCAGGTAAAATATGTTAGTAAATGTACATGTAAAAAATATGGCTCTGATACAGGAGGCGGATGTGGACTTCGGCAGGGGTCTCAACATCCTGACAGGTGAGACAGGAGCAGGAAAGTCCATTATCATAGGTGCAGTAAATGTGGCGCTGGGGATGAGAGGCTTTAAAGGATTCGCCAGGGAAGACGCAGATACGGCTCTCGTGGAGCTTGTGTTTTCTGTGGAAAAGGAAGAACAGGCGGAGAAGATCAAGGCCTTTGATATTCCAGTTGAGGATGGGCTTGTCATTTTGTCAAGAAGGATGACTGGAAACAGAAGCATCAGCAAGGTGAACGGGGAGACAGTGCCTGTGAGCACGATCAGGCAGATAGCGGAGATCCTCATTGACATACACGGGCAGCATGAGCACCAGTCGCTGCTCCATGCTTCAAAGCATCTGGAGATCCTTGATGAGTTTGCAAGGGATGAACTAAGGCCCATGAAGCAGAAAGCTGCTGCGCTCTACCAGGATTATCTCGGGCTTGGCAGGGAGCTGGAAGAGAACAGGATCGACGCGGGACAGAAGCAGAAGGAGATGGATTTCCTGAATTTTGAGATTCAGGAGATTGAAAATGCTGCCCTTAAACTAAATGAGGATACTGAACTGGAGAGCCGCTACAGGAAGCTGTCAAACGGCAAAAAAATCATGGAGGCCGCATCTCTTTCCTATGAACTGACAGGATATGAAAATGGAGCGGCCGGGGACGGCATCGGCAGGGCTTTAAGAAGCCTGGGCGGTGTGACCATGTATGACGGCGCTTTGGAGGAGCTGGCGGGCCAGCTTGAAAATCTTGAAAATCTTTTGAATGATTTTAACCGTGATCTGAAAGACTATATGGGAGAACTAAGTTTTAATGCGGCGGACTTTGACGAGATCGAGCAGAGACTGGATCTGATCAACCGTCTGAAAGCTAAATATGGGGATTCCATTGAAGCTATCCTTTCCTATAAAGCAGAAAAAGAAGAGCGGCTTAAAAAATTAGTTGATTATGAACATTATTTTGCCGGGCTTGAGAAAAAATATGCGCTTGCCAGCGAGCGTCTGCTAAGCTGTGCCGCGGATATGTCAAAGGTGAGAAAAAAGCATGCTAAAATTCTGGAAAAGGCCATATTGGAAGCTCTTATTGACTTGAATTTTCTGGATGTCAGATTTGAGATCTCTTTTGGCAGGACGCATAATGTGACGGATCACGGATATGATGAAGTAAATTTTCTTATATCCACCAATCCGGGCCTGCCGGTACGGCCATTAAAGGATGTGGCGTCCGGCGGTGAACTCTCCAGGATCATGCTGGCTATCAAAAGTGTTCTTGCTGACAGGGACGAGACAGATACATTGATCTTTGACGAGATCGATGTGGGCATCAGCGGCCGCACTGCCCAGAAGGTATCTGAAAAAATGGCAGTCATTGCCAGAAAACATCAGATCATCTGTATTACTCATCTGGCTCAGATCGCTTCAATGGCAGACAGCCATTATGTGATTGAGAAAAAAGTGGAAGGTAATGCCACGGCTACCAGCATCAGGGCCTTGTCTGATGATGAGAGCATCGAAGAGCTGGCCAGGATTTTAGGCGGAGCAAAGATCACTGACATCGTAATGCAGAGCGCCAGAGAGATGAAAGAATTGGCAGTATCGACAAAAAAATACTAGTGTGAAACAACCGTATTTTCACATACTAAGGGAGGATGCACCACATGGAGCATTCTCCTTTATTAATTTTTGTGAAAGGATGTGAAGATATGGAGGAAAAACGCCATTCCCGCCCGCTGCTTAGCATTTTTATCATGCTTGGGCTGATTATTGCGGCAGCAGGCGGTTATTTATTCCTGCAGAGCCGGATCCCGGACAGCATGACTATGGCCAGAGGCGAGGAAACGGGATTTGAGATTGCCGAGGCAGGAAGCCTGGTCAGGTCTAACATACCTGAAGGCCAGGTAAAGATAGATAGACCGGATAACTACACTGTACAGTACAGTCTTTTAGGCATCATACCGCTGAAAGAAATGCAGGTAAATGTAGTTGACAGAAAAGTAGTCTCCCCCAGCGGGATGCCTATTGGAATCTATATGGAGACAAGCGGTGTCCTGGTGGTGGGGACCGGGAAAGTAAACGGGCTTGACGGACTTGATTATGAACCATCTGAAAATATTTTAAAATCGGGTGATTACATTTTGGCAGTCAATGGGACCTCAATAAAAGGAAAGCAGGAGCTTGTAAAGATGGTAAATGAGTCTCAGGGCAAAGAGATGACTCTCGATGTGCTCAGGGAGGGAGAGAAAACCACTCTTGCTGTCGCACCTGTGATGACAGGGCCTTCGGAATACAAACTGGGACTCTGGGTCAGGGACAATACACAGGGAATAGGGACACTTACCTATGTGGATGAGAACGGAAATTATGGAGCCCTGGGCCATGGCATCAGTGATGTGGATGCCGGAACACTGCTGTCTTTAAGTTCAGGCAGGCTCTATCATACAGATATCCTTTCAGTAGTAAAAGGGGAAAAAGGATCGCCGGGTGAGCTGTCGGGCGTGATACACTACCAGGATGACCAGATACTGGGGACTATCACAAAAAATACAGATATGGGCATATTCGGGTGCCTGACATGCAGCCTGAACCAGTTTACAACAAAAAGCCCGGTGGAAGTGGGATATAAGCAGGAAATTGAGACAGGGCCGGCTACAGTGCTGACTACAGTTGACGGTCATACAAGGGAGTATGGCATTGAGATCACAAAAATTAATTTAAGCAGCCAGGATGTTAATAAAAGTATGGTCATCAGAGTAACTGATCCGGAACTCCTGGAAAAGACAGGGGGAATCGTACAGGGCATGTCGGGATCCCCAATACTCCAGAATGGGAGGCTAATCGGTGCAGTGACACATGTATTCATACAGGACAGCACTCAGGGCTACGCTATATTTGTTGAGAATATGCTCCAGCAGTAATATGTTTTTGATAGGGATAACACAGATCAGCTTCTGGGTCGTCCCTATTTAAAGCTGGTGTACATGCAAGATCTGCTGAATAGTTATAAACTGCTTTACAAATTCAACATGAAAATTTTACTTAAATTTGATGATACTAGGATTTGTACAATGTAGAATGTTAATTTAACAGCAGGCCGCTGTTAAATTAATAGTATAACTACAAACCAGTTCCAGATTTTTGTAGTTTTCATCTTGCATTAAAAAAGGAGACAAAATGGCAGAATCAACATTTTGGAAGGAGAGAGTGAGGCGGGGATATGCTTCACTTCGTCCATCAGAGCAGCATGTTGCGGACTATATGCTTGAACATATGGAAGAATTGAAGAAACTGACAATTGGAGCTTTGGCAGACCGGGCACAGGTAAGTGAACCTACTGTGATCCGGTGTGTGCGGGGATTGGGTTTTACCGGCTACAGGGCTTTTAAGCGGGCATTGAATGGATTCTTAGATGAAGAAAAAGAAATACTCCAGGTTTTTGATCCTCTGAGTGGGTTTTCACTCCGCTCATGGGATAAGATAGAGGATCTGCCGCTGAAAACCGTTCATATTGAAACAATGCTGCTGGAGCAGGCGTTAAAAGGGATTGTGGTAAAGAATCTGGAACAGGCCGTTACATATTTAGCAAATGCAAGGATGATAGATATCTACAGTGTTGAAAATTCCTGTACGCCTGCCTCTGATATTTTGACAAAACTCACATACCTGGGACTTAACTGCCGCATGCACACAGACGCGTATCTTCAGCAGATAGCGGCGGCACATCTCACGAAGGAAGATGTGGCAGTTGCATTTTCTCACTCAGGATGTTCAGCAGACACAGTGAAGGCATTAAAACTGGCACACAGGTCCGGGGCAGTTACGATAGCTGTCTCCGGACGCCAGAATCCGGTCATGAAAAAATATGCGGATATTTTCCTCTGCGCGGGCGGTACAGAGTGCTCAATCTATGGGAATGCCATATTTTCAAAAACCTCTGAGATGGCAGTTGTGGATATGCTCTACATGGGTATCATATTAAGTAATTATAAGAGGTTTTCTCGAAATCTGGACCGCAGCGGAGCGGTGATCGCGGACAGGGAATACACTGAAATATAATTGAATAGCAGGCGGATCATAAGAGAAACAGTTTTGCAGGTAAAACTACAAAGCTGTTTCTCTTTTTTGATCTGATTTTACACAGTACTGATAAAAGCTTTACTTCTGCCAGATAGCTGGGGGCTTTCAAAATATGGTAATCTTTTGTTGTCGAAGCGGCCAAAGAGGCTGCCGATCATAATTAGTAGGAGGAAATAATATTATGTTGGAGCTTAAATATATTGAAAAATCATTTGACGGCGTCCAAGTGCTGAAAAATCTATCTTTGCAGGTTGATGACGGAGAGATCATTTCCATACTTGGTCCGTCAGGCTGCGGAAAAACAACGTTACTGAATCTTATATTAGGAATACTTGATGCTGATGAAGGACAGATCATTTATAACGGCAATGATATTACAGACACTCCTATGGAGAAAAGGGGATTTAATATTGTATTTCAGGACTATGCCCTGTTCCCGAATTTAAATGTACAGCAGAATATTCTGTACGGGCTGCGTAACCGGGCCGGTATATCTACTGAAAAAGAGATAGCCGAGCTGATAAAGCTGCTTGGATTGGAGGAGCACCTCAATAAACGGATTGAGCAGCTTTCAGGGGGGCAGAAGCAGAGAGTGGCGCTGGCAAGGACTATGGTCATGAAGCCGCATATCCTTTTACTTGACGAGCCGCTGTCAGCGCTGGACGGTGTTATAAAGGAATCTATAAAAGACCGTATTAAAACAATTGCCCGCGAGTTTAAGCTGACGACCATCATAGTGACTCATGACCCTGAAGAAGCGCTTACACTTTCAGACAGAGTACTGATCATCAACAACGGTGAGATTTCCCAGTATGCCCGTCCAAATGAGATCATTAATACTCCATCAAATGATTTTGTCCGGAAATTCATACTGAATCAGCTTGAGATAAAAAGAAATAATATTTATGCTCTGTTTGGCGGCTTTTCTGCTCCGGCTGTTATGGGGTATACAGTATGAAGCATAAAAATACAGAACTGAAATGTATTTTTGTAATCATTTTGCTTCTGTTTGCCTCATTTCTTGTCATACCAACACTGAACCTGCTTGTTAAATCCTTCTGGGGAGACAATGGATTTACAGGTGAATTTTACACTGCGGTTTTTGCCGGCAAAAATTTTAAATCAGCGCTTGCAAACAGCTTTACAGTTTCGGCAGCGGCAGCGGTGATCGCGGTATGCATTGCGTTTGTGATTGCATACGCGGTACATTATACACATCTGCCGGGCTTCCTTAAAAGTTTTCTGCAGTCAGCGGCCGTACTGCCTATGTTTTTGCCAACTATTACTTACGGATTTGCAATCATATATTCTTTTGGCAGGCAGGGAGTCATCACAAGACTTTTAGGAAAGCAGCCGTTTAATATATATGGCTTTGGGGGACTTCTGACAGGTTATGTGATCTATACAATACCGGTGGCATTTTTGCTTATACATAACACAATGGGCTATGTAGACAAAAAAACTATTACAGTTTCTAAGGTCATGGGCGACAATAATTTGAGGACTTTCTGGATAGCGGTTCTGCGTCCGCTGCTTGGAACACTGGCAGGCGCTTTTATTCAGGCATTTTTCCTGTGCTTTACTGATTTTGGCATTCCGGCTTCAGTAGGAGGAAAGTATGATGTGATCGCTGTCACACTCTACAACCAGATGCTGGGCGGTATTCCTGATTTTAACAGGGGCGCGGTTGTTGCCATGATAATGCTTCTTCCGTCTGTGGCCAGTATCATGCTTCTGCGCTATCTGGAACGGTATAATATCAGGTATGACCGCATAAGCCAGGCCCAGCTCCGTCCCGGCAGATTACGCGACACCGCATGGGGGCTCTCTGGTACAGCACTGTCATTATTGATGTTATCAATATTTGCGGTGATATTTATCATTCCCATGGTACAGAACTGGCCCTACCAGGCGTCTTTTACACTGCAGCATTTCAAAGATGTTTTTAGTGACAGTGAGCTGCGCACAATATATCTCCACTCGCTGTCAATGGCGCTGCTTACAGCGTTTTTTGGGACAATGATCTCTTACGGCGCGGCGCTTATTACAGCCCGCAGCAGTCTGCATAGGAGATGCAAACAGATTATAGACTCTATCGCGCTTATAACAAATACAATCCCGGGCATGGTGCTTGGACTGGCGTTTTTATTTTCGTTTACAGGGACATCCCTGCAGAATACCTTTTTGCTAATGATTTTATGTAATATCGTACATTATTTCTCAACTCCATATTTAATGATGAAAAATTCACTTTCAAAAATGAATTCGGGCTGGGAAACTACAGCCATGCTTATGGGTGACAGTTGGATAAAAACAATCATCAGGATTATAACGCCAAATGCAATAGGGAGCCTGCTTGAAACCTTCAGCTATTATTTCATAAATTCAATGGTCACTGTGAGTGCACTGGTATTTCTGGCCGGAGCCCGCACAATGGTGCTGACTACCGAAATCAAGCAGCTGCAGTATATCAATAAATACAATGAGGTCTTTGTACTGTCACTGCTGATATTATTTACAAATTTAGTTGCTAAGTTCTTGTTTTCAAGACTTGCAGAATATACTTCAAAAAAATATGCTTATGAAAGGAAAAGAAAATGAATTCGAAAAAAATATTGGCAACAGGTATTATATTTAGTATCACATGCGCGGCGTTTGCGGGCTGCGGGGCTTCTGCAGACGAAGTAAAGGCCGGACAGGACCAGGTTGTTATCTATTCTAATGCAGATGACGAGGCGGTCACAGCTATGACTAATGCATTAAACAATAACGGATTTGAAGGAAAATATATTTTTGAAACCTTCGGTACGTCTGAACTTGGCGGAAAGCTCCTGGCGGAAGGGACATCGCTGGAGGCGGACCTTATAACAATGAGTACATTCTATGTCCAAAGTGCCCAGGAACAAAATAATATGTTTCTTCCGCTGGCTTTTGATGTAAATACGCTGGAAACTGTACCGGACTTTACTGCACCCATAACTTCACAGGAGGGAGCCATCATTGTGAATACAGCTATGCTAAAAGAACATGGGCTGCCTGTGCCGGTCAGTCTTAAAGATCTGGCAGACCCTGTATATTCAGGTTTTCTGGCAGTCACGGATGTACAGGCCTCTTCTACTGCGTGGCTGCTTATGCAGGCGCTTGTGTCAGAATATGGTGAGGAGGGTGCACAGCAGATACTTCATGATATTTATGTAAATGCCGGCGACCATATTGAATCCTCAGGCTCCTCACCGCTTAAGCTGTGTGAGGCAGGAGAAGTGGCGGTTGGGTTTGGCCTCCGCCATCAGGCGGTAGCAGCAAAAGCAGAAGGACTTCCTATCGATTTTGTTGACCCGGCGGAAGGCAACTTTTCACTGACTGAGTCGGTTTGTGTCATAGATAAAGGCAGTAAGACAAATCCGGCTTCAATGGAAATGGCCAGGTGCATAATTGAGAACAGCCGCACAGAGCTGCAGGAGTATTATCCAAATGCACTTTATGAAGGAGAAAAATCTGACAGCCAGAATAAATCTGCATATCCAAAAACCTTCAGTGAACCGTTGACATTTGAACTTTATTCACGCCATCAGGAAATTTCAGAGAATGCAAAACCATAATGCAGCATGATGTAAAAAAATATAAATGAGAGGATTTTAAAGATGAAAGACTATAAATTACTGACACCAGGACCTCTGACTACAACAAATACAGTTAAGGCAGAAATGCTTTTTGACCACTGCACCTGGGATAATGACTATAAACAGATCACACAAAGCATACGTGCATCACTGCTTGAGCTTGCACATGTTTCACAGCCGGAGTATACGGCGGTGCTTATGCAGGGCAGCGGCACATTTGGGGTAGAATCAGTGCTGACAAGCGTCATTGGCGGCCATGACAAGCTGCTTATCTGTGCAAATGGTTCCTATGGGATGAGAATGGAAGATATTTGCAGGCATGCAGGCATTGCCTGTACTGTCTATAAAGAAAATAACGATTGCCGGCCGGAACCGCAGAAAATAGCGGAAATACTGGCAGAGGATAAATCGATTACTCACGTCGCGATGGTGCACAGCGAAACAACCAGCGGGATCCTTAATGACATCGCAGCAGCAGGCAGGGTGGTTAAGGATGCCGGCAAAACATTTATTGTAGATGCCATGTCATCATTTGGAGGCATGGATATACCGGTCGCGGACTGGGGAATAGATTTCCTTGTATCCAGCGCCAATAAGTGCATTCAGGGCGTTCCGGGTTTTTCTTTTATCATTGCCAATAGAGAGAAGATTGAACAGAGCAGGGGAAGAGCGCGTTCGCTTTCACTCGATCTGTATGATCAGTGGAAGGGGATGGACGAAGACGGCAAATGGCGTTTTACTTCACCGACCCATGTAGTGCTGGCGTTTGCAAAGGCACTGGAGGAATTAAAGGAGGAAGGCGGCATAGAGGCACGAAATGCACGCTATGACCAAAATCAGCGTTTGCTGACAGAGCGTCTTGGCAGTCTTGGATTTAAGCCTTATCTTGCGCCTGAAGTTCAGGGTCCTGTCATCACTACCTTTTATTATCCTGAAGGCGCCGGGTTTTCATTTCCTGAAATGTATGAATACATAAAGGAACGCGGTTATGTGCTTTATCCCGGCAAGGTCATGGAGGCTGATACCTTCAGAGTAGGAAACATCGGGGAAATATACCCGGAGGATATAGAAACACTCAGCTCGATCATGGCAGACTTTTTAGAGGAGAAAGAAAAATGAAGACAAAACTTATAATCCTTGACTGGGCCGGCACTACGGTGGACTATGGATGTTTTGCGCCGGTAAACGCCTTTGCCCTTGCTTTTAAAACATGCGGGATCGATGCCTCGGTGGATGAGATACGCGCTCCCATGGGCATGCTTAAACGTGACCATATACGTACAATGCTTGAAATGAAACGTATTCATGATTTGTGGGCCGGACTATATGGCACGGAACCGGATGAAGATGATGTAGATCGCATCTATGGTGTCTTTGAGGAATCTCTTATGGAGAGCCTGGCAAATTATGCAGCGCCCAAAAGCGGCACCGTAGAAACTGCCGCACGTCTGAGAAAAATGGGGCTGGCGATCGGTTCTACCACGGGCTATACAGATAAGATGATGAAGGTGGTGGCACAAAAAGCGGCAGAGCAGGGATATGCACCGGACGCTTGCTTTACTCCTGATTCAGTTGGCGGGCTTGGGCGCCCATACCCATATATGATCTATGCCAATATGCAGAAAATGCGGATTGATTCCGTATACAGCGTAGTAAAAGTCGGGGACACTTTAGCTGATATAAAAGAAGGGAAAAATGCAGGTGTAAAGACCCTGGGCGTGATTGAGGGCAGCAGTGCCCTTGGCCTTTGCCAGGCAGAGTTTGAGGCGCTTCCGGCAGAAGAGAAGAGTACTTTGACTGACAAAGTCCGGAAGATGTATCTTGCAGCGGGGGCAGATGGCGTGCTTTACAATTTAGCAGAGCTTCCCGGCTGGCTGGAGGCCGCAGATGAATAAGAGATTTATACCAAAAGCATGATTTCTGTCGATTAATGGAGATAAGTTTTTCTTGCTAATGTCAGTAGATGTTTATATAATACAAGTAGTTTTTGTGTGTTACAATTTTTGGTAAGCCGTGCGGTTTATATGTGGCCGTCAGCTTAAGGGCCCCCAGGATTTAACGGCAATGACAATTTTTTATATAAAACGGAGGACTGTTTCATGGAAAAATTAAATATAGCGATTGCTGACGATAATGAACGTGTTGTGCAGCTTCTTGACAGCATCGTTAGCAGCGATGAGGAGCTGCAGGTTGTGGGAAAGGCCGGAAACGGAGAAGAGCTTTATGAGATAATCAGGGAGAAAGAGCCGGATGTTGTATTGATGGATATTATCATGCCGAAGGTTGACGGACTGACAGTGATGGACAGGGTCAATAAAGATAAAAGTATGAAAAAGCATCCGGCCTTCATCGTGATCTCAGCCGTAGGACAGGAAAAAATAACAGAAGATGCTTTTAATCTGGGGGCTGACTACTATATACTGAAGCCTTTCGACAATGATATGGTGATCAGCCGTATTAAACATACGAGAAGCAGCAGAGAGCGGAATTTTGCCGAAGTCCGCAAGGTCAATGCATATGAGAGCAAGAATGAATATATGGAGAGAAATCTGGAGACAGATGTGACTAATATCATTCACGAGATAGGAGTTCCGGCGCATATCAAGGGATACCAGTACCTGAGGGATGCTATCATCATGTCAGTGGGCGATATGGAAATGCTCAATTCTATCACAAAAATATTATATCCTACTATAGCAAAGAAGCATCAGACTACGCCAAGCAGAGTGGAGAGGGCGATCAGGCATGCTATTGAAGTAGCCTGGAGCAGAGGCAAAATGGATACAATTGATGATCTCTTTGGATATACAGTCAGCAATGGGAAAGGAAAGCCTACGAACTCGGAGTTTATTGCACTTATTGCTGATAAAATACGTTTGGAATACAAGAACAGGTAGGAAGCAGAAATGAAAAACTTAAATAATTCAGATAATACTTTTCATCGGCCGGAAAATGCGTTATAATTTATAAAAAGCGTGGCTAGAATACAGGAGGATTATTGTATGAAGAAAGTGTTATTTGTAGCTTCCGAATGTGTACCGTTTATTAAGACGGGAGGATTGGCAGATGTTGTGGGATCTTTGCCAAGATACTTCAACAAAGAAGAATTTGATGTCCGTGTCATTATACCTAAATACTTATGTATGGACCAGAAATGGAAAGACATGATGCAGTACCGCACACATTTCTATATGGACATGAACTGGAGAAGCCAGTATGTAGGTGTGCTTGAAATGGAATACAACGGAATAAAGTACTATTTTATTGATAATGAGTTTTATTTTTCAGGACCAAAGCCGTATGGCAACATTTTTCAGGATATAGAGAAATTTGCGTTTTTCTCAAAAGCAGCTCTTTCGGCATTGCCTTTGATCGATTTCAGGCCTGACATTGTCCATTGCCATGACTGGCAGACCGGGCTTATTCCGGTCTATTTAAAAGACAAGTTCCATGACGGGGAATTTTTCAGGGATATGAAGTCTGTCATTACTATACATAACCTGAAATTCCAGGGAGTCTGGGATGTGAAGACTGTCATGGATATCACAGGACTGCCGAAATATTATTTCTCACCTGATAAACTCGAGGCCTATGGTGATGCAAATTACCTGAAAGGCGGAATCGTCTATGCAGATGCAGTCACCACGGTGAGTGAAACATACGCGGAAGAGATCAAGATGCCATTTTATGGGGAAGGGCTTGACGGCCTGATGAGGGCGCGCGCCAATTGTCTGCGCGGTATTGTGAATGGTATCGATTATGATGAATACAATCCGGCAACGGATAAATATATCGTACAGAATTACGATGCAAGAACCTTCAGGAAAGAAAAGATAAAGAATAAACGTGCTCTGCAGGAGGAGCTGGGACTGGAGAGAGACGACAAGAAATTTATGATCGGCATTGTCTCCAGGCTGACGGACCAGAAGGGATTTGACCTGATCAACTACATCATGGACGAGATGTGCCAGCAGGATGTGCAGTTTGTAATTCTGGGTACAGGAGAAGAGAGATACGAGAATGCTTTCCGCCATTTTGCGTGGAAATACAGCGGAAAGGTATCTGCAAATATATACTATTCAGAAGCTTTATCGCATAAGATATATGCTTCATGTGACGCATTCCTGATGCCGTCACTGTTTGAGCCATGCGGCCTGAGCCAGCTGATGAGCCTCAGGTATGGAACTGTGCCGATTGTCAGGGAGACAGGCGGCCTGAAAGACACGGTACAGCCTTATAATGAATTTGAGGGTACAGGCACAGGCTTCAGCTTCAAAAATTATAATGCACATGAGATGTTTAATTCTGTAAAATATGCAAAAGATGTATACTATAACAGGAAGCGGGAATGGAACAAAATAATAGACAGAGCTATGGGCGCTGATTATTCATGGAACAGCTCGGCAAAGAAATATGAAGAGATGTACCGCTGGCTGTAAAAACTGGAAAATTGTTTCAGCAGATATATTAAAAATTTTTGAGTTATACTGTTTTTGGGAATAGAAATTTAGAATAGGAATCCTCCTTTTCTGGCATAATAAGAAAGTAAATTGCTTGGCTAACAGCTTGGCAAATTAAACTTAGCCAGAAAAGGAGGATTTTTTTATGACAGAGATTTCAGAACTGGACTTACAGAACCTTCGTCACCTGATCGGAGGATTTTCCACAACTCACTGTAAAATGCAGGCATATGCACAGCAGGCTACAGACCCGGCAGTTAAGCAGTTTTTCCAGAAGTCTGCACAGTCATCAATGGAAACAAAGCAGCAGCTGATGCAGTTCTTACAATAGGAGGGATATGAAAATGGACGAAAAAACAATGGTTTCAGACACACTTGCAAGCATTAACAGTGAACTTGGACGTTATGCAGAGATGATCACTCAGACTGAGAACCCACAGCTGAAGCAGACACTCAAACAGATCCGTAACCAGTGTGAGATGTCTCAGGAAGAGGTATACCAGATCGCCAGAAGCAAACAGTACTATGTACCGGCAGCAAAGGCTACAGCAGAAGAAGTGGCACACGTGCGTTCAATTCTGACTCAGGGCTGATAGAAGATACAGAGAAGCATTTTTGAGAAAATGAAAAATATGCCGCCGCAGAACAGCAGGAATGCATTCAGCGGCGGTATTTATTTTATATAAAGTAGTTTAACCGGCAGCAGCCTTTTTCCTGGTAAGCCAGAGCAGAGCTATGTATGCAGAGCTCATTACTAAAACAAGAAGGATGAGGCTGAGAAGAGAAGGAAGGACAATGCCGGATTTTTCAAGGACAAAGCTTGTAAAAAATGAGATCCCGATTCCTGTTAAGAGTATCAGGGAGGGTTTCAGGAGCCATTCAGCTGCATTAAAGGTGAAGGGAATCTCCTTAAACAGTGAGTGCGCTGATAAAAACGCTGTAAACAGCTGGCTTGCGAGAACACCCCACAAGTATCCTGTGATACCGGCAGCCGGGATGACAAACCATACGAATATGATCCGGATCCCCAGCCCGGCCATGCTCTGAAAGAAAGTGGTGGATGTCTTTCCAAGGCCATTGAGTATGCTGGTCAATGTAGCGTTTAAATACATAAAAGGACAGATCCACCCCAGTATACGTATAAAACTGCAGGACATCTCATTGTTATAAAGCACCATGCCGATGTCACTCCCGAAGGTGACAAATATACCGGTAAACAGGATACCAAGTATAAGGCTGTATTTTATGGTGGCCTGTATTGTCTGGGCGATCCTGGATCTGTTTCCCGTGGCCTGTGCCTCGCTCACTGTGGGAAGAAGGACGATGGACACGGAGCTGGTGATGGCTGACGGGAAGAGGATCAGTGGCATTGCCATTCCGGTCAGGACGCCGTACACACTCAGGGAGGAAGAAGTATCCAGGCCAAACAGCCTGAGCCTGAGGGGGATACAGATGGCTTCTATACTCTGGAGCACATTGATGAGCACACGGTTTGCTGTAAGAGGAGCAGACAGAGCCAGTATGCTTTTGATATTTTTTATCCAGGATACTCTGCCCAGGGAGGACAGCTTTTCCTTGCCGAAGTGTATCAGGATAGCTGTTCCGGCAAAGAGGAAGGAGGTGATCTCCTCCATGACCATGCCGATGATCGCAATAATGGGAGTCACGGCCATTCCTTTTTCCAGCAGGATCAGATACAGCAGATAGGCAGAACCCACACGGACCAGCTGCTCCACCAGCTGTGAGACGGCAGGGATCTCTGTCCTTCTTATGCCGTAATAGTAACCGTTGATGCAGGCGTGAACGCTGCCAAACGGAAGGGCGAAGGAGAGCAGCTGGATAAGAGGGATGCAGCGCTCTTCTTTGAGGAGGGATGCGGCTATGAAGCCTGCATTGTGATACATGACCTGGCATATGATGAGGGACAGGCCAAGGGCGAAGATGAGGCCTGAGAGGAAGATGCTCTTTGCTCCCTTTTTGTCACCCACGGCAACTTTGCCTGCCACAAAACGTGAGAGGGCGGTCTGGATACCGGCGGCGGTCAGGGAAAAGGCCATAGAGTATACAGGCACCACCAGCTGGTAGATGCCCATGCCCTCTGCACCTATCGTGTGGGATAAGAATACTCTATAAAAGAAACCTATGAAACGGGTGAGCAGACCTGCCAGAGTCAAAATAAAGGCTCCCCGTATAATTACGTGTTTTTGACCCATTGTGCACCTTAAAACAATCTTTTTTTTAATATATTCAATGGAAGTGCTTGACAGAACTTCATACCGGTGATATATTCAAAACAGAAATCCCAGTAAAACACTCGGATTTGCAGTTGGAAATTAAAATGTCCTGATAAATATAGAAAGAGCAGGTGATTGGATGAAGCTGTCTACGAAGGGAAGATATGGACTCCGCGCTATGATAGACCTTGCTGTCTGCAGTGAAGAGGAGGCTGTTTCCATAAGCAGTATCTCATCCAGGCAGAATATATCTGAGAGCTATCTGGAACAGCTGGTGGCTAAGCTGCGCAAGGCCGGGCTGGTAGTCAGCATCAGGGGCGCCCAGGGCGGATATAAGCTGGCCAGGGATGCTTCTGAGATCTCTGTGGGAGATATTCTGCGTGCCCTGGAGGGCAATCTGGATGCTGTAGAATGCCCGGGTCTGAAGGCTGAGAATGGATGCCAGGGAGCTGACGTGTGTGTGACTAAATATGTCTGGCAGCGGATCAATGAGAGCATTACAGAAGCAGTAGATGACATAAAACTGCAGCAGCTTGTAGAAGAAAGCAAGAAAGCAAATAAGAAAGGCCAGCCTAACCATGCAGGCTGTGAGAACTAGGAGGGTAAAAAATGTCAAAAAAATTAATATATCTTGATAATGCGGCAACGACGAAAACGGCGCCGGAGGTAGTGGAGGCCATGCTGCCTTACTTTACAGAGAATTACGGAAATCCTTCAAGTGTTTATGAGTTTGCCGGAATCAGTAAAAAGGCAGTGACAGAGAGCCGTGAGATCATAGCAGGCGCTCTGGGGGCTGACCAGTCTGAGATTTATTTTACAGCCGGCGGCAGTGAGGCGGACAACTGGGCTTTAAAAGCGGCAGCTGAAGCATATAAGAGCAAAGGACGCCACATCATTACAACGAAGATAGAGCATCATGCGATCCTGCATACATGTGAATATCTGGAGAAGCAGGGCTATGAAGTGACATATCTGGATGTGGATGAGACAGGTATCGTGAAGATGGATCAGTTAAAGAAGGCTGTCAGGCCGGATACGATCCTCATTTCAGTAATGTTTGCAAATAATGAGATAGGTACTGTCCAGCCGGTTAAAGAGATCGGTGAGATAGCAAAGGAGAAGGGGATCCTTTTCCATACTGATGCCGTACAGGCCTTCGGACAGCTGCCCATCAATGTGGATGAATATCACATTGACATGCTCAGCTCCAGCGCCCATAAGCTGAATGGGCCAAAGGGCATCGGATTTTTATATATCCGCAAGGGTGTAAAAATACGTTCCTTTGTACACGGGGGAGCACAGGAGAGAAAACGCCGGGCGGGAACAGAGAATGTGCCCGGGATCGTGGGCTTCGGAGCGGCTGTGAAACGTGCCATGGAGACAATGGAGGAGCGTACACGGAAAGAACAAGAGCTGCGTGACCATCTGATAGACAGGGTGTTAAAAGAAGTGCCGTATGTAAGGCTGAACGGGCACAGGACTAAGAGACTACCCAATAATACAAATTTCAGCTTCCAGTTCATAGAAGGTGAATCCCTTCTGATCATGCTGGATATGGAAGGTATCTGCGGTTCCAGCGGCTCCGCGTGCACATCAGGTTCTCTTGACCCGTCACATGTGCTTTTGGCCATAGGGCTGCCCCATGAGATCGCCCACGGGTCACTGAGGCTTACTCTCAGCGATGAGACAACCATGGAGGATATTGACTATACAGTAGAGGCGATCAAGAAAATAGTGGAAAGGCTGCGCAGCATGTCACCGCTCTATGAGGATTTTATTAAAAAATCTGCAAGGTGATCAGGACTGCAAAAATATATCTAATATAAAAATACGGAGGAAATTATATATGTACAGTGAAAAAGTAATGGAACATTTTCAGCATCCAAGAAACGTAGGTGAGATAGAGGACGCCAGCGGCGTAGGAACAGTAGGCAACGCCAAGTGCGGAGATATCATGAGGATATATCTGGATATCGATGAAAACCAGATCATCAGGGACGTGAAATTTAAGACCTTCGGCTGCGGGGCGGCAGTTGCCACAAGCAGTATGGCTACAGAGCTTGTAAAGGGAAAGAATATCCAGGAAGCGATGCAGATCACAAATAAGGCAGTTATGGAGGCGCTGGACGGGCTTCCGCCTGTAAAGGTCCACTGTTCACTTCTGGCTGAGGAGGCTATCCATGCAGCTCTCTGGGACTATGCCGAGAAGAACGGCATCAAGATCGAGGGCCTGGAAAAACCAAAGTCTGACATCCATGAGGGAGAAGAGGACGAAGCTGAAGAATATTAATGTTACTGTTTCAGAGTGAACAGCAGCATATTGACAGAGGTTAAAATGGAAAAAAAGAAAGTAGTGGTAGGCATGTCAGGAGGAGTGGATTCCTCCGTGGCTGCCTGGCTTTTGAAAGAACAGGGATATGATGTCATTGGAGTCACGATGCAGATATGGCAGGACGAAGACCGTGAAGCAGTGGAAGAGAACGGCGGATGCTGCGGCCTGAGTGCTGTGGAGGATGCCAGGAGAGTGGCGGGTCAGCTTGACATTCCTTATTATGTGATGAATTTTAAAGCAGAATTTAAAAAAAATGTCATGGACTACTTTGCAGCAGAATATGCCAGAGGAAGGACGCCGAATCCCTGTATCGCATGCAACCGCTATGTGAAATGGGAATCACTTTTAAAGCGCAGCATGGACATAGGCGCGGATTATATAGCTACAGGACATTACGCCAGGATCGCAAGGCTGGAAAACGGCAGATATGCCCTGGAGAAGTCTGCGACAGCTTCCAAGGACCAGACATATGCCCTGTATAATCTGACGCAGTACCAGCTATCCCATACACTTATGCCTGTGGGTGAGTATACAAAGGATGAGATACGCTCCATAGCTGACAGGCTGGGCCTGAATGTGGCACATAAGCCCGACAGCCAGGAGATCTGCTTTGTTCCTGACAAAGATTATGCCAGGTTTATTGATGAGAATTATGGACTGAAATGTCCTGAGGGAAATTTTGTGACAACAGGCGGTGAGGTTATTGGCCGCCATAAAGGAATCACACACTATACTATAGGCCAGAGAAAAGGACTTAATCTGGCTATGGGACATCCTGTATTTGTAACAGAGATACGCCCTGATACAAATGAAGTTGTGATCGGAGAAAATGAAGACGTTTTTGGAAATGTGCTTTATGCAGGCCATCTGAATTTTATGGCTGTGGAGGACTTGGATGGCGAGAAAGAGGTCGTGGCAAAGATCCGTTATAACCACAAAGGCTCCCCATGTGTAATCACAAGGACAGGGGAAGATGAAGTGAAGTGTACGTTCCCGGAACCAGTCAGGGCTATTACTCCCGGACAGGCTGTTGTCTTCTATGATGGAGATTACGTGCTGGGAGGAGGGACGATCCTGTGATAACAGCTGATTACCATATCCACACCTCACTCTCGGAGGATTCCACAGCCCCGATGGAAGAGATGATCGAGCAGGGGATCCGTGCAGGACTGACTGTCATGTGTTTTACGGAACATATGGACAAGGATTATCCTGGCGGGGGAGCCGGTTACTTTGAAGTAGACACTAAGGCCTACAGGGAAAGATTTCTGGAATGCCGGGCAAAGTATGCGGACAGGATCGAGCTGCTCTTTGGCATTGAGCTGGGGCTTTCTCCTGACCTGGCCCAGTGGCAGAGAGAGTATACAGAGTCCTGGCCCTTTGATTTTGTGATAGGTTCGTCCCACCTTGTGCATGGGGAGGACCCATATTATCCGGAGTTTTATAAAGACGGAGAGGATGAGGGGTACAGGCGGTATTTTGAATCAGTCAGGGAAAACCTGGAGGCTTTTTCAGGTATTGATACATACGGCCATATTGATTATGTGGTCAGGTACGGCCCTGAGAAGAATAAAAATTATACATATGAGAAATACCGCAGCGAAATAGACAGTATCCTGACAGCCCTGATTGATAAAAAGATAGCATTGGAAGTGAATACCGGCGGATATAAATATGGATTAGGTGAACCAAATCCTGCAGCGGAAGTGATAAAGCGCTACAGAGAGTTGGGAGGAAGCCTTATCACGGTGGGGTCTGATGCCCATGAACCGCAGTATCTGGCTTATGAGTTTGAAAGGGCCGGGGAGGTGCTTCGGGCCTGCGGATTCGGGTATTACACACAATTCCGGGGCAGAGTGCCGGTGCAGGTGAGATTTTAGAGTAATTAGTGCTGATTTTCAGCGTTTAAAAGGTACAATAGTTATAAATATGTAAAAGAAGAATAAAATTTGAAATTTTACTTGAATTTTCATGGTAAATTAGGTAGAATATGACGTAGAGTGACAGGCAGTCATCTGCGTGTAACTATGGATTGATTATTCTTTAACAATCTTGTGCAACTCAATAATAGCCTGATGCCAGTCACCAGGTTAAAATATTTTATTTCTAGGAGGAATTAAAATCATGGCAGTAAAAGTAGCAATCAATGGTTTTGGACGTATTGGACGTCTTGCATTCAGACAGATGTTTGGCGCAGAAGGATATGAAGTTGTTGCAATCAACGACTTAACATCTCCGAAAATGTTAGCACACTTATTAAAATATGATTCATCTCAGGGAAAATATGCACTTGCTGATAAAGTTGAAGCTGGTGAAGATTCTATCACTGTTGATGGACAGACAATCAAGATCTACGCTGAACCAGACGCTAACAATTGCCCATGGGGTGAGCTTGGTGTAGACGTAGTTCTGGAGTGCTCAGGATTCTACACATCCAAAGCTAAAGCTCAGGCTCATATCAATGCAGGCGCTCGTAAAGTTGTTATTTCTGCTCCGGCTGGAAATGATCTTCCTACAATCGTTTACAATGTTAACCATGAAGTATTAAAAGCAGAAGACACAATCATCTCTGCAGCTTCCTGTACAACAAACTGCTTAGCTCCTATGGCAAAAGCATTAAACGATTTAGCTCCTATCAAGAGCGGTATCATGTGCACAATCCATGCTTACACAGGCGATCAGATGACTCTGGACGGACCTCAGAGAAAAGGTGATTTAAGAAGATCACGTGCAGCAGCTGTTAATATCGTTCCTAACAGCACAGGCGCAGCTAAAGCTATCGGCCTTGTTATTCCGGAATTAAACGGAAAACTGATCGGTTCTGCTCAGCGTGTACCGACCCCGACAGGATCAACAACAATCTTAACAGCAGTTGTAGAAGGAAGCGTAACAGTTGACCAGATCAACGCAGCTATGAAAGCAGCAGCTAATGAATCCTTCGGATACAACACAGATGAAATCGTATCCAGCGATATCGTTGGTATGAGATTCGGTTCTCTGTTCGATGCTACACAGACAATGGTTCTGCCTCTGGACAACGGAACAACAGAAGTACAGGTAATTTCCTGGTATGACAATGAAAATTCCTATACAAGCCAGATGGTTCGTACAATCAAATACTTCTCTGAATTAGCATAATTTAAATTTCGAACGAACATAGAGTTTAGCAAGATCCAAAAGGGTCCGGTCGCGTTGGGCCGGGCCCTTTTAATGAAGCGCTGCTTTATTAAAAGGGCGTTCCGGGCAGGATGCACAAGCTGGCCGGAGCGGTATCAGTAGATTTGCAACTATTTAAATTTGAGGAGATATATAAGATGCTTAATAAAAAATCAGTTGATGATATCAATGTAAAAGGAAAACGTGTTTTAGTAAGATGTGATTTTAATGTACCGCTGCAGGAAGGCAAGATTACAGATGAGAACCGTCTCGTGGCAGCTCTTCCTACAATCAAGAAATTGCTCGCTGACGGCGGAAGAGTTATCCTCTGCTCTCATCTTGGAAAGCCGAAGGGAGAGCCAAAGCCAGAGCTTTCACTGGCGCCTGTTGCAGCACGCTTAAGCGAACTGCTGGGACAGGAAGTTAAGTTTGCAGCTGATCCGGAAGTAGTAGGACCTAATGCAAAAGCAGCTGTAGAGGCTATGAAGGACGGAGAAGTTATTCTTCTTGAAAATACACGTTACAGAGCAGAAGAGACTAAGAACGGCGAAGCGTTCAGCAAAGAGCTGGCTTCTCTCTGCGATGTATTTGTCAATGACGCATTTGGAACAGCCCACAGGGCACATTGCTCCAATGTAGGCGTTACACAGTATGTGGACACAGCAGTAGTCGGATACCTGATGCAGAAAGAAATCGATTTCCTTGGAAATGCCGTAAATAATCCTGAGAGACCATTTGTGGCTATCCTGGGAGGATCTAAGGTTTCTTCCAAGATCTCCGTGATCAATAACCTGCTTGACAAAGTAGACACTCTGATCATCGGCGGAGGAATGTGCTTTACCTTTGCCAAGGCAGCAGGCATGGAAATCGGTAAATCCTTATGTGAGGATGAATATCTGGAGTACTCTAAAGAGATGGTTGAGAAGGCAAAGGAAAAAGGAGTTAAGCTTTTACTGCCTGTAGATTATCTGGCAGCAAAAGAGTTCTCAAATGATGCACCGTTCCGCGCAGTAGAAGGCAGCCTGGAGGCAGATGAGATGGGACTGGATATCGGACCGAAATCAGCTGCTATGTTCGCAGATGCTGTAAAAGATGCAAAGACTGTAGTATGGAACGGACCTATGGGCTGCTTCGAGATGTCCAATTTCGCAGGCGGCACAGTTGCAGTAGCAAAGGCTTTGGCTGAAATCGATGCTACAACCATCATCGGCGGAGGAGATTCCGCAGCAGCTGTTAACCAGTTAGGTTTTGGCGACAAGATGACACATATCTCAACAGGCGGCGGCGCTTCACTGGAATTCCTTGAAGGAAAAGAGCTTCCGGGCGTGGCAGCAGCAAACGATAAGTAAACCTGGAGCACTTAGCCATTGGCAAGCCGAAAAATAAAATATTAGGAGAATAGTATCATGAGAAAAAAAATTATAGCTGGAAACTGGAAGATGAACATGACTCCGTCTGAGTCAGTTGCATTAGTAAATGAATTAAAGCCGTTAGTAGCAAATGAAGAAGTGGATGTAGTGTTCTGTGTCCCTGCTATTGACATCATTCCTGTTGTGGAGGCTGCAAAAGGCTCTAACATCCAGGTTGGCGCTGAAAATATGTACTACGAAGAAAAAGGCGCTTATACAGGAGAAATCTCTCCGGCAATGCTCACAGATGCAGGCGTAAAGTATGTAGTTCTTGGACATTCTGAGAGAAGAGAATATTTTGCAGAGACAAACGAGACTGTAAATAAGAAAATGCTGAAAGCTTTTGAGCATGGTATCACACCGATCATGTGCTGCGGCGAAACTCTGGAGCAGAGAGAGCAGGGCGTGACAATGGACTTCATCCGCCAGCAGGTTAAGGTAGGATTCATGGGAGTTACAGCTGACCAGGCTAAGACGGCAGTTATCGCTTATGAGCCGATCTGGGCTATCGGAACAGGAAAGACAGCTACAACAGAGCAGGCTCAGGAAGTATGTAAGGGTATCCGCGAGTGTATCGCTGAAGTATATGATGAGGCTACAGCAGAAGCTATCCGTATCCAGTATGGCGGATCTGTAAATGCTGCTACAGCTCCGGAACTGTTTGCACAGCCTGATATCGACGGCGGCCTTGTAGGCGGAGCTTCTCTGAAACCAGATTTCGGAAAGATCGTAAATTATAAATAATTGATAGTGATTGGGCTGTGAACCAGCCTGATGACAGGGGATGCTGCTTTTTGCGGCATCCCTTTTTGTCGGCGGTTATATCATCTGCTTTGAGTCATCGAAGATAAATTACTTGACTGCCCGCAAAAATAGTCGTATTATGGATACGAAACACATAATCCCTCTTCGGGAAATTTGAGCTCCGTATATCCTCTTTCGTAAAAGGGCCTGGGATATGCGGAGCTCTTTATGGCATGGGGATCTTAAAGGTGACACAGGTGCCCATCCCCTTTTTGCTCTGAATGTGCAGCGAGCTTTCCGGGCCATATTTGAGCAGCAGACGGCGGTTGATATTGGTCAGTCCGATGTTCTGGCTGCTTTCATCCAGAATGCGGCTGTACACTTCTTTGATTTCCGGCCTGGTCAGGCCGATGCCATTATCAATGACTGTAAAATGTGCCCATCCCTTTCTGCTGCAGGCCCGGACCTTGATGCAGCCTGTAGACTCAAGGGGAGCGACGCCGTGGCTCAGGCTGTTTTCTACAAGGGGCTGTAGCATCAGCCTGAATACAGAGAAATCCAGCAGATCTTCTTCTATTTCATAGTAAATGATAAATTTGTCACCAAGCCGCTGTTTCTGGATGTCCGCATACTTTTTTAAATAATCCAGTTCATTCTTAAGCAGTACGGGCTTGACAGGATCTTCCAGGGAATATTTCAGGATGTCAGAGAGATTCTGTATCATCCTGTTCAGTGTGGAAGGCCCGCCAGATATTCTTAAGGCCTCAAAATCAAGGGCCTGCAGGGTGTTGAATAAAAAGTGCGGGTTGATCTGCAGCTGAAGGGAGGCCATTTCAGTGAGCTCCTGCTTGTACTGTTTTTCTGCCAGCTGATGCTTCAGATAGCTGGAATTTAAGAAAACAGCAATTACATTATTTAATATCACATCGTATTCGTCATTCACTTCTGTCTCTTTTTTCTTCGGTATATTCCCCTTTTCTGCTTCATCAAATGTCTGGATGATATCATCTATCTGCTGGAAATTCCGTTTTGTGACAAAGTATGCCAGAAGAAGAGAGATCACACAGTTGGAAATGACTGCTCCGGCCAGCACCAGGAAGGTGGGCAGAAGCTGGGAGGCTATACGTCCAAAGGGGACAAGGGAGAGAAAAGTGACCCCGTATTTCCCGGCGGTGAGAGATTGGAGAAGATAACTTTTTCCCTCAATACTGACCCATTTAGGATCAGAAGGGCCGGGGGAATATAAAAATGCAGAATCCTTATATTCAGCAAGAGAATCTTTTATGGGAGAGCCTGCGTCATTGCTGCACAGAGGCAGCCCCTCTTCATCCATGAGGAACAGCAGATTGCCGTCTGAGCCGGCATTTGTGAGTACTGTCTCAAAATTTTTGATATTAATATTTACCACGATGACGCCTTTTATATTTGACATCCGCTGGAACATAGTCATGTATTTTTTCGGTTCTGCGTATGTGTATTCCTGAAATTCCCTTTTCTGGATCCACATGCGGCTGTCCAGGTCAGCTGTCTCATACATCTCATACCAGCCCTCATCCTTTGTTGTATTTAGATCTGCGATCCCGTCAGACGAGGAGAAGTAGCTGTCATAACCATCCAGGTAGAGGTAGATGGAATCAATGTAAGAGTGGGCTTGGGCGATAGCGCTTAGAGAAGTCTTTACACTGTTCAGGAAAATGACGTCAGTATACTCGAAGGTATTATGGCGGAGCAGCTTTTCAAGCGACAGGACAAGACGTGGGTTATAAGTCAGCAGTTCATACTGGTAAGCTGAGGTGCCAAGGACAATGTCCAGATTATCATTTATAATAGAGAGCGAATTTGCAGATTTCTGAGTAATGGAGTCCTTGCTGCCAATGTAAATGAATACTGTGGACAGGCAGAAGAGGATCATGATCGGGATGAGCATAATAAGGAAAAAGGATTTGCACCTTTTCAAAAAGAATTTTTTCATCATATGAGTGTTCCTGCCTTTTCTAATGTAGATATTTGTCCCGGAATTCCCTGGGTGAGATCTTATAATACTGCTTAAAGGCTCTGGAAAAATTTTTGGGATTGTCGTAGCCGATGCGGTAGGCAATCTCATAGTGTTTATAGGAAATATCACACAGCAGCTCAGCGGCTTTCTTCATCCTGAGCTCATTTAAATATTCAGAAAAACCCACATGGGCTTTTTCTTTAAATATCTTTGAAAGATAATTCGGACTTAAATTGACCCTGGATGCAGCTTCCTCCAGGGTGGCATTCTGGTAATTTTCCTGAAGGTAGCTGCAGATTTCAGAAATAATTTTCCCATAATAGGAAGAGGTGCCGCCGTGGACCTGGGTGTCTACATGATGCCTCTCATCCAGGATCTGGCGGATCCTTTCGAAGCAGGTGTAGAGATCCTCATATTTTATAGGCTTGAGCAGATAGTCAGAGGCATGATTGAGGATGGCAGTGTGCATGTAAGAAAAATCCTGATATCCTGTCAGAAAGACAAAGGGCAGATCAGGATAATCGCTGGCCAGATGCCTGCTCAGATCGATGCCGGACATGACAGGCATACGGATATCGGTGAGCACCACATCCACATTGTGGGATTTGATATATTCCAGGGCCTGAAGACCATTTGCGAACTGCCCTGTGACCTGGTATCCGTTCTGCTCCCAGGGAAACAGGTTTACGAGGCCCTCTCTGATTTTGATCTCATCGTCTACAATAATAAGTGAATACATAAATTTCTCTCCTTCGGAATTCAGAATTGCAAGAAAAGCTGCTGTTCATATTATACTATAAAAAAGACCGTGTTAACATGAGAGAAGAAGGAAAGCGTAAAAAATGAAGAAAGATTGTAAAAAATGTGGACGGTAAGATTTACAGAGTAAGAAATGAAGAAAAATGATAATTCAAAGGATTGGAAAATATGGGGTTTCCGGATAAAATCAAATCATAAAAAACAAACGGGAGGTAATAAGAAATGAAAAAGAAAAGTGTAATGGCAGCCAGCCTGGCGGTAATGCTTGCAGGTTCCGTATTTATGGGGGGTGCAGGAAGTGTTGCAAAAGCAGCAGACAGTGCAGAGGATAAAGAACCTGTGACCTTAAGGTTCAGCTGGTGGGGCGGCGATGAGAGAAATGAAGCGACGCTCCAGGTGATCGATAACTTTGAAAAGGAATACCCGTGGATCACTATTGAGCCTGAATTCGGGGGCGACCAGGGATACTTAGAAAAGCTTTCCACATCTCTGGCAGGGGGCCAGGCTGCTGATATCATCCAGAATGGACCGGGATGGATGCCAAGCTTTATGAGCAAGGGAGATTTCTTTATTGATTTTAATGAGTATAAGGACAATATCGATCTGTCTGGATTTTCAGAGGAATATCTGGAAAATACATGTACATACAATGACAAGCTTGTGGGCCTGCCCAGCGGAATAGGGACAACGGCACTGCTGGTAAATAAGACCCTGGCAGATGAGATCGGACTGGACTTTTCAGGTGATGTTACATGGGAAGGCCTGACAGAGATGGGTAAGAAGGTGCAGGAATACAACAGTGACATGTATCTTCTGAATATAGATACCAGCTTCCTGGTAACAAATGTATTCCGCCCATACATCATGCAGATAACAGGTACACCGTTTGTAAATGATGAGACTAAGAGCCTGAGCTGCTCAGAGGAAGAGCTGACACAGGTACTGTCATATATCAGATCACTCTATGATGACAGGGTGGTGCAGCCGGCAGGCGAGACAGCTTCTTTTGAGGGCGCTCCCCAGACTAACCCGAAATGGATCAATGGTGAATGTGTCGCTGTTATGACAAATGCATCCCAGATCAATAATCTCACAAGCGCAAATGAAGATGCAGAATACATGGTTGTGTCCATGCCTGAGATGCAGGATAAAGAAGCACAGAAAAATGAAGGATATTATGCAAATCCTCCGCAGCTCATGTGTGTAAATAAATCAAGTGAGCACATTGAAGAAGCAGTCATGTTCCTGGATTATTTCTTCAACAATGAGGAAGCAGCAGCTATCTTAAAAGATCTCCGCTCAGTGCCGCCTACAGAAAGCGCCCGTCAGATCTGCGAGGAGAAAGGACTTATCAGCAGTCTGGTAACAACAGCAGTAAATCTGGGGCTGGAGAAGAATGGAATCAATGAGATGGGACTGACTACAGACTCTGAAGTTGAGGCAGTGATCAAGACCATGATCGAGAGTGTAAGCTTTGGTGAGAGCACACCGGAAGAAGCGTGCGAAAGCGGTATAGACATGCTGGAGAATATCCTCTCTGAAAAGTAATACACCTTACGTGCTTTACACGATAATGTTTAGGTTTTAAAACGGGCTGTTATAAAGTAAATGGAAACAGATCCTCTGCTTTATAGCAGCCTTTTTCTGCCCCGGCACGGAAGCGCCTGGAGGCATAAAAAGGAAAGGCGGAAGAATATGAAAAAGAAAACGAAAGTGAAGAAATACCGCAGGATCGACTATATGGGGCTTGTTTATATAGCGCCGTGGCTGCTGGGATTCCTGCTGCTGCAGCTGTATCCATTTTTAAGCTCCCTGTTTTATTCATTTACGGATTACCAGTTTTTTAATGAGCCATCATTTGTAGGCCTGAAGAATTACATCAAACTCTTTACGACAGATCCGGAATTCTATAATTCACTGAAGGTGACAATTGTCTATACCCTCTATACTGTTCCCGGAAAACTTATGATGGCATTGTTTATCGCTGTGCTGCTGAATAAGAACATAAAAAGGATCGGCCTTATCCGCACAATTTACTATCTGCCGTCGCTTTTTGGAGGCAGCGTTGCCGTAGCTATACTATGGAAACTTCTGTTTATGGATGACGGAGCTATCAATAACATTCTCTTAACCCTTCATCTGCCCAAGGTACAGTGGCTGGGCAATTCATCCACAGCCCTCATGACCATCTGTCTTCTGGAGATCTGGCAGTTTGGGTCTTCTATGGTAATGTTCCTGGCGGCTTTAAAACAGGTGCCTGCATCCCTCTATGAGGCGGCTTCCCTAGACGGGGCGGGAAAGGTCAAGAGTTTCTTTCATATCACCCTGCCGCAGATATCACCGATCATCTTCTTTAATATTATTATGCAGACCATCACGGCGCTGCAGAACTTTACATCCTCCTTTGTAGTGACAGGAGGAGGGCCGAACAAAGGGACATATGTACTTGGCATGAAGCTTTATACTGACGCCTTTACTTATTTTAAAATGGGATACGCCAGCGCCACATCCTGGGTGATTTTCGGGCTGATCCTCGTTGTCACGCTGCTGCTTTTCAGATTTTCATCAGGCAAGGTGTACTATGAAGACGGCGGAGATTTTTAAGTAAAGGTCAGGGAGAAAACAGAATGGCCTTAAAAATAGAAGGAGGATATCATGGGAAAACGAAAAAAGAGATTAAACAAGATTATTTTATACATAGTGATCGCTGCAGTGGGAGTTGTGATGGTATATCCTGTCATCTGGATGTTTCTGGCAGCGTTCAAGACAAACAGTGAGATCTTCGGATCTCTGAAGCTGCTGCCTGGTTCCTGGAGCCCGGATGCATTTATAAAGGGGTGGCAGGGAACAGGAAAATATACTTTTGGGAAATATTTTATTAACACATTTCTGATCGTAGTTCCGACCACCTTATTTACAGTAGGCTCCTGTGCATTGGTAGCTTACGGGTTTGCAAGATTTAAATTTCCGGGGAAAAAGTTTTTATTCGCTGTCCTGATAGCCACGCTGATGCTGCCAAATACAGTGATCATCATACCCAGATATACACTTTTTAATAAATTTGGCTGGCTCAATACTTATCTGCCCTTTTATGTGCCTGCTCTGCTGGCCTGCTTTCCATTTTTCATTTATATGCTTCTCCAGTTTATGAGAGGAATCCCCAGAGAGCTGGATGAATCGGCATATATAGACGGATGCGGCACATTCAGGACGTTCAGGAGCATACTCTTTCCTCTGCTCAAGCCGGCAATGTTTTCAGCAGGGCTGTTCCAGTTCCTCTGGACATATAACGATTTCTTCAATTCACTGATCTATATCAACAGCGTGGATAAATATCCCCTTTCGCTGGCGCTTCGCACAGCGATAGATTCAGACGCAAATGTGCAGTGGGGGCAGATCATGGCTATGGCTTTCGTCTCAGTGCTGCCTCTGATCATTCTGTTCTTTGTGGCACAGAAATATTTTGTAGAAGGGATAGCTACAAGCGGACTGAAGGGCTGATGCCGCAATGGTTACAGTTCAGCCATCTGCCATTCGGCAGCCGTCTGACCTATAACAACGCTCCGCGATGCACACAAAATGCTGTAAACAGCATTTTGGCGCTGCAGCTCTCGGGATTTTCGTGCATTATGCACGAAAACACCTCGCGGAACAGTGGAAGGCTGAACTGTTACCGGCAATGACCAGAAAGATAATGGAGGAGATATGACAGAGATGGATAAATATAAGGGGGCTGTGGCCAGGACAGCCCATGATTTATGGAAGGCGGATACAGGAGAAGGCAGCTACAGAAATCCTGTGCTCTTTGCAGATTACAGTGATCCTGATGTGATCAGGGTGGGGGAGGATTTTTTTATGATAGCTTCCAGTTTTACTTATCTGCCGGGGATACCGCTGCTTCATTCTAAGGACTTGGTGCACTGGAGCCTTGTAAATTACTGTGTGAGGCATCTGCCATTTTCCAGGTATGAAGTGCCTGCCCACGGAAGCGGTACATGGGCGCCGTCCATCAGGTACCACAAAGGCTGGTTCTATGTATTCGTTCCCCTGCCTGACGAAGGGATCTTTGTAACTAAGACAAGAGATCCATTTGGACAGTGGTCTCCCATAAAAGCGCTCAGGCATGTGAAGGGGTGGATAGACCCGTGTCCGTTCTGGGATGATGACGGAAAGGCTTATATGGCATTTGCATATGCGAAGAGCCGCTGCGGGATAAAGCATAAGATTTCTATATGTGAGATGTCGCCGGATGCACAGGAATTAATCTCAGAGCCCGTGACTGTCTTTGAGGGGGTACAGACGAATCCCACCATAGAGGGGCCAAAGCTGTATAAGAGAGATGGGTACTACTACATATTCGCCCCGGCAGGCGGAGTGGAAAATGGCTGGCAGACAGTACTGCGGTCAGAAAATATATACGGACCCTATGATTACAGGATTGTCATGCACCAGGGAAATACAGATATTAATGGGCCTCATCAGGGAGGATATATAGAGATGGAAGATGAGGCAGGATATTTCCTGCATTTCCAGGACAGAGGACCTTACGGAAGGATCTGCCACCTGCAGCCGGTGAGCTGGGCACAGGGATGGCCCTTTATAGGTCAGGAGCAGAACGGTGACGGGATAGGCGAACCAGTGTCAGAATGGGAGATGCCTGTCTGCGGGGAAGCGCTGCAGGACGGCGGCCAGGCAGCCATTCCCGTCAGCGGTAAAGTTCCGCCGGACAGTGACCAGGCAGGCATTCCCATAAGCGATGACTTTGACACGTGTCAGCTGGGGCTTCAGTGGCAGTGGCAGGCGAACCCTGTGGATTCCTGGTATTCCCTTCTGGAACGCCCGGGATATCTGCGGCTGTATACCTTCAGGAATGTGCGCAGGGAAGAAAATCTGCTCTGGTATGCACCCAATGCCTGTAGCCAGCTGCTCCAGGCCCCGGCCTTTGAGGTGACGGTGAAGCTTGAGCTTCATCCCGGAGCAGATGGTGATCTCTGCGGATTTGGGATGATCGGCCATGAGTATTCTTATCTGGGGCTGGCATACAGAAATGAAAAATACTTCCTTGAGCTTAGAACCGGAAAAGTCACAGAGAAGCAGGGAGAAGGGCAGGCGGAGGAGAAAGTGGCCTGGAGTATGGAAGAAGCTTGCAATAAGATTGAAATAGGACTTGATCTCTCGGAGGATGGTACTTACAGTTATTTTGTCTGCGGGGAAAAAACTGATATTCCAGGGAGATTCAGACTCTTTGGAGGGACATGGACAGGAGCCAGGCTGGCGCTTGTGTCACTTAATACGGAAAACAGGCCTTCAGGCGGAGCCGGGGACTTTGAGTATGTGCATTATCGAGCGAAAGAAAGGGGCATTTGAGATGCTGCAGGATTTTATGATTCAGAATGGAAACGGATATGAACTTCCATATCCCGCCGAGCGGTGGGAGGAAGGGACACTGATCGGAAACGGCAGCCAGGGTGCAGTTATCATGGGAGATGCGGAGAATGAGGAGATCATTTTCAGTCATGAGCGCCTGTTTGCACCTGTGGATATAGGCCTGCAGCCTATTCCTATGGCCGGTGAACTGCCATATATCAGAGAGCTTTTAAGTAAAGGAAAATATGGTGATGCCGTCAGGCATATTCTTGATATGTACAGGCAGCAGGAGGGGAGAGAAGATAAAATATGGACAAATCCCTTTATTCCTGGGGCCGTTCTCCATATAGAGACAGCGGGCTGCTGCGGGTACACAGATTATATGAGAAAGCTGGAATTTAGCACAGGGGAAGCCAGGGTGAAATTCAGGAGCGGGAAGACAAATTATGACAGGAAGGCTTTTTATTCCAGAGCAGACGGCTGTATGGCCTTGAGGCTTACGGCGGACAGTCCGGCCTGCTGGAGGATTAAGCTTTCACAGCGCCCCTACAGGAAAGACGGCAGAAAGGTATTAAAACCCATGTTCCCTCAGGAAAATGGAGAGTATTTTCTTCTGCCAAAGGCGGGGGTACAAGACGGCTGGGCCTGGTATCTGTGCGCATATCGCGGCAGAAACAGCGGATATGCTGTGCTGTGCCATGCTTTTTCAGAAGACGGGAAAATCAGGGCTGAGTCAGAAGCATTATGCATCAGCAGTGCAAAAAGCGCCCTTCTGCTGGCTAAGGTGATACCCATAAATGACATGGATAAGGCAGAGCAGATACTGGAAAAAGAGGCTGCTTCTATACAAAGGCTGCTTTGCCGGGAGTACGGGGAGCTGCTGGAAAGACATCTGGAAATACACGGCGAGCGGTTTGGGCGTCTGGAAGTGAAGCTGGACAATAAACATCTGGAGACTATCCTGCATGCAGGGCGCTATGCCATACTGTCATCAAGCGGGGAAATGCCGCCGAATCTGCAGGGGGTATGGACAGGTACTTATGACGGAGGCTGGTCATCTGACTATACTCAGAATGGAAATCTGCAGACTGCGGTCCTGGGACTGCTTCCCAGCGGTGATTTTGAAGGGATGGAGAGTTATTTCAAATATCAGGAATCTCTTATGGAGGATTACCGAAGAAACAGCAGGATACTGTATGGATGCAGAGGGATCCATATCCCGAGCAGGACAAGTGATTCAGGGCTGGACTTCCATTTTGATGAGACATGGCCTATGGTATTCTGGACTGCAGGGGCCGCATGGTGTGCACATTTTTATTATGATTACTGGCTGTATACAGGTGATGACAGGTTCTTTGCAGAGAGGGCTCTGCCATTTATGAAGGAGGCGGCATTGTTCTATGAGGATTATCTCATTGAAGATGAGACCGGGCACTGGGTATTTTCGCCCTCCTATTCTCCGGAAAATACTCCTATGGGGAGGGAAAATGCAGCGTGCTTCAATGCTTCCATGGATATAGCGGCGGCGAAAGAGCTGTTTATGAATCTGATCGTGGGGTGCAGTACACTGGGGATCAATACAGGTGAAATTGAAAAATGGAAAGGTATAATGGCAAAAATGCCGCCGTACAGGATAAACAGCGACGGAGCGCTGAAAGAATGGGCGGCGGACGGCCTTGAGGACAGATACGACCACCGCCACTCTTCACATCTGTATATGCTCTACTATGACCTTCCCTGGTATGAGGACCAGAAAGTGCTGGATGCCTGCAGGCGTGCGTATGAATTGAAGATGGAGCATAAGAAGAAGGAGCAGGGCACTATGGCGTTTGGCCTTGTACAGGCCGGCATGGCAGCAGCCCACCTGGGTGACGCCAGTATGGTTGATGTTATGGTGAAGTCCATGGCAGAAAATAATTATTACAGGACTTATGCTTCCTCACATGACTATGGCCCTGATATATTCAATACAGACATCAGCGGCGGGATGCCTGCCCTTATGCTGGAGGCGGCAGCCCAGTCCTCGCCTGTAATAGACAGCGATATGAAGATATCCGGATATCAAATACGTCTTCTCCCGGCGCTTCCGGAATCGATGAAAAGCGGAAGTGTACGCGGGATGAGGCTGAGAGGCGGCTTCAGCCTTGATATGGAATGGAAGGACGGAGAACTGGGAGAGTATACTCTCACCTGCAAAGCACGGATGCCTGGAAAAGTTCAGGTATGGGATGCCCGCAGGGGGATAAAGTTACCTGTAACGCTTGCCTGAAAGCGGCACTGAGCGTATAATCTTTGTAGAGATAAACGCGAAAGGACAGTTTCAGGACTGTGAGGTAAGGTTAAATGAATGAAGCAAAAAAGATCAATATTGCACTTTTGGGGCTTGGAACAGTGGGCACAGGTGTTTATAAGGTTTTAAAAATGCAGGAGGAGGAGATACCGCGCAAGGTAGGCGCAGAGCTTGCAGTGAAAAAGATCCTTGTGAGAGATCTTAAGAAGGCTGCGCTGAAGGTGGACGACCCGTCTGTACTTACAAATGACTGGAAAGAAATTTTAGACGATGAAAGTATTGAGATCGTCGTTGAAGTCATGGGAGGCATGGAACCGGCCAGAACTTATATGATGGAGGCACTGGCAGCGGGCAAGAATGTGGTGACTGCAAATAAAGACCTTATGGCGGAGAGCGGCAGGGAGCTTTTTGATATGGCAGAGCAGAGCCAGAAGGATCTGCTTTTTGAGGCAGCAGTGGCAGGAGGGATTCCGATCATCTCCCCGCTCAAACAGTCTCTGGCAGGGAATCATCTGACGGAGATCATTGGCATTGTAAATGGGACTACGAATTTTATATTGACAAAGATGACTTCAGAGGGGATGGAATTCAATGAGGCCCTCTCTCTGGCTACTGAGCTTGGGTATGCGGAAGCCGATCCCACGGCGGATGTGGAGGGGCTGGATGCAGGCAGAAAGATGGCGATCATGGCTTCCATCGCCTTCAATTCACGTGTAACCTTCCGCGATGTATATACAGAAGGTATCACCAGGATCACAGCAACTGACATCAGATATGCCAAAGAAATGGGCTGCGACATTAAGCTGCTGGGGGTGGCAAGAAATACACAGGAGGGGATAGAGGTCAGGGTTCATCCCATGCTGATACCCAGCACGCATCCCCTGGCATCTGTCAACGATTCCTTCAATGCAGTGTTTGTCCATGGAGACGCAGTAGATGACGCTATGTTCTACGGGCGGGGAGCAGGCGAGATGCCTACTGCCAGTGCAGTGGTTGGGGACATATTTGAGATCGCGCGCAATATCAGATTCGGCTGCAATGGGCGCATCAGCTGTACCTGCTACAAAGAGCTTCCCATCAAGAAGATGGAAGAGATAGAGAGCCGTTATTTTATCAGGATGCAGGTGGAGGACCGCTACGGAGTCCTGGCCAGCATAGCAAGTGTGTTCGGCAATAATTGTGTCAGCATAGCAAGGATAGTCCAGAAAGAGAAGAAAAATGATGCCGCTGAGCTGGTGGTCATCACAGACAAGGTGAGGGAGCGTCATCTGAATGATTCTCTAACAATATTTAAAGGAATGTCCATGGTTAAAGAAATCCCGGCTGTCATCAGGGTATATTGACGGCTGTTACTAAAATTTTTAGAATTTTCCTCCATATTTTCCCTGGGTTGTGAATTGACGGATGCTGTGAAATCATGTACAATAAGTAGTTGTAAACAAGGTACAGTACAGTAAGCGGCATGCCGCAAGGCAGCCTAATTTCATAAAATAAAGGAGAAATCGAAATGAGCAAGAAACCAACTGTTTTAATGATCCTGGATGGCTATGGCCTTAATGAAAAGACCGAGGGCAATGCGGTTAAAGAGGCTAAGACTCCTGTTATGGATAAACTGATGCAGGAATATCCTTTTGTTAAGGGATATGCCAGCGGAATGGCAGTAGGGCTTCCTGACGGACAGATGGGAAATTCTGAGGTAGGCCACCTGAATATGGGAGCAGGGCGTATCATATATCAGGAGCTGACAAAGATCACAAAGGAGATCCAGGACGGAGATTTCTTTAAGAATCCTGCCCTTCTGGATGCTGTTAAGAATGCTAAGGATAAAGGAACATCCCTGCATATGTTCGGACTTCTCTCTGACGGCGGGGTACACAGCCACAACACACATCTGTATGCGCTTTTAGAGCTGGCAAAGAAAGAAGGCCTCAGTAAAGTCTATGTACACTGCTTCCTGGATGGACGTGACACACCGCCGGCCTCAGGAAAAGATTATGTACAGCAGCTCTCTGACAAGATGCAGGAGATCGGCGTTGGTGAGATCGCATCAGTTATGGGACGTTACTATGCTATGGACCGTGACAACCGCTGGGACCGCGTGGAACTGGCATACAATGCCATGGTAAAGGGCATCGGACATACTGCGGACAGCGGAGTGGCAGCAGTGCAGCAGTCATATGATGATGGAAAGAATGACGAGTTTGTGATCCCTACCGTAGTGGTGAAGAACGGCGCTCCTGTGGCAACCATCCAGGATGATGATTCCGTTATCTTCTTTAACTTCCGCCCTGACAGGGCAAGAGAGATCACACGCACCTTCTGCAGTGATGATTTTGACGGCTTCAAGAGAGGCAGCAGAATTAAGACATGTTATGTATGCTTTACAGAGTATGATGAGACGATCCCGAATAAAGAGGTCGCTTTCCACAAGACAGCGATAACAAATACATTTGGTGAATTTCTGGCTGCAAACAATTTAAAACAGGCCAGGATCGCGGAGACAGAGAAATATGCACATGTTACATTCTTCTTTAACGGCGGGGTAGAGGAGCCAAATGAAGGGGAGGAACGTATTCTTGTAAAGTCCCCGAAGGTGCCCACATACGATATGCAGCCTGAGATGAGCGCATATGAGGTATGCGATAATCTTGTAAATGCCATCAAATCAGAAAAGTATGATGTGATCATCATCAACTTTGCAAATCCGGATATGGTAGGACATACAGGTATCGAAAATGCGGCAGTGAAAGCAATTGAAGCTGTAGATGGCTGTGTTGGCAGAGCTGTAGAGGCAATCAAAGAGGTGGATGGACAGATGTTTATCTGTGCTGACCATGGAAATGCAGAACAGCTGGTGGATTACGAGACTGGAGAACCGTTTACAGCCCACACTACAAACCCTGTTCCTTTTATCCTTGTAAATGCTGACCCGTCCTACACCTTAAGAGAAGGCGGCGTGCTTGCGGATATCGCGCCTACCCTGATTGAACTGATGGGAATGGAGCAGCCCAAAGAGATGACAGGAAAATCTCTGCTGATCAGAAAATAAAAAGAGTCAAAAGGCTCTGCACAGGGAGACAATAAATGTGCAGGGCCTTCTTAAATTATTATTTATTAAGGAAGTGTATCTGGTGGTAAAAGAAATCGTAAAGACTGCCGTAGAGACTAAAATGACATGCAGATCTGTAAGCCCTATCATTTCAGGCGGTGAGTACTGCTATGCGTGCGGGCTTATGATGAGGATACTGGGAGCCGGACAGGAGCTGATCCAGTCGGCAGTGTCCCAGCCTGACGTGCCATCCATGCAGGCTGCAGTAAAGCCGTTTCTGGAATCTGAGAGAGAACGCATCCAGGGAGAAGCAAGGTACGAAAGACTGATAAACCTGCTGCTGCAGAGCAAGGCAGATGATAAACTGACAGAAGAGACATTAGAGCTGTTTGATATGGGGCTGAAAGGGAACTGAGTCAGGTATATTAATAGTAAAATTGGATATAATTTAATTGACAATTATATCCTGCTGTGGTAAACTAAATGAGGTTTAATGACATAGGAGGTGTGGTTCATGGAAATTTTAAGAGGTATTCTTACCGTTATCTTCATACTGGTTTGTATTGTGTTGACCGTTATTGTGCTTATGCAGGAAGGCAAGGACGCCGGACTTGGAAGCATCGCAGGTATATCAGAGACATACTGGGGAAAAAATAAAGGACGCTCCATGGAAGGAGCTTTGGTAAAAGCTACAAAATATCTGGCAATTGGCTTCATCGTATTGTCAGTGATACTGAACCTGAATTTTTAAGGAATGTGAGACACTCTTGTAACCATGCAAGAGTGTTTTTTATTCTATAGAAAATTAAGAAAGTGAGTGAAAATGAAAGAAGATATATTTGAAAAGAGAAAGAAAGTAATTTATGACCTTATCTGTGACGAGCATTATATCCCCATGAAAGTCAAGGAGCTGGCCATACTTCTGCAGGTTACGAAAGAGGAGAGGCCCAGCCTGCAGGCAGTGCTGGATGAGCTTGTCAAAGAGGGGAAAATAGAGGTCAGCAAAAGAGGAAAATATAAAAAGCTGGAATCCCCTGTTCTGGTGGGTACTTTTATAGGAAATCAGAAGGGATTTGGGTTTGTAGAGATAGAGGGCGCAGAGGAAGATATATTTATCCCTGAATCAGGGGTAAACGGCGCTCTGCATCAGGACACTGTGCAGGTGGCTCTTGTTTCCGGAAAGCCTGGCAAGCGCCGTGAGGGCGAGGTTGTCAGAGTATTGGCAAGGGGCATCACTGAGGTGGTGGGAACTTATCAGAAAAGTAAAAACTTTGGGTTTGTAGTGCCGGACAGCCTTAAATTTACAAGAGACATCTTTATTCCCATAGAGCGCTCAAAAGGCGCTGTTGACGGGCACAAGGTCCTTGTGGAGATCACTGATTATGGCAGCAAAAATAAGAAGCCGGAAGGAAAAGTAAAGAAGATCATCGGGCATATCAATGATCCTGGCACAGATATCCTGTCCATCGTCTATGCATATGATCTGCCGGTGGAGTTTTCCGACAAGATCATGCATCAGGCGGAAAATGTATCTAACGAGGTCAGTGAGGCGGATATGGCTGGCAGGATGGATATCAGAGACTGGCAGATCGTTACTATTGACGGTGAAGATGCAAAGGATCTGGATGACGGAGTCTCTCTGACAAAAGAGGGGGATATTTACCATCTGGGAGTGCATATAGCTGACGTATCTAATTATGTCCAGGAAAACAGTGCTCTGGATCGGGAAGCGCTGAAGCGCGGGACAAGCGTTTATCTGGTTGACCGGGTCATTCCCATGCTTCCCCATAAGCTGTCTAACGGCATCTGCTCTTTAAATGAGGGGGTGGACAGGCTGGCTCTGTCCTGTATAATGGATATAGACGGCAAAGGAAATGTGACAGGGCACCAGATAGCAGAGACAGTGATCAAAGTTGACCGGCGCATGACTTACACAAGCGTCAAAAAGATACTGGAGGACAGAGATCCTGAAGAAACTGCAAAGTATGAGAAGCTTGTCCCAATGTTTGAGATGATGCAGGAGCTGGCGGCAATATTGAGGAAAAAAAGGCGGCAGAGGGGATCGATTGACTTTGATTTTCCTGAGACAAAGATAATCCTAGATAAAGAGGGGCATCCTCTGGAGATCAAACCCTATGACAGAAATGTGGCCACAAAGATCATCGAAGATTTTATGCTCATAGCAAATGAGACCGTGGCGCAGGACTATTACTGGCAGGAGCTGCCGTTTGTATACAGGACCCATGACAATCCTGATCCTGAAAAGATACAGCAGCTGGCTTTATTCATCAACAACTTTGGATACGCCATTAAAAACACAAGGGATGAGATCCACCCAAAGGAGTTGCAGAAGCTGCTTGCCAGAATAGAGGACTCACCTGAGGAGACACTTATCAGCCGTCTTACACTGAGGTCTATGAAGCGGGCCAGTTATACAGTGGAATGTACCGGGCATTTTGGCCTGGCGGCGCCTTACTACTGCCACTTTACTTCACCGATCAGGCGGTATCCGGATCTGCAGATCCACAGGATCATCAAGGAAAACCTCAGGGGAAAAATGAATGAGGGACGTATAGAGCATTACCAGAGCATCCTGCAGACTGTGGCTGATCAGTCCAGCAAGCTGGAAAGACGGGCCGATGAGGCAGAGCGTGAGACTGAGAAGCTTAAAAAAGCAGAGTATATGGAAAATCATATTGGTGAGACATTTGAAGGCGTGATTTCCAGCATTACCTCATGGGGAATGTATGTGGAGCTCTCTAATACAATAGAGGGCATGATACATGTGACAAATATGTATGATGACCGTTATTATTACAGAGAGGAGACACATGAGATGTTCGGCGTAGACACCGGAAAGGTCTATAAGCTGGGACAGAAGGTCAGGATACGTGTTCTGGGCGCTGATAAGCATACAAGGTCTGTTGATTTTGAGATGGCCGCTGAGGATGAGGAAGAACAGCCATAACCTGAAATGATTTTCAAACATGATTTAGGGGAAAAGGAGAGAAGAGTATGGGAGCACAATCTGTCAAACTGATTGCCAACAATAAAAAAGCGTACCATGATTATTTTGTAGAAGATACTTATGAGGCGGGCATCTCACTGCACGGTACTGAAGTAAAATCCCTGCGCATGGGAAAATGCAGCATTAAGGAATCCTTTATCAGGATAGAAAAGGGAGAAGTATTCGTATACGGGATGCATATAAGCCCATATGAAAAGGGAAATATCTTTAATAAAGATCCCCTCCGCATCAGGAAGCTGCTGCTTCATAAGTATGAAATCAATAAGATGGCCGGGAAGATGGCTGAAAAGGGATATACTCTGGTGCCGCTGAAGGTTTACTTCAAAGGCAGTCTTGTGAAAGTGGAGATAGGGCTGGCAAGAGGTAAGAAGCTCTATGACAAGCGCCAGGATATCGCAAAGAAGGACCAGAGGCGTGAGGCAGAAAAAGATTTCAAAGTAAAAAATCTATATTAAAACTTTATATTAAACACTCAAAGGGGAAATATATGATACCGACATCAAAAGAAGAATTATCGAAACTTGTCACCCAGACAACTGTGGAGACATATGAGGAGCTGACACCTCAGCTGGTTATGCTCCTGGACCAGGTAAAGCATAATGAAGAGCTTACAGAAGCCCAGAAAAATGACGAAATCCTGCTAAACATGATGGGATATGTGAAATCTTGTACCAATGAGATCATCATTGAAGTGTTGTCAGAGATCCTTGGTCTGGATTAATTTTATGCCCCTTGACAAAAGGAAAAATATCAGGTAAAATACAGCTCTAGTATAACATTTAGTTATTTGCTGCAAGTTATGCTGGTAGGTTGTTAAATTCCATTGTCTGTGAACCTGTACATCTGTTTTGAACAAGACAGTAAGCTTGATTTGATCAGGGGTTGTACTGGTTTCGACGGGGGTTTTGCAATTGTGGTAGCCATCCGCGGGCCGGGACCGCGCAGTAAACCGGAAACTTAAATATAAACGCAGACGAAAATTTAGCGTACGTAGCCTAGTGGCTGCTGTCGGCCTTAAGTCTCTCGCAGCTTAAGCAACCGGCATCAAATAATGCGGGGCACTTTATCTCCAAAGCTTTGAGGGGATAAAAGAACTTATGAAGCTACTAAAGTCCGAAGCCTGTCATTAGGCGCCGGGCGGAGGGAATGTTAAAATAATGACTGCGATGGGAGAAGCTGCAATGAATAGGCTTTCGGACAGGGGTTCGATTCCCCTCAGCTCCACTAATAAATACAAATCCGGACTCGATGAGTCCGGATTTTGTACGTTCTGCATTATTTTGGAATGACCGGCAGCCAAATGTATGATCCGCGATGCCATACGCAGACATCCTTCTTTTTCTGCCCACGGCGGAACCGGCTAAAATTTAACTACAGACTTGATAACCTCGCCCTTGTGCTCAAGGCTGTACTCTATGGCCTCTATGCAGTCTTTAAAATCAAAGGTATGGGACACGATCTTCTTCAGTGGGATCACACCTGAAGAGACTGCTTCTATTGCCTTCGGATACAGGTTCCTGTAGCGGTACACAGAATAGATGGTGCCTTCCATGGCATTTAATGTGGCTATGTCCAGTTCAAGCACGGGCTCAGGGGACACGCCTACAAGTGTTACCTTCCCGGCACGCCTGATCAGACGGCATGTCTGCAGTGTAGTGATACGGTTCCCGGCACATTCATATACCTGGTCAGCTCCGCCGCCGGGAAGAGTTTTGGCGAATTCTTCAATACTTTCTTTCCTGCTGTTGAATACTCTTGTGGCGCCCACTTCCATTGCCTTCTCCAGGCGTTTATCCAGAACGTCAGCCACATATATCTGGCTGACACCCCTGGCCCTGAGGCTCATCACAGTGCACAGGCCTATGCAGCCGCTGCCAAGGACAATAGCTGTCTCACCGACTTTTGCATTTGACAGTTCTGTGGCATGAAGTCCGACACTGAGAGGCTCTATGAGGCCGCCCTCCATAGTGCTCACATTCTGGGGCAGCTTATAGCACATGCTGGCATCATGTACGCAGTACTCTGCAAAGACGCCGTCTCTTTCTCCGGGGATTGCCAGCATTTTAATATTCCGGCATAAATTATAGTTTCCTTTTCTGCAGTCTTCGCATTTCCCGCATGGAACTGCAGGCTCAAGGGCTACCCTGTCACCTGGCTGAAAGCCTTCCACACCTTCGCCGATGGCAGATACAACGCCGCCCGGTTCATGACCCAGGGCCAACGGGCCGTTCAGCTTCCAGTTAGCCAGCTGTCCTTCCTGATAGAAATGCAGGTCTGAACCGCACACGCCGACATATTCTAATTTTATCTGCAGTTCACCCGGTCCGGGTTTGGGGATTTCCCTCTCTATCCATTCCAGACTTTGTTTTCCGGTTAATACGCATACCTTCATTTTCCCATCCATTCTAATACCATCCTTTTCTAATAGGCTAAAGCAAAGTTTCTTATTCAATTCTAATATTATCAGATAAATATTGCAAGCTAAACCTGGTATAACTCAAAGTCTGGCACGGCAGCAGTTACTGTTCACTCCGTGACCAGTAACACGCTTCGCGATGCACAGAAACGGCCAAAAGCGCCATTTCGCGCTGCAACCCTCGGGATTTTCGTGCAAAATACGCACGAAAACACCTCGCGGGACGGTGACATGTGAATAGTAACCGGCAGCAAACTCCATCCGGCCAATAAAAACGTTTACAATATAGAAAAATAAATATTTGATTGAAATAGAGGATATCCAAGGGGGGTATATGCAAAATAACTAAGAAATAAAAGCAAATATAAACGTTTACATTCCTTGGTTTAGCTATTTTGTAGAAAATAAATGGGGCGTTAGCAGTTTTTCATAGAAATATGATGGGAAATTTAGCAGTTTTTGAGACTTGCAAATAAAAACATTGCTGTTATAATAAGGATAAATAAAAACGTTTACACAAATAAATACTCTGGTAATCAATAGGAAGGGTGTGGTAAAATAAGGAAAAAATGTAAACGTTAATAACGTAAAAGGGAGATTGAGATGAACAAAAACCAAATTACAATCAAAGATGTCGCAAGAGACGCAGATGTATCCATCGCCACTGTATCCAGAGTAATCAATAACCAGGATAAAGTCAGACCAGAAACTGTACAGAAAATAAAAGCTTCTATGGAAAAACTGAATTTTTATCCAAACGCGTTAGGACGTAATTTAAGGAAGATGGAGAGCAGGATGATCCTTATTATTCTGCCGAGCATATCAAATCCATTTTTTTCACAGATTGTAGACGGCATGGGAGAGATCGCTATGAACAATGGATATAACATTATGATCTGCCCGACGAAGTTTCAGACTAACGCCCAGAAGAGGTATATGAACCTGATTGCTACAAGGCAGGCTGAGGGGGCAGTCTTCCTGGCAAGTGAGCCGCAGGACCGCGAGATCGTAAATCTGTGTGAACAATATCCGGTGCTTCAATGCGGGGATTACAATGAAAAACTGGATCTTCCAAGGATATCCATCAATAACAGGCTGGCAGCATATCAGGTGACAAAGTATCTGCTGGATATGGGGCATACAAGAGTTGGATTTATAGGAAGTGTGAACAACTCAGTTTCTTCTGTACTCAGGCTTGAAGGATATCAGGATGCTCTGGCAGAAGCCGGCATAGAACAGGATAATTCAATCATAGCTTATGCAGATTCTGATTATAGCTACAACAGTGCCGGAGCAGTAGTCAGGAGAATGCTCTCAATGCCGGACAGGCCCACAGCCATATTTGCTATCTCAGATATTATGGCGATCGCGGCTGTGAATGTAGCGAAAGAAATGGGATTCGGTGTTCCGGCAGACATATCTATCTTTGGTTTTGATGATATCGAGATGGCATCTATGACAGAACCTAAAATATCCTCAGTAAACCAGTCAAATTACATAATGGGGAAAAGAGCCATGGGAATGCTTCTTGATATTTTGGGAGGAAAAGAACTGTCTGAGAGACAGGTGTATGTGGAACATCAATTATTGATCCGGGGTTCTACCGGAGCTGTAAAAAAGTAAAGGAAATGGAGGTATGACATGAAAAAGAAAAAAAGGAAAACGGCGGCAGAAGGGTATCTGTTCGTGATGCCGGCCACTCTGATAGTGCTGCTTGTGACGGTTTATCCGCTGGTCAGGGGAATTCTGGTTAGCTTCACAAATACAAATTTTCTTTATCCGCAGAAGGCTAAGTTTGTCGGACTGAAGAATATCATAGATATTTTCAAGGACAAAGAATTTATTTCGGCACTGGGATTTACCATATTTTTTGCAGTAAGTTCCGTGGTTTTGATCTATTTAATAGGACTGGCCCTGGCTCTGCTGCTGAACAGGGAATTTAAGGGAAAAGGGCTGTTCAGGGCGATCATGCTTCTCCCTTGGGTAATACCAAATGTTGTAGCTTCCAATATGTGGCTGTGGATGCTGAATGACCAGACAGGTATGATAAACCTGACTCTTCTGAAGCTTGGAATTATAAAGGAACCGATTTTATTTTTGGCAACGCCGTTTATGGCCAAGATATCCACAGTGATTGTAAATACCTGGAAATCCTTCCCCTTTATGCTGCTGGTTCTGATGGCTGCCATGCAGAATATACCGAAGGAGCTTTATGAATCAGCCTCGATGGACGGAGCAAACGCATTCCAGAGGTTTAAAAATATCACACTGCCCATGATCAAGCCGGTAAGTATCACATCCACAGTCCTGATCATGATCTGGAGCTTTAACAATTTTGAAACAGTGTTTCTGCTCACAAAAGGCGGACCGGCGAGCGCCACATCAAATATATCCATCTACATGTATAATTCAGCATTTTTCCGAAACCAGATGGGATATGCTTCAGCCATCGCATTAGTTATGCTGGTGTTTATGATTGTTCTGTCTTCCCTATATCAGTATGTTTTGAACCGGAAAGAAGACTAATGAAAGGAGGAATATAAAATGAAAATAAAACGGATATTCAAGACAATTGGTTTTTACCTGCTGCTGACGATTATTGTGCTGTTTATCAGCCTGCCCCTTATAAATATGGTAGGTTCTTCATTTAAGAGCACAAGGGAGATTTTGAACAATAATAACATATTCCCGGAAGTTTTTACCTGGGAGAATTACAGAAATGTGCTTAACAGGACGCCATTTCTGACTTATGTGAGGAACAGCGTGGTAGTCGCCGTCCTTACAGCAGTCGTTGTCGGTATCACAAGCTGTCTGGCGGGCTATGCCATAGCCAGATACCAGCGCCATATCCGCGCATTCAGGTATTTTTCAAAGCTGTTTTTGATTCTGCAGATGTTTCCCGCAGTACTGCTGATGATCCCGTTAGTTCTTGTATTCATAAAAGTGGGATTATCTGATTCACTCTTGGGAATCTCGCTGATCTACATAGCTTTCAACATACCATTCTGTACATGGATGATAAGCGGATTTTTTGAAGGCATTCCGGTAGAAATGGAAGAGGCTGCACAGATAGATGGATGTACAGTGTTCCAGTCTTTCTGCAAGCTGGCTGTACCGCTTTCTCTTCCCGGAATTGCATCCATCATGATCTATGCCTTTATAGGAGCGTGGAATGAATATATGATGGCAAATGTCATTAACAAATCAGCGGAAGTAAAAACACTGCCTGTCGGCCTGCAGTCATTTATTCTGCAGTTCGATACGGACTGGGGTTCCCTGATGGCAGCATCAGTGCTGGCGATCATACCGGCAATGTTATTTATCATATTCATGCAAAAGTATATAGTTGCAGGATTAACAGCGGGGGCTGTGAAGGGTTAGGCGCGTCCCATAAAACGATCCGGAAGAATTGCAGGGCATGTAACTATAAAGGCGCCGGACAATTAAGAACACACAAAATCAGGAGGTAAACTTATTATGAGAAGGAAAACAGTTAAAAAATTATTTAGTGTATTATTAGCAGGAACTATGGCATTATCATTGGCCGCATGCGGAGACGGAAGCGGAAAAGATACAGAAAAGGCAGCAGTGCCTGAGACAGCAGCCAAGGAAGAGACAGAGGCTGCCAAGACAAAAGCATCAGAAGACGGCGATGTAGTGCTGGAATTCTGGGATATGCCATGGGGGTCTGTAGCATATCAGGAAGCAGCACAGGCATTAGTTAAACGTTTTAATGAAGAGCACCCCGGGATAACGGTTAATTATACATCAGTGCCATGGGATGGAGATTATCAGACCTTTAATGTGGCCATCACTTCAGGGAATGCTCCTGATGTGAGCACAGGTTCAGGCTATTCACCGTTCCAGTTTGATGCAATGGGCGAGATCCTTCCGCTGGATGATCTGATGGAAGAGATGAAGGCTGACGGAAGCGCTGACTTCGAAGAGACAGCTATGAAACAGTTCGTACAGAACGGCCATCAGGTAGCAATGCCATGGAATCTGGACCCAAAATGTATCTACTACAGAAAAGATATTCTTGAAGAGAATAATATCCCTGTACCGACTACTTGGGATGAATTACTTGACGCATGCAAGCAGCTTTCAAACGGTGATTTCTATGGAATGGCAATTGAAAGTGCAGGCGCATGGCCGCTGAATATTTTCCTTATTAACAATGGGGTTAGTTTTATAGATGAAAATAAGCAGGCTGCTTTCACATCAGACGGCGTAAAAGAAACTCTGGAATATTTCAGGACACTGTCAGAAGAAAAAGTTATTGCACCGGGAAGCGCAGGATATACAGCAGCAGAAGCACAGAAACTGTTCCTTCAGGGAAAAGCAGCATTTATTCCAACCAGCGCAGATTTTGCAAATTCTATTAAAGACCAGGGCGAAGAATTCTATAACAATGTAGAACTTCTTGCACCTCTCACAGCACCGAGCGGAACAAGCCTTTCTATTATGGGCTGCAACGGGATCATGGCTTACCAGCAGACAGAGCATCCGGACGAAGCTAAGATGTTTATCAGATGGTGGCTGGAGAATTCAGATACATTGTGGACAGAGGGCGGCATGGGAGCATTCCCGGCACTCAGGACAAAATATACACTTGATGTATTTACACAGGATAAATTCAAAGCAGCTCTGATCGAGAAGGTTCTGCCAGTATCCGTACCTTTAAATTATCCGTCTGAGAACGCATTTCCGGCAATGAACTCTATTCAGGGAGAATTACTTACATCCCAGGCATGCAGTATGGTTCTTGGAACAGATAAACCTGTCGAAGATATCATGAATGAGATCAATGATAAGGTAATTACGATCCTGGATTCCTTCGGGACAGGAGAGGAATAAAAAAGCAGCAAGCCACATGGCAGACGCCATACGGACATGCATGCATGTCCGCCTGGCAGGCTGCCTGCGGTAATAATGACATCCATTCAGAAACGGGAGAACAATATGGACAGATTTCGGAATTTCAAAATAGCTTCTTATGCACATGCAAATTTTTTATCAGAGGCTGATGCAAATGATATCCAAAAGGGGATCGATTATTTTAACAGATATGTGCCCCTGGATAAAGTATATCTGGAAGTGCACCGCGGACCTTTTGATATCCCGCGTGAGAAATTAAGACAGTTTAAGGATAAATTTCAGGAGAATGGGATAAAGGTGGCAGGCGGCATAACTTCCACACTGAGTGTTGAAGGAATGAAGAAAAACAGCATATTTGACGTGCTCTGTTATTCGGAGCCGGCTTACAGAAAAAGATATCTGGAAATTGTAAAGTATGCGGCGGAAGAGTTCGATGAGATAATTTTGGATGATTTCTTTTTTACAGCATGCAGATGTGAGAGATGTATTGAAAAGAAAGGTGCGAAAAGCTGGGAAGAGTACCGCACCGCGCTCATGGAAGAGGTTGCACGGGAAGTTACAGAACAGGCGGCTGCGGTGAATCCTAAGTGCAGAGTGATCATCAAATATCCAAACTGGTATGATTCTTATCAGGAGACAGGCTACTGTCCTGACAGGCAGAAGGACATCTTCGCAGGGATCTTTACAGGGACGGAAACGAGGAACACGGTATATGACCAGCAGCATCTTCCAAGATATCTGTCGTACAGCCTGCCCCGCTATCTGGAGCGGACTGCCCCGGGGAGAAATGGCGGCGGCTGGATTGATCTGGGATTTTCCTCAGGAAATCTGAACTATTGGGTGGACCAGGCCTGCTTTACGCTTTTGTCAGGAGCCAGGGAGCTGATGCTCTTCAATTTCAGTGAACTGACAGGTTCGCCGGCCCTGCCTCCATTAGCGCCTGTACTTGAGAGGATGGATAATTTCCTGGACCAGGCAGGAGTGCCTGAGGGGCTTTTGGCATATGAACCTCTGCGGTCTGTGGGAGAAGATTTTATCATGCAGTATATGGGGATGCTGGGAATACCGTTTGAACCTGTGCCGGAATGGGAAGCAGACGGCCGGACAGAGAGCATTTTCCTGGATGAACGGGCAGCCTGTGATCCTGATGTGGTGGAAAAATTAAAGAAGCATTTGCTCTTGGGCAAAAAAGCGCTCATTACCACAGGATTTTTAAGGGCAGCTTACGACAGGGGAATGAAGGATCTCACTTCTATACGCTTTACGAACAGAAGGGTATCAGGCAGAGAATACTGGATCGACTCCTACACCCTTAACAGAAAGAGCCATCATACAGGAGATGAGCCTGTGAGCCTGGAAGTACTTGAATACCGGACAAACGCCACATGGTGTGAGGCTGCAATGGTGGCAGGCGAATGTAATTTCCCGCTGCTGCTCAGTGACTGCTATGGTGACGGATGCATGTATACGCTGAATGTGCCGGATAATTTCAGTGATCTTTATTTCCTTCCGCCGGAGGTGACAGGATATATTGCTAAAAGTGCAGCGCCTGAACTGCCTCTGTATATGGAATCAAAGGCTAAACATTCCATGTTCCTTTATGACAATAATGTATTCGGAGTGGTTTCACTCAGACCTTATCCGGAGGATGTAAAACTGGTCACAAAAGGAGAAGGCGTGAGAGCCCTGCAGGATATTGATACAGGAGAGATCATAGAACCATCTGCCATTAAGCCAGGCCCGGTCAGAAGGTTTGATGTTGTGGAGGCTGCCAAAGAACCGGTCCGGAAGGTTTTTGATGTGCCGGTTGAAAATGGAGCCTACAGATTTTTTAAGATTCTTATGGAATAATAGCAGGAAAAGCACGGGAGGAAGATGATGGGAGCTTCATTATATGACGTAGTATGTGCCGGGCATGCGGTGGTTGACGTTTTGATTAAAGGGCAGGTCCGGGAGATGGACCAGCGGGACGGAGATTTGGAGCAGGCGGTTATTTCTACAGGAGGTGACGCTTTAAATGAAGCGATCGTCCTGTCAAGGCTGGGGCTTAAGTCAGCATTTTTGGGCAGGGTAGGAGAAGACCTGGCCGGTGAACTGATCAAGGCGGAATTGAACAGGAATCATGTGGATGCCTCCGGGATTGTTGTAGATAAAGAGGTGGACACGACCATATCAGTGATTCCCGTGGGGCAGGATAAAAAGCATCATTTCTGGTGCCACCAGGGCGGAAATAACCGCATATGCCTGGAAATGATGAAAGAAGATTATATAAATAAAGCTAAGGTTCTGAATATTGGGAGCATTGTACCAGGTTCAGATATGGATTTCGAAGGAGTTGCAGAGGTCTGTGCCAGGGCCAGAAAAAATAGAGTGATCACTTCGGCGGATGCGGTGCTCACAGGCCCATTCAGGGACAGCCCGGATTACAGTGTAAATTTAGAAAGGCTGTGCAGCCTTCTAAAGGAGCTGGACTATTTCCTTCCCAGTGAGGATGAGGCATTGGAGATCACAGGGAAAGATAATACAGAAGAGGCGCTGCTGGAGCTTTTAAATATGGGGGCGGGCCAGGCAGTCATCAAGCTTGGGAAAAAAGGCTGCCTGATCTATGAGGATAACAAGTTTGAAACAGTTTTAGGGTATCCTGTCAGGGTAGCTGATACTGTAGGAGCGGGAGACAATTTTGTGGCAGGCTTTACCGCAGGCCTGTCCAGGGGCTGGAGCCTGAAACAATGCGCGATGTTTGCCAATGCGGCGGCAGCTCTTTCGGTGACACAGAAAGGGGCTGTGAAGGCAGCATCAGATTTTATGACAGTCAGAAAATTTATGGAAGAGAATGGGAAAGGAGATGGCTACGTATGGAATTGGTAACACTTAAGGAAATATTAAAGGATACGAGACAGAAAAAATATGCGGTGCCTAATTTTAATGTATTTAATATTGAAATGCTTCAGGGAGTTCTAAATGCAGCACAGGATTTGCACTCGCCGGTCATCATTGCATACGGGGAAGGATTTAAGGATGTGATGCAGGTGGAAGATTTTCCGGGAATTGTTAAAACAGTTGGCGCTAAATATACAGTTCCGGTATGTATCCATCTGGACCATGCATTTACATATGAACTTATAGAGAGGGCTGTGCCATGCGGGTTTACGTCTGTGATGATAGATTCTTCAGATAAACCATTTGAAGAAAATATCAGGATCACACAGAAGGTAACAGATCTGTGCAGGCCGCTGGGTATATCAGTGGAATCAGAATTAGGGCATGTATCAGGCCTGGGAGATATGGTAGAAAATGATGACCACGTGTACACAGATGTGGATACAGCTGATATTTTTGTAGAGAAGACAGGGATCGATGCTCTGGCAGTGTCCATAGGGACGGCACATGGTGTCTACAGAGAGATACCGAAGCTGAGCGTAGACAGGCTTAAAGAACTTGCAGAACGCCTTGAACTGCCCCTTGTGCTTCACGGCGGTTCAGGATTGACAGATGAGCAGTTCAGAGAATGTGTAAGAGAAGGAATTTCAAAAGTAAATATACATACGGACCTGGCAATGGCAGCAAAGAAGAGGATCGAGGCAGATATTGCAGAAAAAGGATATCTTGATTTATGTACCGTGGCCCAGGAAGGCGTATACGAAGAAGCAGTGAAAAAAATAAAGCTGTTCGGTTCAGAAAATAAGGCATAACAGGAGGAAAATCATGGAAATGTTAATTGGCGGCGCTAAAGTGGGAGCCAGCAATAATCAGACAATAGATGCAGTAAATCCGGCGACTGGAGAGGTAATAGATACTTTTCCGTCAGCGTCAAAAGAGGATATTGAGAGATGCCTGGAAATCGCCCAGGCAGGAAAAGAAAAATGGGGCAGCATGTCTATGGATGACCGCTCTAAAATAATGAGAAGGATACCGGAAGTGTTCAGAGCCCATAAAGATGAACTGGCAGAACTGCTCTGCAGGGAAATGGGAAAGCCTATTTACCAGTGCGAAGATGACCTGGAAGTGACAGTGGGGATCTTTGAAAATATCGTGGAAGAGGCAAGACATCTTTTGGGAAGCTCCTTTATGGATCTCTCTTCAGGAGGAGAACTGGGCGATGTTCAGTTTACAGTATATGAACCGCTGGGAGTGGTAGTGTGCATTGCACCATTTAATTTCCCGTATGATACCCTTACACAGAAGGTGGCAGCTGCCCTTATTATGGGTAACAGCATTGTGATCAAGCCGCCATCAGATGTGTCCCTGTCTCTGATCAGGTATACGGAGCTCTTACTGGAAGCAGGAGTACCGGGGGATGTGGCTCAGATCGTGACAGGACGCGGAAGTGTTCTCGGGGATTATCTTGTAAAGACACCGCTTGTAGATGCTATCAGCTTTACCGGAAGCACAGAGGTAGGCGTTAAGATATGTCAGGATTCTGCACCATATCTGCACAGGCTGATTATGGAGCTGGGCGGAAACGATCCGTTTATCATCTTTGATGATGCCGATCTGGACCTGGCAGTAGAAGAATGCTGGATGAGGCTCCGCAATTCCGGTCAGACATGCTGTTCATCCAAGAGATACATCGTACATAATTCAGTGAAGGATAAATTCTGTGAGAAACTGGTAGAGTGGCTGAAAGGCTTTAAGATGGGAGATCCTAAGTCACGGGAAACAGATATCGGCACTGTGATCAATGAAAAAGCTGCGAAGGAAATAGAAGAGCAGATCGCCCACACAGTTTCCCAGGGAGCACGTCTTGTATATGGCGGCCAGAGGGATGGGGCTTTTGTTACACCGGCAGTACTTATGGATGTGACGAAAGACATGGATGTGGCAAAAGACATGGAGATATTCGGGCCTGTATTCCCAATCATCGGGTTTGATACAGAAGAAGAAGCTTTAAAGATCGCGAACCAGACCATTTATGGACTGAATGCAGGATGCCTTACAGCTGATATGACAAGGAGCCTTCGTGTGGCATCAAAACTGAAAGCTGGCACAGTAGTTTCTAACGGGTGCAGCACATGGAGAGGCCCTGAGATACCGTTTGGGGGTTACAAGATGAGCGGTATCGGAAGAGAGGGAGGCAGATACAGCCTTCTGACAATGTCCCAGGAAAAGACTATTGCTATCCGCCGTATAAAATAAGAGAGGAGTGTGCAGTCATGTTTGGAGATTATAAAATCGTATTAGGAGTAGCGCCTACAAGGAGAGATGTATTCCCTCCCAGAGAATTTGCGCTGAAGACAAAAGCCGCAGCCATGAAGAGGGTCTATGAGATTCTGGGAGATATCCCTGATCTGGAAGTAGTGACCATCGAGGACCTTGTACCGGATGGACTGCTGATGGATATTGCAGATATACCAAAGATAGTGGACCGTTTCCAGAGCTGTCATGTAGATGCACTGTTTGTTCCTCATGTGAATTTCGGGCAGGAAGAAGCAGTGGCAAAGCTTGCAAAGGCATTAAATAAGCCGGTGCTTCTCTGGGGACCCAGGGATGAGGTGCCGCCGGAGGATTTTTCCACCAGGCAGTCAGATACACAATGCGGCCTGTTCGTGAGCGGAAAAGCTCTTAAGCGCCACAAGATCCCATTCACATATATTGAAAACTGCTGGCTGGATGATCCGTCACTTCCGGGACAGATAGAAGATTTTATACGGACAGTCAGTGTAGTGAAAAAGTTCAGAGGCATGAGGATAGGGCAGGTGAGTGTTAGGCCCAGACAGTTTTTGAGCACCAGGATCAATGAAAACCAGCTGCTTGAAAAGTTCCAGGTGGATGTGGTTGCGCTGACTGCTGCAGAGGTGCTGGACGAGATAGAAGCTGTTCTGAAAGAAAAAGACGAAGAATTTAATAAGGTGCGCAAAGACATCTGTGACAATACAGACCATACAGGCAACAGGGAAGAAGAGCTGGACAACATAACAGCCCTGGAATGCGCCTACTTAAGACTGGGCAGAAAGTACAACCTGGATGCCATCGCTGCTGACTGCTGGAGCACTTATCCAAAGCATCTGGGAATCGTTCCCTGCTTTGCTAACGGGGATACGACTGAAAAGGGGCTTCCGGTAGCGTGTGAATGTGATGTTCACGGAGCGCTCACTACAGCACTGCTTTTTGCAGCTGCAAGAGGTGAGGGGACTGCATTTTTAGCTGATCTGACAATACGTCATCCATTTAATGATAACGGGGAGCTTTTATGGCACTGCGGGCCATTCCCTAAATCACTTGCTAAAGACGGCGTGACACCGAAGCTGGTAGAATGCCAGGGACGCTATGAATTAAAGGGCGGCCCGCTGACAGTGGCAAGATTTGATGATGACGAGGGGAATTACCAGCTGTTCATTGATAATGCAAAGGGTGTTGACGGTCCTCCTACAGGCGGGAACTATTTATGGATGGAGACGGACAATTGGCCGGCATGGGAGCGCAAGCTGGTATGCGGACCATATATCCACCACATAGGAGTGATCCATGGCGACTATGCCCGGATATTGAGAGAAGCTGTAAAATATATGAACGGGGTCATGCCCGACAGAGCCAGCAGGGAAGATTGAATCTGGCGGGAGGAGAAGATATGTTTCAGATAGACCAGTTAAAAGAAAAGATAAAGAAGAATGGCGTGGTGGTAGGAACACATGTTAAATGGCCGGAAGGCAATATTGTGGAACTGTTTGCCATGGCCGGCTATGATTATATTTGGATCGACGGGGAACACAGCACTCTCGGGATCAATGATGTGAACTCTCATATCAGGATCGCCCAGTCAAATAATGCAGCGGCCTTTTACAGGGTGAGATGCAATGAGCCGGCAGTCGTTAAACCGATTCTGGAATTAGGGCCTGACGGGATCATTTTCCCCATGGTATGTACAGCAGAAGAGGCCAGGCGGGCTGTGGCCGCCTGCAAATATCCTGCGGCGGGAGTCAGGGGCTATGCCCCCGGCCGCGCCATAAAGTACGGGCTCATGGACCTTGATACTTATCTGGAAGAAACGAAGAAGATATGGACTATCATCCAGATAGAGCACATAGAGGCGGTTAAGAATCTGGATGAGATCCTTCAGGTGCCGGGTATAGATGCCATAGTAGTAGGAATGATGGACCTGTCCGCATCTCTTGGAAAGCTGGGGCAGGTGGAAGATCCGTATGAGATGGAGCTGCTGGATACGATCGCAGAAAAGACAAAAAAAGCAGGGCTGCCATTTGGTGTCTCCATGGGATATAACCCGAAGATCGTCCAGGATTGGATAAGGCGGGGAGCAAGCCTGATCTCTGTGGGAGGGGAAGAAGAGTTCCTCTGCAGGATGGCAAGAAAGACTCTTGAGGAAATGAGAGAGTTTGGAGAAAGAGGAAATATAGAATGAAAATCATAAATGTGACATTGACATTGTTTCCGTGGAAGGGGCTTGAAGAGGCAGAAGACGCCGCTTATAAAAAAGAGCTGACGGGCAGCATCAGCCTGGGACTGTTGCGTATCTATACTGATGAGGGAATAGAGGGACATGCCTTTTTAGGTTCTTCTGTGTACTCTGCAGAACAGGATGGGGCCAGTCTGATAGCGTCATTAAAGCCTGTACTCATGGGAAAAGATCCGCTTATGCGGGAAAGCCTGTATAAGGAGCTGATCAGCTGGCAGAGGCTCCGCAATACTACATTCAGAGCTGTGGGAGCAGTGGATATTGCCCTGTGGGATATAGCAGGAAAAGCGGCGGGCATGCCGATCTACAGGCTGATCGGAGGAAGCAGGGAGCAGATAGCTGCTTATGCAAGCTCCCAGGTGCTGCCGGACATTGAAACTTATGTGGATGAAGTGAAGCGTTATCAGGATATGAATTGGAAAGCCTATAAGATCCATCCCCCTGTGCGCGACTACAGGGAAGATATAAGGATCTGTGAAGCGGTCAGGGAGGCAGCAGGTGATGGATATGCGCTGATGCTGGATTCCATGTGGGCTTACAGCTATCCCCAGGCCGTGACAGTAGGACGGGAACTGGAAAGGCTGTCTTATGAGTGGTTTGAAGATCCGCTGCCTGAGCATGACCTGTATAATTACAGCAAGCTGTGCGAACAGCTGGATATACCTGTCATGGCTACGGAGTATCCTGGCGGGGACTTAAAGAGCTACACTCCCTGGCTGATGGCAAAGGCAACCGATAAGCTCAGAGGCGATGTGGCTGTAAAGGGAGGGATCACAGCTCTTATAAAGGCGGCAGCTCTGGCAGAAGCCTTTGGTATGGAATATGAGATCCATCATGGAGCCAATTCCCTGAATAATGTTGCAAATCTTCACGTGGCCCTGGCTGTGGGAAATTGCTCTTATTTTGAGGTAATGCTGCCGGATATCAACCAGAAGTATGGGATGGCTGAAGAGATCGTGGTAGATGAGATGGGAATGGTGAACGCGCCTGAGGGCAGCGGACTTGGCATGGCGATCGATATGGAGCGTATCCTGCACGATAAGACGGCGGTACTTGAATAGGAGGTTTGATGCAAGAATGAAAAAGTATAGGGTTGGAATCGTTGGAATGGGGTTTATCGGATGCGCTCATGCTGATGCGCTCCACAGGCTGGGAAATGTGGAGATTGCTGCTGTATGTGACGAGGCTGACATGTCCCGGAGAAAACAGATCATACAGGATGCAGCAGTGTATCGGGATTATAAAGAGATGTTTGAAAAGGAACAGTTGGATGCAGTACACATCTGTACGCCCAATAAGCTGCATTTTCCGGTAGCAAAAGAGGCACTCAGGAGGGGGATCGCAGCAGTGTGCGAGAAACCGTTCACATGGTCCCTTGCGGAGGCGGAAGAACTGGCGGAACTGGCGGAAAAAGGAAAGGTTCCAAACTATATAAATTATTGCAACCGTTTCTATCCCATGGTACGTGAACTTAAGTCCAGAATATCAAAAGGAGCGCTTGGAGAACTGATCTCAGCAGAGGGGGGCTATTGGCAGGACTGTCTTCTGTATGATACAGATTTCTCATGGCGTATGCTGGCAGAAAATTCAGGGAAGACCAGGACGATCGGAGATCTGGGTTCCCACTGGTTTGACCTGCTGGAGCATTTGACGGGGCAGAAGGTGACAGCGGTACTGGGACAGTTTAAGGTGCAGTATTCTGAGAGGAAGAGAAGCCTTGGGTATCATGAGATGTTTAAAAAACAGGAAGAAACCGGGTGCATGGAAAACGTGGCGGTAGATACAGAGGATATGGCAAATGTCCTGTTTAAAATGGATAATGGCGCTGTAGGCAATGCCATGTTTTCACAGATGTGTGCGGGAAGGAAGAATGAATTGTGGATCAATCTGGATGGCACACAGGCTTCCTTTAACTGGAATCTGGAAAAGCCTGAAGAACTGCGGATCGGCAAGAGAGGGGAAGGTGTCCTGATATCCAGAAAGGACGCAGAGACCCTGGATGAAGCTGCCATGGCTTTCGCAGGTTATCCGGCCGGGCATACAGAGGGGTTTGCGGACGCCATCTATCACGGATTCAGGCAGTTCTATGATTCAATGGAAAAAGGAAAAGGCGCGGCTGTCTATGCGGATTTCCAGGACGGCCGCAGGAGTATGCTGCTGAATGAAAAAATTTACGAGAGCGCATGTAAAGAACAATGGGTGCGCATATAAGGTACTGTTCATGGGGCAATGAATAACAACTATATAAGCCGGAGGAGATAAGATGAATTTAGAACCATTTGGTGTAGGAGTAATTGGGGCAGGGGAAATCAGCTATACATATCTCTATAACATGACAAGGACATTCGATATCCTGAATGTGATCGGAATCGCTGACATGAAGGAAGACAGAAGCCTGGAGCGTGCACAGCAGTTTGGAATCAGCCAGATGAGCGTAGAAGAGCTCCTGTCTGATCCCAGGATCGACATTGTGGTGAACCTGACATATCCCAGTTCCCATTATGATCTGAATAAACGTGCTTTAGAAGCAGGAAAGCATGTTTATTGCGAAAAGACGATCGCAGATACATATGAGCATGCAAAAGAACTGCTGGAACTGGCGGAAAGCTCAGGCCTGTATCTGGGTGCCACACCTGATACATTTCTGGGCGGAGGATGGCAGACCTGCAGGAAGCTGATTGATGACGGCATGATCGGGGAGCCTGTTATGGTAAATGCCCATCTTGTCAGGAGCTATCAGACTTCAGGAAAGGATCCCTTCCCCAGGCCGGGAGGCATGTGGGTGCCGGGCAGCGCCATTCCGTATGATATGGGGGCATATTACGTGCACGCACTTGTTAACTTACTGGGGCCGGTTAAAAAAGTTTCCGGGTTCTCCAGGAGATATAAAAAATATTTTACACATCCGTGCAATGAGCATTATAAAGAAGAAGTTACAGTGAGCGCCCCAACTGTTCTGACAGGCACTCTGCAGTTTGCAGGAGGCTGTATCGGCACCTTATGCATCACCTCGGAAGGCGCCATTACAGATACAGCGGTTGTGATACATGGTACAGAAGGTTCTCTCTACTGCCCGGATCCGAACTTTTTCGGAGATGAGATATATCTCATCCGCAAAGGGGATACACAGAAATATAAAATGCCTTTCACTCACGGTTTTGTGGATATGGATGAAAACACTCCGCCTTTTACAGGAAAGCGGGAAGCCTGCCATAACAGCGTAAGGGGAATCGGCGTGGCGGATATGGCATGGGCTATCCGCAATCACAGAAAGGCCAGGGCAAACGGCGAATTGGGAGTCCATGCTCTGGAAATTATAGAAGGAATTGACAAAAGCTGCCTGGAAGGCAGGACGATCGAACTCTCATCACAGCCGGAACAGCCTAAACCTCTGCCTCATGGATATTTTGGGGAAGATGCAGAAAGCTGCCTGGATGATTGACAGACAGGAGGTAAAAGATGTGTCTATGACAAAGATTTCATTGCAGCTGTACTCTGTACGGGAGCATACACAGACGCCGGAGGACTTAAAAGAGACATTAAAAAAATTAAGAAATATAGGCTATCAGGCTATCCAGGGCGGAAGAGCCGCAGGAATGACGAAGGAAGAATATAAGGAGGTCCTGGACAGCCTGGGGATCAGTATGACAAGCTATGCCGCTGATCTGCCGGAAATTGCCGGAGATTTAAAAGGATATATTGAGGACTGCCATTATTTTGGACAGGATGAGATCATGATCGGCTGTCTTCCGGCAGAGTACCGGAGAGATGAGGATACCTACAGGCAGGGGATAGCCAAAATGAACGAAGTGGGACGGGAACTTAAAAAAGAAGGTATTTATTTAAGCTTCCACAATCATGCACAGGAATTCCGGCGTTTTGCAAAAAGCGGACGCAGGGCTGCGGATATGATTTTTGAGGAGACAGACCCTCAGGCAGTACGCTTTATCTGGGATACGCACTGGATAGCGGCAGGCGGCGAGGATGTATTGGAATGGATCAGAAAAAGCCAGGGCAGAATGCAGTATCTGCATGTGAAAGACCTGCGGGTAACTTATTCTGCCATGGCCTCAGATACAGAGTATGTCCGCAAAGAGTGGGCTGAGATAGGGGAAGGAAACCTTCCATGGGAGCAGATCATCAGGCTGGGAGAATCCCTTGGCATCAAAGCTTACATTGTAGAACAGGATCAGACATATGAGAGGGATCCTTTTGATGCGGTGGAGATTTCATATAAAAAACTAAGAAAACTGGGTTTAAAGTAGAGGAGGAATATTATGCCAATCGGAGTATGTGGATGGACTATCAGGGATTACATATTTACAGAGAAACAGACAAGGGAAACACTGAAAAAAATAGCAGATATGGGATATAAGGGAGTTGAATTAGGACAGAGAGAATTCTGGACGCCTGCCCAGCAGAAGGAGGCTCTTGATGAATACGGCCTTCAGGCGATCACAATTGACGGAGATCTGGCAAATCCGGAAGAAATCATAAAGAAAGCAGAAATTGTCAAATGCAGTTCTGTCTGTCTGAAGTCTATTCCAGGAAATATGATGGGGAGCCCTGAGGGCTTTATGGCTTACGCGGAGATGGTAAATAAACTGGCAGAGCCTTACAAGGGGACAGGGATCCATTTTATTTACCATAACCATGCCCAGGAGCTGCGCAATTTCCCTGAACTTGACGGAAAGACAGGACTGGATATTCTCATAGAGAATACAGATCCGGACGTTGTGTGGTTCCAGATAGATGTACACTGGCTGGTAGCCGGAGGCGGAGATCCTGTACAGTGGCTGAAAAAGCTGAAGGGAAGAACAAGCATAATCCACTATAAAGATTATGGGATCGACTTCAGATGCAGGGAGACGAGCCTGGGAAATGTGCCAAGACAGTTCCTGGAAGTAGGCCAGGGAAATATAAACTGGGAACCGATTACAAAGGCATGCTATGAAAACGGGATCGAGTGGTTCTCTGTAGAGCAGGATCAGACAGCAAGAGATCCGTTTACAAGCCTTCAGATTTCCCTTAATTATATGCGGGACAAACTGAACATCGAGTGATGTAAAAGGAGGAGGTAGAAACGTGAAAGTAGCGGTTTCTTCTGAAATGATTCCTTATCTGCGGACCTGTGCGGATAAAATGACAGAGGCAAATGATATAAGGACAGCACTGGAAAAAATAAGTGCTGCCGGCTACGAGGGGGTCATGCTGGATGTTTCAAAGACAAGACTTCCTGCAGTGCAGCAAAAGAAGTATTTAGAGGAGTGCCATCTACTGCCCGCCGGCCTTCTGGTGGATGATTACAGTATGCTAAAAGAGACTGATAAACGGGAACAGCTCTTAAAAGACTGCCTGGAAATGGGATGTGAATATATCAGTTTCACCGGCCTTGACAGAGAAGCCCTTCTGGACGCTGGCCGTGTAAAAGAGATTTCCAATGTACTGGAAGGGGCCGCTGCTGCTGCAAAAGAGCAGGGGATCAGCCTGGCGCTGAGGGTAAAGGCAGCCTGCTTTATACGCAGGGAAGGCCAGCCTGTCATCGAAGAGATCCTGGCTCAGACAAATGCGCTTATGGTGGAGTGGAACACTTACGATATGACAGTAGGGGGAGCGTATATTCTGGAATGGCTTGAAAAGACTAAAGACAGAACACTGTGTGTCCAGTTTGAAGATTACCAGATTGATGAGGAGTCTGACACTACATTTTTGGAATGTACCCACCACATGCCATCCGGTACAGTTGGGAAAGGAAGCATTAACTGGAAAGCAGTCCTGAAAGCATGTGACGGCATACAGTGGGGCTGTGTGACAGCACGGAGACCTCAAAGTCCCATCTACAGATCAGCAGCTGATTCTCTGACATATCTGAAGGGGCAGATGGAAGTATAATGATAATAACCTGATGTTTCGCAAGATCATATCTGCGTAACATCAGGTTATTATTTGTTTTATACTATGAAGCTTCTATATTGGGAAGTGCCTCAGCCGGTTATTATGACAGCTGGAAAGCCGCATTTCTCCAGTTTTTCGCACATGGCAACAGCATTGTCCTTGTTTTGAAACGCACCTGCTTCGATTTTATACAGTCCGTCGATAAATGCAACATATACATCAAAACCAAGGGATTTCATCAAGGCAGCCTGTTCGTCTGCCGCAGCCTTTTCCTTATATGCTCCTGCCTGGACATAATAGGTGATATCCGATCCGCCACCGCCGCTGCCACCGCCTAAATATCCCATAACTTTATTTTTAAATCCAGCCCAGGTAGTGTTGCCGTTGTCATAGACAAAAGGGTTGGGGCAGATTTTGGCGTTCACGTCATAGTGGCGGATCACATGGTTGATGTCTATATCCAGCTCCTCCATGAGATGGGCTGTCAGCCAAGCGGCAGACTCTACAGTGGCATCCTCAAAATACCAGTCTCTGTCTGTGGCGTTCATTGTGTTGTGGTTTCTTTTATGTACGCACATCTCTATGCTGACAGAATTACTGTTCAGGGCCACCTGAAAATAGGGATGCGGCCCATCCCCCTGCAGGCCTCCGCCTATAGCCCAGGAATAGAAGTTCCTGTAATCATTTCCCTGCCATATATCACCGGCGAAGCCCACCCAGAAATCAGCAGATGCCCCAACATCGTTGTTTTTATAGTAGTCTGTATTTTCACGGGCATCCCCCAGCGCTCCCACATAGTGGATGACGATCCATTGGAATTGTGAAGTTGAACGTCTGAGCGGGGTGTGATTTTGGTTCATTAGATTTTGATTTATCTGCATAATGGTATCCTCCTTTTGCTTTATATTTCAAGTATAACAGGAACCATACCCAAAAAAATCAGTTATTCACCATAAATATGGGGTCATTCACAAAACAAAGATGGTTTATGAAGCTTTCATATTGAGAAGTACCTCAGCCGGTTGTTATTACAGCTGTAAAGCCGGTTTTTTTCAATTTTTCGCACATGGCGTCAGCTTTGTCTTTGTCCTTAAACGCCCCTGCTTCGATTTTATACAGATCGTCGGTAAATGCCACATCTACTTTAAAACCGAGAATTTTCATCAAGATAGCCTGTTCATTTGCTGTAGCTTTATCTTTATATGCCCCTGCCTGTACATAGTAGGTAATATCCGGGCTGCCGTTGCCGCCGCCCAAATATCTCACAACTTTATCTTTAAATCCAGCCCAGGTAGTCTTATCGTTGTCGTAGACAAACGGGTTGGGGCAGATCTTAGCGTTCACGTCATAGTGACGGATCACATGGTCGATATCTACATTCAGTTCTTCCATAAGATGGGCAGTCAGCCATGCAGCCGACTCTACAGTAGCATCCTCAAAATACCAGTCTTTGTCCGTGTCATTCATTGTGTCCTGATTTCTTTTATGTACGCACATCTCTATGCTGACAGAATTAGTGTTCAGGGCCACCTGTAAATAGGGATGGGGCCCATCCCCCTGCACTCCTCCGCCTATAGACCAGGAATAGAAATTTCTGTAATCGTTCCCCTGCCATATATCACCGGCAAAGCCTACCCAGAAATCAGCAGATGCCCCCACATCGTTCTTTTTATAGTAGTCTGTAAGTTCACGGGCATCCTCCAGTTTATTTGCATGGTGGATGACGATCCATTGGAATTGTGAATTAGAACGTCTAAGCGGTGTGTGATTTTGGCGCATTAAGTTTTGATTTATCTGCATAATGGTATCCTCCTTTTAATTTACATTTCAAGTATAACAGGAACCATACCCCAAAAAAATCAGTTATTCACCATAAATATGGGGTCATTCACAAAACAAAAAGGTTTTTGGCAGTTATTGCTGCTTCATGCAGTACTCTTTTATGATATCACGGAATATTTCCACATGTATCTGTTCGTCTTCCACGATCCGCTTCAGGTTATCAATGATATTCTCATCCTGGATGGCGGCCATCTGGCGCTCATATTTTTCAATGGCTGCAAGCTCGTTGTGCAGCACATTTTCCATTATTGCAGGAAGGGCAGTGGGATATTTGTTGTAGCCTGGCGTCCAGTAAAGCCGGCTGCGGCCGCGCTGGGTCCAGAGCCTTGGATTTCCTCCCAGCTGCAGGGTGAGCTGTCCGAATATGTTCAGATGATGCATCTCAACAATGCTGATCTTGTGAAAAATATAAGAGATTTCCTCATAACTGTGTGTAATAAGGTTATTATAGATATAGCTGGAGACAGCTGTCATCTCTGAGTTGGCTCCGCCCATATTGTCCTGCATCCAGCTGGCATAGACGTTATTTTGACAGGCAGGTGCGATTTCTGGGTATGGAGAAGATGAGGCAAAAGACATATCCTGGATATTCAACATGGATTTCCTCCCAAAAGGGTTTTATGGTAAATTTTATGTCCGCAGCTGAAATAATATGAACTGCCCCGTTGTCAATTTCCATATTTTATGCTATGATGGAATATCACATAAAGCAGCTGACATGGCTGAATTAGCAGTTATGGGCAGCTATTATAAAAGTTAACTGGAGGGTATCATGGAAAAGGAGATTATTTCCAAGAATTTTATTGAGCAGATCATTGAGAAGGATCTGGCAGAGGGCCATTGCGATACGGTGCATACACGTTTCCCGCCTGAACCGAACGGATATCTGCATATAGGGCACGCCAAATCTATACTGCTGAATTACGGGCTGGCACAGAAATACAACGGCACTTTTAATCTGCGCTTTGATGACACAAACCCGACAAAGGAAAAAGTAGAGTTTGTAGAGTCTATTAAGAAGGATATTGAATGGCTGGGCGCTGACTGGGAGGACAGGCTCTTCTTTGCATCCGACTATTTTGAACAGATGTATGAGGCAGCTGTAAAGCTGATCAAAAAGGGAAAGGCATATGTCTGTGACCTGCTCCCGGAAGAGATCAGAGAATACCGCGGGACCCTTACTGAACCGGGAAAGGACAGCCCCTGCAGAAACAGAAGCATTGAAGAGAATTTAGAGCTTTTTGAGAACATGAAAAATGGTGTATATAAAGATGGGGAGAAGGTACTTCGCGCCAGGATAGATATGTCTTCCCCGAATATTAATATGCGTGACCCGATCATCTACAGGGTGGCTCATATGAACCATCACAGGACCGGCGATACATGGTGCATATATCCCATGTATGATTTTGCCCATCCTATCGAGGACGCAATTGAAGGCATCACACACTCTATCTGCACACTGGAATTTGAAGACCACAGGCCTCTATATGACTGGGTAGTCAGGGAACTGGAATATGAGATGCCGCCAAAACAGATAGAATTTGCCAAGCTTTATCTGACAAATGTAGTCACAGGAAAACGTTATATTAAAAGGCTGGTAGAAGAAGGCATCGTGGATGGCTGGGATGACCCCAGGCTGGTTTCAATAGCAGCTCTGCGCCGCAGAGGTTTTACACCGGAATCGATCAAGATGTTTGTGGAGCTGTGCGGAGTGAGTAAAAGCCAGAGTTCCGTTGACTATGCTATGCTGGAATACTGCATCAGGGAAGACTTAAAGCTGAAACGCCCGCGTATGATGGCAGTACTTGATCCTGTAAAGCTGATCATTGACAATTATCCGGAAGATGAGATGGAATATCTGGATATTGATAATAATCTTGAGAATGAAAGCCTGGGTACGCGTAAAGTTCCTTTTGGAAGAGAGCTCTATATTGACAGGGAAGATTTTATGGAGAATCCTCCTAAAAAATATTTCAGGCTCTTCCCGGGAAATGAGGTCCGCCTTATGGGCGCATACTTTGTAAAATGTGTCAGCTACGAAAAGGATGAGGACGGAAAAGTGACAGAGATCCACTGCACCTATGATCCTGAGACAAAATGCGGTTCAGGTTTTGCAGGGCGCAAGGTAAAAGGAACCATCCACTGGGTGGCTGCCAAAACGGCTGTCAAGGCAGAAGTACGCCTTTACGAAAATATTATTGATGAAGAAAAAGGTGTCTATAATGAGGACGGCAGCCTGAATCTGAATCCGAATTCTCTGACTGTTTTAAAGGACTGCTATCTGGAACCGAATTTTTCAGATGCCAAAGCATATGAAAGTTTCCAGTTTGTCCGTCAGGGCTTTTTCTGTGTAGATGCCAGGGATTCCAGACCGGATGCCCTTGTATTTAACAGGATAGTTTCATTAAAGAGTTCCTTTAAACTGCCTAAGGCTGAGTAGCTTAGCGTATGGGTCAATATCAGAGGTAAAAGATGACAGAACTTACGATCAGCCTGGATACAAAGAGTTCCAGGCCTCTGTATGAACAGATATATGCATATATAAAGGAAGAGATACAAGCAGGAGGGCTGCCTTTTAAAGAAAGGCTGCCCTCTTCCAGAAATCTGGCTAAGTATCTGCAGGTAAGCAGGAGCACGGTGGATCTGGCCTATGAGCAGCTCCTCTCAGAAGGTTATATTGAATCAATTCCATGCAGGGGGTATTTTGTAAGTGAACTGGATGGGCTTTGCTTTCTGAAGCAGGAGACAGAAGAGGAAAAGGAAGATAAAGAGGAAGAAAACTCCAGGTATGACTATGATTTTTCACCGTATGGCATAGATGTGGCCAGTTTTCCCCAGAGTGCATGGAGAAAAGTGTCTAAGTCCATCCTGTCTGAGGAAAACCATGATTATTTCCAGCTGGGCGATCCAAACGGGGAGATATTGCTGCGCAGGACGATAGCAGAGTATCTCCACCAGGCCAGGGGGGTCAACTGTACTGCCTCACAGGTGATCGTCGGGGCAGGAAATGACTATCTGCTTATGCTTCTGTGTACCATCTGCGGCAGGGAGTATAAGATAGCCATGGAAAATCCTACTTACATGAAGGCCTACAGGGTTCTGAAGATGCTCTCAAAGGAAATGGTGACGATCCCCATGGACCAGGAGGGGATGAAGGTGGATGCGCTGGAGAAGTCCGGGGCGGAGATGGCATACGTGATGCCGTCACACCAGTATCCGTTGGGTACTGTCATGCCGATCAGACGCAGGATGGAGCTGCTGCGCTGGGCTGTGAAAAAGGAAGGGCGGTACATCATCGAGGATGACTATGACAGTGAATTCCGTTATAAAGGAAAGCCGATCCCAAGCCTTCAGGGGTATGATAATGCGGGAAAGGTAGTTTATATAGGAACATTTTCCAGATCTATCGCGCCGTCTATCCGTATCAGCTATATGGTGCTGCCCCACAGTCTTCTGGAACTGTATCAGAGAAGAGGCGCACTGTTCTCATCAACTGTCTCCAGGGTGGATCAGATGATCATAACGAGATTTCTGAAAGAAGGTCATTTTGAACGCCATCTCAACAGAATGAGGGCTGTCTACAAAGGACGGCATGACCTGCTTCTGGAATGCCTGAAGCAGAATGGCATCCTTGACATCTGCCGTGTGTCAGGCGAAAATGCAGGAGTTCATATTCTTCTGGAATTTGTAAATGGAATGGGGGAACAGAAAGCCATAGACCAAGCAGCAAATGAAGGTGTAAGAGTCTACGGTCTGTCAGATTACTGTGTGGATATCCCGGAAGATATACGGGAAAAGACGACTGTCAGTGAGGGAGGAGCGCTGCCCGGCATACAGGCCACAGTGATGCTGGGTTATGCAAATATGAAGGAAGAAGAAATAGAGGAAGCTGTCAGAAGACTTGGCAGGGCATGGCACAGCCTATAAAATTAATACAGGCTGCCGCATGAGGGATTTCATCTTGCGGCAGCCTGTTTTAGACATTTTACCTTTTGGTCCATATCAGCGTACACGGGTGCTCCGCAGCCAAAACCGCTGGTGCTTCAGAGTTGTCCCTTACAGACTAAGTCCGCAGTAATATCCCTGTGATACAGCGGTTGCAATGGAGTCAGGCTGTACACTGTCACCTGCATTGTACACTTCATCTATTTTGCCCTTTAATTCTTCGTAAAGAGATGCATCAGCCCGGTCACCTACGGCGGCGATGACGGTATCGGCAGGTATAGTGTGTGCCTGGCCGTCAGCATCCAGATAAGTCACAGAAGTATCTGTGATCTCCTGACAGCGGCAGGAGGTATATAATTCTACATTCAGTCCCTTCAGATGTCCCATCAGTATGGTGCGGGCCACATTCACCATTTTTCCGGCCATAGTATCCAGCATTTCAATAACAGTCACCTTTTTGCCCTTTTCGGCCAGATACTCAGCTGTCTCACATCCTACTACACCGCCTCCTATAATGACGATCCGGTCACCGGATTCTCTGCCGGTGAGTATCTCTTTTGCAGACACTGTCTTGTCAAAGCCGGGAATAGGAAGTACAGGAGGCTTTACACCTGTTGCACAGACAACAGCATCTGGTTTCATCCGGAGAATATCCTGGGCTGTCAGTGTACTGCCAAGATGAACATCAACATGATTCAATTCCAGCTGACGTTCCAGATATGGGATCAGCGGGATCATATTTTCTTTGTGGGGAGGAGCCACTGCGTAGAACATCTGGCCGCCGATTCTGTCACCCCGCTCATACAATGAGACGTGGTGGCCGCGTTTTGCAGCTATTCTGGCAGCTTCCACTCCTGCCACACCGCCGCCTGCAACTACCACATTTTTTGGAGTTTCTGCCATGGGGATCGTATAGTCATTATCATCATGCCCCAGGACAGCATTTCCTGAGCATCTGGCACATTCACCGTCCTGAAGCTGAGAATCGATGCATACTCCGCAGCCCAGACAGGGACGTATCTCGTCCTCACGGCCCTGATCTATGAGATTTACAAGGTCTGGCTGTACTAATACTCCTTTTCCGATAAAGATAAAGTCACACTGTCCGGATGTCAGTGCCGCCTCCGCTACATTGGGATCCTGAGCCCGTCCTCCGCCTATCATTTTGATCGTGGCGGGTGAGCCTGTCATCTGCTGGATTCCCATCTTTAAAGCCATGCACAGCCCGACAGCCTGCCCTTTTGGTGACGCTGTATCCGGCATATCCTCCATTGATGCCTCTTTCTTCCAGGTACCTGCAAGAACCTCCAGGGCATCCACGCCTTCATCCTGAAAGCGTTTTGCATAATACATGCCATCCTGCATTGTAATACCTGCATCTTCCCCCTGTTCAACTGCACTGAGCTTTACTGCGATCGTAAAATCATCACCGCAGAGCTCACGTATCCTGCGTATGATATTCAGATGGAAGCGCACCCGGTTTTCCGGATTTCCGCCATATTCGTCTGTCCGGACATTTGCAGTGGAAGAGAGGAACTGTTCCCCCAGATAATAACCCACACTATGTATCTCTACTCCGTCAAAGCCTGATTTTTTGGCGCGCAGTGCAGCCTGTGCATATTTTTCTTCAATTGCGTGTATCTCATCAATTGTGAGCGCCCTGGGTTCTTCATTGCTCAGCCCCATCATAAAGGAATAAGGCATGGCTACGGCGCTGGGGCCGACTGGCTGGCTGCCGGTGATAGCCCTTCTGGCGCCGCGTCCTGTGTGGCTGATCTGCAGCAGGCACTTTGCTCCATTTTCATGTATTGCTTCAGCCAGCTTCGTCATTCCGGGAATATATTTATCGTCATCGATTACCAGCATTCTGGAAGTATTCAGTCCCAGCGGTGTATCAACACATGTCACCTCCACCATGATAAGGCCGATACCGCCTTTGGCACGTTCAGCATAGTGATTGATAACAGCCGGGCTTACATGTCCATGATCTGACTGGCTCATACCCATTGCACACATGACTGTCTTGTTCCTGATCTCCAGGCTGCCGATTTTTCCTGGCGACAGCAGAGTTGGATAATTTGTGTTCATAAAAACCCTCCTTAGTGAATTGAAATCATAAAATGAATTAGATTCACTTTTTATAGTACGGGATTTTTTGGGAAAAGTCAATGAGGAAATACCGTTTAGCGGAATAACCAGTTATGATTTACAAAAAAGCGGTGAGGTGTTAATATGTTACTGTTCACTCCGTGACCTGTAACACGCTTCGCGGGACGGTGACATGTGAACAGTAACGTTGATATAGCTATTAGAAAATGAGGAATCGGGGAGTGAGAATGGGGACGAGACAGCAGGAAAAATCTGAGATGACGAGAAATGAATTAAAGGAATCGGCGAAGAAGCTGTTTCTGACGAAGGGATATGAGGAGACATCAATACAGGATATTGCAGATGCAGCGGGTTACAGCGTTGGTTCTGTATACAGGCAGTGGAAGAGCAAGCAGCAGCTGTTTATGGAAATCTGGGATGAATATGTATCATGCTTTATCAGGGAAAGTGTCATAAATGCTCCTAAGGCTCCGGGAAATGAGGAGATGATCGATTATCTCCTTAAGCGCTCTAATGAATTTGCAGAAATGGATATGTCTAAAAAGCTGTATGGGACAAGCATGACTCTTTCAGCTGCTTATGAATATGAGGGGCTGGCAGACTGGGCTTACAAGTATCAGCAAATGCTGTATCTTTTTTTGAAGCAGGTCAGCAGTACGGAAAATGAGGAGAAATTAAAGACAGTTGCAAGTATTATGCACTGTGTATTGAATGCCGATGCTATGAAGGCGGCAGAGGTGAAGTCGCCCAGATATGAATTTGAGCAGAGATCACTTAGAGAATGTCTGCTGGCAATTGTAAATACCTGCCGGTAATAATTTCAAGCCACATATTTTGTTAAAACCGCCGCATCGGGAGTTTATATATCCAGATACGGCGGTTTTGACTTTGCGGCAGGGTTTATTCTTCTTTATCAGCAGCAGCTGTATCCTCAGCCGCGTCTTCAGTCTTTTCTTCTTCAGCTCCGTTTTTTTCTTCTTCAGCTTCAGTCTTTTCTTCTTCAGCTTCGGGTTTTACGGTTTCCTCTTCAGGGAGATTATCATCCTCAGCCCCGGCATTTTCTTCCTCTTCTGGTGTCTCATCAGTGGAATCTGCCGCTTCTTTGGCTGATGTACTTTCTTCAGCTGTAGTCCCATCCTCAGTCTTGGGCTCTTTTGGTATTGTCACATATTCGCGTGAAGGAGCAGGCTCTTCGTCCAGATCCTCATCATCGAATTCGTCCTGGAAATCGTCAAAGTCATCATCCAGTGATTCATCCTTCTGTTTGCATTTATGGAAGTAAGCAATCCCTCCTGCAACAGCTGCGCTTACGATTGCAGTTCCTAATAAAAATTTTCCAAAATTCTTAGCCATAGTGTAACTCCTTTCGTCAATAGGCATAAGCAGCTGGTCATATATTGAACAGTTACAGCCATAATAGATATAGCTATTGTAATACTTTTTTACAAAAAAGGAAAGGGGTAAATTCAAAATACTGTCTGGACCAGAAACATATAAAGAAGGGTACCGCCGCCAATGCTTAAGAGCGTATTACGCTTCCAGAGATGGACCAGAACAATAGCGATAATGGAGATAAATTCCGGCAGCCCATAAGGCGCGGTGACTACGGAAACCTCCTTTAAACAATAGACGACCAGCATTGCAATAATTGCATAGGGCAGCACCTTGCCCAGATATAATATGTAGCCCGGAGTTTTCTTGTTCCCTGGAAAGAGCAGGAATGGAAGACCTCTGATCATAAATGTGATAACAGCCATGACAAGTATCATGGAAAATGTCTGAAAATCTGAAATTCTCATATTCTCTCACTCCTCCTTTCAAGACTGCCGCGCAGTACAGTGAGCACGGCTAAAATAGAGATCATTGCAGGGATGATAAAATTCCCGGGACCGAACAGAAGCAGGCAGGCTACTGAGCAGATGAGCCCGATGACAGCAGGAAGGCGGTCCTGAGCATTGAGCCACTGATCTGTAAAAATAACAACAAAAAGCGCTGTCATGACAAAATCGATCCCTTTTGTGTTAAGCTCAACAAGTGAACCAAAAATCGAACCAACTGTACAGCCAATGATCCAGTACAGATGATCCAACATGGAGATGGAGAGATAGAACATATTTTTGTCAACACCTTTTGGCGGGTCACAGGAACATATCAGAGAATATGTCTCATCAGTCAGCTCATGAATAAGGATGAATTTTTTCTTGCCTGCATCTCTGTACTTATCGATCAGTGAAAGACCATAAAAAAGATGACGTATCTGGATCATAACAGTCATAATGGCAGTGGAAATGAGAGATGCCCCGCCTGCGAGCAGGTCTATTGCCACATATTGCATAGAGCCGGCATAAATAATAATGGACATGAGGATGGCCCAGGGAAAAGCAAATCCTTTGCTTTCCAAAAGAATGCCAAAACCTATGCCAAGGAAAAGATATCCTGCCATGACAGGAAATGTATGTGGGAAAGCTGCTTTTAGCGCTTTTCTTCTCATGATTCCCTTCCTCCCATTCCGGTTCCCTCACTTGGAAGCATTTCTTTTAATATGTTATGAAACTGGTTGCCGCACCTCTCCATCTCCCCTAAGACCTTATCAATCTTATCAGGATCTAAAAACCAGTTGTCACGGCTGATCCTCCGGGTAATGACAGGAGAGACACAGAACCTGACCTCGGGGAAGAGGAGCTGGTAATACAGCAGGCAGCGCCTGGCATGATATGCCTGGCAGGATAATATGGCTGTATGTATGGTGATCCCCAGTTTATCAAGCAGGCGTCTGGAAAAAATTGCATTCTCATAAGTATAGGAGGCTTCAGGCTCAGGCAGCACAGCAGAAGCAGGAACCCCATTCTGCATGAGAACAGCGCTCAGATAATCACATTCTGTTTGGATAGAGTCCAGGTTTTCTTTATTATCCAGATATTTTGATGAATCCTGAGGCAGGCAAAATCCATTAGAAAGAATGCTGTACTTCCCGGAAGGCATGACATATGGAGCCAGCCCCTCCCTATAAAGAGCAGCCGCATGGGCAGCCAGGCAGCCGTAATCACTGCCGGGTATAAAAATGATGTCAGATTTTTGAGGCCGATCTTCTATAAAAATAAATTCAGTAATAGCGTCATAAAAGGCCACGGTACTTATTCCCCTTTCAAAAATGGTAAACATGATATCTATGCATGTATTTGTCTATAATAAAGCCACTGTAATGCGGCACACGGAAAAAGTATATCATTTTATGGGGAAAAGTGGAAGAGGGAATTGCTGTTTGACGGATTAGAGGCGGGGAGGACGCTTTGCATTGTAGGCAGTGAATCAGCGGGAGGGACAGGCGGGCGAGAGGGTTCGTGGTTCAAGTCCGAACCGCTGCGTCGTGAAACTCTAAGGCCCCGGAGGCTGCTTGAAACGCAAAAGGCGGGCGGAAACTCGGTGCGTTTGCTGATGCAAACACCCCTCAGACAGCTCCGCCCTTGAGCGCAAGCGCTCACTTTTTTTGTAAGTCCCCCTCCTAATGTCGGCGGACGGTATGACCGCAGCCTCCGGAGCCTAAGAGTTTCATCTCCTCGCTCAAGTCCTTCACCACGAACCCTCTCGCCCGCCTGTCCCTCATGCTGATTCACTGCTTAAATGCAAAGCGTCCTCCCGCCTCTAATCAGCTAAACAGCAATTTTATCAAAATCCAAAAGAAATAGTTGACAGCCAGCACCAATGGAAGTATACTCAATTTATAAAGTTTAGTAATTGAACTAAATGGCCCGGAGGTTTTGTGGGCTGTCTGACCATTTTGGATTTACTGAAGGAGGACAATTTATGTTGGAGATTAAAAAAGTGACGGATGTTTCATTTGCGCGGTATGGCCATGTGATTACAGATATCGACTGTACAGAGCTGGCTGCGAAGGTGAAGGAAGTTACACCTGTACCGGAGGATGTGACTTATGTGCCGTCAGTGCCGGAGCTGGAAGCGCTCAGTGTATTTGAAGAGTTCCAGACAAAAGGCTACGGGGAGCTTCCCATCCAGATAGGCTACTGCAATGGCCACAATAAGCTGCTGAACGGGGTGGAGTACCACCGGTCATCAGAAATAAATGTAGCGGTGACAGATCTTGTGCTTATGCTGGGCAGCCAGCAGGATATTGAAGCTGATATGACGTATGATTCAGCTAAGATAGAGGCATTTCTTGTGCCTGCAGGCACAGTCATTGAGGTCTATGCCACAACACTTCATTATGCTCCGTGCCATGTGGACGAGGCAGGATTCCAGTGTGTAGTTGTATTGCCGAAGGACACAAACCTTCCGCTTGATGAGGCTCATGACAGAGGAGATGAAGACAGGCTCCTTGCAGCAAAGAACAAATGGCTGATAGCTCATCCTGACGCACATATCGAGGGCGCATTTAACGGAATCAAGGGAGAGAACCTCTCTTTATAAGAAGAAAGTAATGCAGATAAAATTAATAAGACAAAATTAAATAAGATAATACTAACAACACAATATTAATAACACAATATTTACAAATAGAAAGATGGAGGATAAAAACATGATGAAAAATATGCCAAAGGTGAAGATTGGTATTGTAGCAGTGAGCAGGGACTGTTTCCCGGAATCTCTTTCTGTTACCAGAAGAGAAGCATTAGTAAAAGCTTATACAGATAAGTTTGGTGCAGAGGATATTTATGAATGTCCGATCTGTATTGTGGAGAGCGAAATACATATGGTTCAGGCTTTAGAGGATGTAAAGAAAGCAGGCTGTAATGCGCTTGTTGTATACCTTGGAAACTTCGGACCGGAAATCTCAGAGACACTTCTTGCAAAGCATTTTGACGGACCTGCAATGTTTGTGGCAGCAGCAGAAGAGACAGGCAGCAACCTGCTTCAGGGCCGCGGCGATGCATACTGCGGTATGTTAAATGCCAGCTATAATTTAAAATTACGCAATATTAAGGCATATATCCCTGAATATCCGGTTGGAAATGCAGAGGAATGTGCTGATATGATCCATGAATTTGTGCCTATCGCAAGAGCAGTTGTGGGGCTTTCCAAGTTAAAGATCATCAGCTTTGGCCCAAGACCGCTTAACTTCCTGGCATGCAATGCGCCGATCAAGCAGCTTTATAACCTGGGTGTGGAAATCGAAGAGAATTCCGAACTGGATCTGTTCGAAGCCTACAATAAACATGCAGGAGATCCGCGTATCGCCGAGGTGGCAAAAGATATGGAAGCAGAACTTGGCGAAGGAAATATGAAGCCGGAGATTCTGCCGAAACTGGCACAGTATGAAATCACTCTGTTAGACTGGGTAGAAGAACACAAGGGATACAGAGAATATGTGGCGATCGCAGGAAAATGCTGGCCGGCATTCCAGACTCAGTTTGGATTCGTGCCATGCTATGTAAACAGCCGTCTGACAGGAATGGGAATCCCTGTATCATGTGAAGTAGATATTTACGGTGCTCTGAGTGAGTTTATCGGCACATGTGTAAGTGACGACGTCGTTACACTGCTGGATATTAATAATACAGTGCCGAATGATATGTATGAAGAAGATATCAAGGGCAAATTTAATTATACACAGAAGGATACCTTCATGGGCTTCCACTGTGGAAATACATGTTCTAAGAAACTGGCCTTCTGCTCTATGAAATATCAGATGATCATGGCCAGGGCACTTCCGGAAGAAGTGACACAGGGAACTCTGGAAGGGGATATCTTACCTGGAGATATTACTTTCTACCGTCTGCAGAGCACAGCTGACAACAAGCTCCGTGCATATATAGCACACGGCGAAGTACTTCCTGTTGCAACACGCTCCTTTGGAGGAATCGGTGTATTCGCTATTCCTGAAATGGGCAGATTCTACCGTCACGTGCTGATCGAGGGCAATTATCCTCACCATGGAGCTGTTGCGTTTGGACACTATGGAAAAGCGCTGTATGAAGTATTTAAGTACATTGGCGTGGAGTTAGATGAGATAGGCTTTAACCAGCCGAAGGGAATGCTCTACAAGTCAGAGAATCCATTTGCATAGGAGATCATATATGTTATATATAGGTGTAGATTTAGGTACTTCTGCCGTGAAGCTGCTTTTGATGCAGGCAGACGGAACTATTGAAAATGTTGTTTCAAAAGAATATCCTCTTTATTTCCCCCATCCGGGCTGGTCTGAACAGAAGCCGGAAGACTGGTGGGATGCCGTTAAGGAGGGAATCAAAGAGCTGACAGCTGCCTGTGACAAGTCACAGGTGGCGGGCATAAGTTTCGGGGGCCAGATGCACGGCCTAGTCATTCTGGATGAAAAGGATGACGTGATCCGTCCGGCTATCCTGTGGAATGACGGAAGAACAGGGAAAGAGACAAATTATCTGAACGATGTTATCGGTAAAGACAAGCTTTCCCAGTACACGGCAAATATTGCATTTGCAGGTTTTACGGCTCCTAAGGTGCTTTGGGTGAAAGAAAATGAGCCGGAAAATTTCTCAAGGATCAAAAAAATAATGCTGCCCAAGGACTACATTGCATACAAATTGTCGGGCACCTTCTGTACGGATGTGTCTGACGCATCAGGCATGCTGCTCTTTGATGTAAAGAATAAATGCTGGTCAGAAGAAATGATGGAGATATGCGGCATCACAAGAGATCAGCTGGCAGATATCTATGAGAGCTATGAAGCAGTAGGTAAGCTGAAGAAAGATGTGGCAGAAGAACTGGGACTCCCGGAATCTGTAGTTATTGCAGCCGGGGCTGGGGATAATGCAGCAGCAGCAGTAGGCACAGGGACTGTAGGAGACGGACAGTGCAATATCTCACTTGGAACCTCAGGAACGATCTTCATCTCAAGCAGAGATTTTGGCGTGGATGAAAATAATGCGCTTCATGCCTTTGCACATGCAGACGGACATTATCATCTCATGGGATGTATGCTCAGTGCAGCGTCCTGTAATAAGTGGTGGATGGATGAGATCTTAAGATCAAAGGATTATGCAGGCGAACAGGCAGCTATTGAGAAATTAGGTGAGAATAATGTATATTTCCTTCCCTATCTCATGGGTGAGCGGTCTCCGCACAACAATCCTGATGCGAGAGGCACATTTATTGGAATGACAATGGATACCACGAGAGAAGATATGATCCAGGCTGTGCTGGAAGGGGTAGCTTTTGCAATCCGTGATTCCTTTGAAGTGGCAAAATCCCTGGGAATACAGATAGAACGCACAAAGATCTGCGGAGGCGGAGCGAAGAGCCCGCTTTGGAAGAAGATCATGGCTAATGTGCTTAATATTAAAGTAGATGTGCTGGTGACTGAAGAAGGACCGGGGCTTGGCGGCGCTATGCTGGCAGCAGTAGCCTGCAATGAATATGCGGATGTGGAAGAAGCAGCTGCAAGGATTGTCAAAGTTGCAGATACGATCGAGCCTGATCCGGAACTGGCTGCAAAATACGAAGAGAAATACAGGAAATTCGCACAGATATATCCGACAGTAAAGGATCTGTTTACGAAGCTTCTGTAAGCGCCAAAAGGCAAATAAGACATCGAGAAAGGTAGAGATACATTTTTCGGTGTCTTTTCTATGTAAAACAAATTGCACGTTCGTATTTCTTTGGCTGATTGCTTATAATGTAAACCCGCAGAGCCCACATAAGCTTGAAAAATGGCAGTATATTTGTTATTATGAGCAGGAAAAGGAATATCACAGTGAGCCTTTGAATGTGGCTGACGGGCAGTTACAACAGAGGTAGTTTAGGGAGGGGCTTTATGGACAGGGCTAAAAATGAGATTTTATTGCTTCTGACAGACCGTTGGTGTGACTGGGAGGCAGGGTATGCGATAGCGGTGGCAAATTCTTTTTCTGATTATGAAGTAAAAACCATAGCTGCGGACTATGATGCAAAGGTATCAATGGGAGGCCTTAAAACACAGGTTGATTATGTGATTGATGATTATAATGATTTTCACAGTCTGGCCATGGTCATCATACCGGGCGGCCTGTCATGGGAAGAGGACAGCCATGATGATATAGCCACCTTTGTAGGGGCGGCAGCCGGACACGGGGTGCGGATAGCGGCGATATGCGGTGCAGCATTCTTTTTGTGCAGCCATGGATTTCTGGATCATGTAAAACATACAGGAGATTCGCTGGAATTATTCCAAAGCGCACCTGGATATAGGGGAGCGGATCTTTATATACAGGCACAGGTGGTGACCGATGGGGGATTTATCACTGCAAATGAGACTGCAGCAGTTGAGTTCGCATATGAGATTTTTAAAATGCTTGAGGTTGACAGCAAAGAAGAAATGGATATTTGGTACAATAATTTTAATCTTGGCGCTGTGTCCTCACCTGTGATTGACCATATCCACGTCACAGTAAGTGATATCGGGAGGGCCGAGCAGTTTTACGACAGGCTGCTGCCTATGCTTGGTTTTGATTTGTCACTGAAAGAAAAGGATAGTGTGCCGGATCATGAATATCAGATCATAGAATATCATAATAAAAAGTTATCCTTTGGAATTGTCAACCAGCGCAGGGAGTATGAAAATGAAAGAGTCAGCAGGAGGAAGGCGGGCGCCCTGCATCACCTGGCTTTCTATGTAAAGAGCAAAAAGAAAGTAGACGAACTTTTCAAAATGGTGAAAGAGATTTCTGCTGTGATCGTCCATGAACCCCGGTATTACCGGGAATACTGCAAGGATTATTATGCCTTTTTCTTTAAGGATTCAGAAAATATTGAATATGAAATCGTTAATTTTATGAGGGAAAACAGTTTTCCGGCAGGAAAGTAAACAGATACGGAGGTTATTATGTTCAAAGCAGCTATATTTGATTTAGACGGAACTCTTGCAGATACGGTAGATTCCATGGCATACTGCGGGAACAGGGCTTTAAAGGAGCTGGGACTTCCTGAGCAGCCATACGAGGAGTATAAGCATTTTGCAGGGGATGGAGTGGATGAGCTGATCAGAAGAGCTCTCGCAGCCGCCGGAGATACAAAATTCGTGCATTTTGACGAAATGGGTAAAATTTACAGGGAATATTTCAGCAGGGACTGTATGTATCATGTATTGCCATATGATGGAATCATTGATATGCTAGAAGTGTTAAAAGAAAAAGGTATAAAAACAGCAGTGCTTTCAAACAAGCCGGATGCCCAGGCTGTTGACGTCATTGAGACATTATTTGGCAAAGGATATTTTGACCACATCCAGGGGCAGAGGGAAGGGATCCCGAGAAAACCCTCACCGGAAGGTGCATTGGCTATTGCAGAGAAATTTCGGGTAAGGCCCGGGGAATGTCTGTATTTGGGAGATACGGACACGGACATGAAGACTGGAAATGCAGCCGGGATGTATACTGTGGGAGTGCTCTGGGGATTTAGGACAAGGGAAGAGCTGGAGAAGAACCATGCTATGAGCATTGTGGAAAAGCCATGGGAAATTTTGGAATTGGTGAAGAGACAAAATGATTAAATTAATTGCAAGTGATCTAGACGGAACATTATTACAAAACGGCGCCCAGGATCTGAATCCCGGGACGGCAGAACTGATACATGAACTTACACGGCAGGGCCGGATATTTGTAGCCTCCAGCGGAAGGCAGTATCACAATCTTTGCCGGCTTTTTGAACCTGTAAAGGATGAGATCGCATTCATATGTGAAAATGGTGCGCTTGTCATGTATAAAGATGAAATAATTGCAAAACATGTGATTGACAGACAGACCGGACAGGAGATATTAAAGACAGTGGTTGACAGAAAAGGCAGCGAGGCTCTGCTTTCTGGTGTGCATACTTGTTATATCCAGCCTAAAGATCCGGCGTATCTTGTCCATTTGAGGGATGTAGTGAAAAATGATGTGACAGTTGTAGATGATATTCTGGAGACATCAGAAGATTACCTGAAGATATCAGTATATGAAAAGGCGGGTATCAATAATTCAGAAGAATACTGGAAAGAAAAATTTGGTGACAGAGTGACAGTTGTCACTTCAGGTATGGCATGGCTTGATACGGTTCCAAAGGGGGTCAATAAAGGTACTGCAATGCAGGACCTTATGGAAAAGTTCAATATAAGCAGGGAAGAGTACATGGCATTTGGAGACCACTATAATGATGTGGAGATGCTTGAGATGGCAGGATATGATTTTGCTATGGAAAACGCCCAGGAGGGTATCAGGGAAATGTGCCATTATAAAACTCACCTTGTGGAAGAAACATTGAAAGAAGTCTTAGGAGGCAAGTATGATTAAGCTGATTGCATCAGATATTGACGGTACTCTTCTGCCTGAGGGTACAGACAGGATAAACCGGGAAATCTTTGACGTGATACTGAAGTTAAAGGAGCAGGGCATTATGTTTGCGGCGGCCAGCGGGCGCCAGTATAACAGTATCTACGAATTGTTCCAGCCGGTGGCCCATGAGATGATCTTTATCTGTGAGAATGGAGCATACGTAAACTGCCGTGGATATCAGATGTCTGCCTCTGTCATGGACAGGCAGATGACTGAGGACGTCATACGTTATATCAGGGGCCTGGACGGATGTTTTCTGACAGCTTCCTGCACAGACGCCATGTATATAGAGACGGCGGATGAGAAGTTTGGCAGGCTGCTGACAGAAGGGTATCATAACAAGATCAAGATCGTGGAGGATGTACTTGCTGAGGATCTGGATATTATAAAAATGTCTATTTATAAGGAGACAGGTATCCATGATATAGCAGAAGAGACAATAAAACGCTGGGGTGACAAGATGCATGTGACTGTGGCGGGGGATATCTGGATAGATTTCATGGATAAAAAAACAGACAAGGGAAATGCTATCAAAACAATACAGGAAGTGATGCATATCCTGCCTGAAGAAACCATGGTGTTTGGAGATAACCACAATGACCTGGGAATGATGAAAAGGGCAGTGGAAAGCTATGCGGTAGCAAACGCACAGCCTGCTGTCATTGAGGCAGCTAATAATCTGGCAGATAAAAATGTAAATGACGGCGTATTAAAGGTCCTTAAGACCCTGCTTGGAGAGTAGGACAAGAGAACATTATTGTTTCAGCCGCTGTTGGCGGCAATAAAAATAGTAGGAGGTTTGAAATGGGAGAATATAGTGAAGAATGCCTGCAGTATTTTTTAGAGAACCAGCTGCAGCTTTTTGATGAAAAGGTGGCGGAGACACCGGAAGAGGCAGAAGCATTTCTGGAGGACTGCATGGCAGTTGTAGTAGACTCAATAAAAGAAGTTAAAGAATATCTGGAAGACAGCGGGATGGATGCGTCTGACATGTCAGATGATGAACTGGAAGCAGCAGCTGAAGTCTTTTCTCTGCCGAACGGACAGTATCTGATCGTTGAAGGCTGACGGGAGAGACTTTCCAGACTCAACGGTGATACTTAAAGAGTAAAAGGGGATTCTGCAGTTTTGCAGCATCCCCTTAATTGTAACTATTCAGCTCAATGGATATATTTCAGAAGCAGCTGGGCGATTCCCCAGAAGGCGAGCAGATGGAGTGGGTAAAACCAGTAGAAAAAGCTCTTCAGCCTGATGCCGCGCTTTCCGTTGTAGAGCCATATAAAAGGAAAGGCAAACACGGCGAATATCTCCCAGAATACGGAGATAGCTCCCCAGATGACCTGCTGCAGCCTGTTATACCGGAATGCATAGAGGATTACGATCAGAAGGACTCCTTTGTAGTCGTAATCTGTCTCTAAAAAGTAGGCCAATACCATGCCGGCTGCAAAGATCAGGCCCTGCACGGGCGGCTTGTCCCGGAAGCGGTCAGCGGCAGCTATGGTGATCAGCCCGATGAGAAGTGTAAAGAACACATTCTGGTAATGCGGTGAAAGTAAAGTTCCCGAAATAGCCAGATTAAATGGGATCTCTGAAATAAGGGCGAAGAGGAACAGGCGCAGGGTATATCTTTTCAGGTTGCTTGTGTGAAGGAATCCCTCCACCAGCAGAAAGCAGAAGATGGGAAAAGCAGAGCGTCCTATATTGCGGGTAATCCGGTAGAAGGTATACCAGTTCTGCCAAAGTGCGTGATCAGCCCGGATCGCCGGATTTCCTAATATGCCCTGAGATATCACAACTGCTCCAAAATGGTCGATAGCCATTATGATGATGGCAAGGATCTTTAATGTGCTGCCGGAGAGCCCGGGTTTTTTTAATATATTGGAGAAATTCATGTAATAAGCCCTTTCTTTATAAATTGATAACTTTAAAAGCGATTTTAGTGGATTTTTGCATGTAACTGTGAAGGTACTGAACAGATACAGTATAATTCATAATTGTCCGGGGCGCAATAAAAAATCAAAAAGACTGCAATGCTATATCAGGAAGGAAGACAGAAAATGAAAAGGATGATCAATCTGACAAGCAGCCCTGACGATCTGTCAAGGTATGAGGGTGCTGAAGACTTGAAAGCGTTCTGCAGACAGTTTGGCTGTGATGGATATGAGTATCAGAATCTTGGAGATGAAAAAGAATGCCTGATACCGGAAGAACTGGTGATAGGCGTGCATCTGCGCTCATTTAACAGCTGGCTGGACCTGTGGAAAGGAAGAAACAGCGCTCTGATAAAAGAATATGGAAGTATGGAGCAGGTGAAAAATGTATTTGGAGGCTGCGACAGGAGCGCTCTGGTCAATGCGTTCAGGGCTGATCTGGAATTTGCCCGGAAAATCAGGGCACAGTATGTAGTATTCCATGTGTGCGAAGTTAAAATCGAAGAATCCTATACATACAGATTTGCTTATCAGGATGAAGAGGTGGTCGGGGCAGTATGCGAGCTTATTAATGAGCTGCTGGACGGACAGGGGTATGAATTTGATTTTCTTATGGAGAATCTGTGGTGGCCGGGATTCACGTTCACAAGACCTGAAATAACAAGAATGATGCTGGAAGGCGTACATTATCCTCATAAGGGCATTATGCTGGATACTGGGCATCTGCTGCATACTGACCTGGAGCTGCGCACCCAGGAAGAGGCCTGCAGCTATGTAAAAAAACAGCTGGAGGCTCACAGGGAGCTTATCTCCTATATAAAAGGAGTTCACCTGAACCAGTCCCTTACAGGGGATTTTGTGAAGAAGATGCTGGCGTCACCAAAGGCATTAAAAGAAAATTATTATGAGAGATGGTGCCAGGTATTTGGAGATATCTTTCAGATAGACCTGCATCAGCCCTTTACTGCTCCGGGGATAGGAGACCTGATAGAGGAGATCGCTCCCAGGTATCTTACTTATGAATTTATAAGCAGAGACAGGAAAGAGCATGAGGAGATGCTGCAGAGGCAGGCAGAAGCTCTGACTTATGAAGCCATTCATTGCCTCCCCTGAATCAGTCAGAGTTCTTTCAGTCGTTAATGATAAGCGCCATAAAGACCAGGTCATCGTCGCCTGTATTATCCAGCCCATGTCCATGGTTATCCGGGGTAAAGGTGATATCGCCCGGTTTTACAGGGCGGACAGTACCGTTGTCATTATAATCTCCTGTACCGGAGAGAATGTAGTATGTCTCGCTCTCGCCATGGTGTTCATGATATCCAAGTGTGCATCCGGGCTCAATTGTAACTTTTGCATAAAGCCCGCATTTTCCGTTTAACTCTTTTTCACCGAGAATGTGGCTGATAATTACATGTCCCTTGCCGCCGCACATGTTTTCGATACGTTCTGTTTCTGCCATAATAAAGTCCTCTCTTTCTTATAATTAATTATATGTAAAAGCGCCGGAATGATTTTTCAAATACATCCTGGAACGCTTTTGCTCCCTAACCATGAAGAGAGTTTTCGATAACATGCAATTATCGGAAACTCTCTTCTTTGAGATATATATTCAAATGAATTTTCAAATACGCTGCAATCCCATAATCTGGGAAATCTATTATTTTTCGATGATTATACCACTTTGGATGGGCAATGTCAAATACGTTCCGGATATGTTTTCAGGTAGTTCAGCACATCAGAGGCGGATTTTCTGGAATCATAGGTCGGAAAGTATTCCAGGCCGATATATCCGTCATAATCAGCGCAGGCCGCAGCAGCCAGGATATTTGGATAATCATTTTCTCCCAGGAAATGCTCATGGCGTCCCGGACAGCCGGCAGTGTGGATATGGCCGGTGAGAGAGATATTCCGGGTAAGATTGGAGATAATATTTCCTTCCATGATCTGCATATGATAAATATCATAGACAAGTCCAATCCAGGGGCAGTCAGCACATTTTATGATCTCATAACCGTCTGCGGAGGAATCAAGAGTATAACCCTTATGCTCCACGAGGGTATTTAAAGGCTCCAGATTAACATGGATCTCTTCCTTTGCAGAGAGTTCCCCGATCCGGGAGAGATTAGAGATCAGGATATTTTTCGGATTGCTTCCGCGCCCTTCTGCCATACCGGCCAGGACAAGCATATTTCTGGCGTCAAGTTCCTTTCCCTTCTTTAGAGATTCCTGTACAGTCTTTTTAATCTGGCCGAATGGAAGTGACATATTCTGCTCCCACGCATCCAGACAGTTATAATTAGCAACACGTATACCGGAAGTTTCACAGACATTTCTGAGCTTTGTCACATCCAGTTGGGAGATATCCCACAGTTCAATACCATCAAAGCCTAATTCCGCAGCAATCCTGACACGGTCGTAATAATCATAATCTGTAAAAACAGGGTCCAGGCAGAGCGAAAATTTCAATTCCTTCATCACAAAATTCCTCCTTCATAACTTCTTTCATAATTACTTGTGATATTTATCATATAAAATATTTTAAGTTCTGGCAAGAGATAGTAATTGTCTTTAGCATTCATTATTTTATCAGATAAATCTAAGGACAAAAAGTGAATGCTGTTCTTAAATTTTGAAAGTTGTAAAGCCCCGGATGGAATGGTATCTTGACATTAATACAAGGCAAACCACAGGAGTAAGCTGAATAGGAGGGAAAGATGGCATCTTATGAATTTCTGGAAATGAAAAAAAGACATCCGGACTGGATCTGGCCGCGCAGTGATACACATATGGTGATAGGAATGCCTGGTTCGCTGGAATGTTACAAAACCTGGGTCGAGCCGGGAAATTCTTTTTCACCGGGTATATCATCTTTTGGGGTATCTCTTTGGATCTACGATCTGGACGAGGAGGCGTGGTATATTCCGGAGCAGATGAAACTGGAAAGTTTTTCATGGCACTTTCTGGAGGGTAAAATACCTGTTTCTGTATGCAGCTGGGAAACAGGTACAGCCAGTGTCCGCACACACTTGTTTCAAAACGGGAATGTAAAGCGTCAGACCTATACAGATACAGAAAGGCTGTTTTTATATGGAAAGAAGCAGACGTCCCTTGAAGTCTATATGGTCCTGCATTCATATGGGGCATGCGGCGGTTTTATTGAATCAGTGGAGGCTGAAGATAATAAAACAGTCCAGATCAATGGTTTCCCGCTGGTACAGGGAACTGTTCCGTATGACGGCTATGGAGCGGAGGATTTTGAAAAAGGGGAGGCAGATATCTCTTCCTGGGTCTTAAAGAGGGAACTTCCTGAAAAACGGAGAGGGTTTCAGGAGAACGGCTGGTGCAGCGCGGCACTAAAGTATCAGGTAAATCTAAAGGAAGGCGAGGAAAAAGAACTGGCATGGCATTTTCCGGTCTATCTGCCAAAGTCTAAGGCCAGCGGACTTGTAAAATTCACAGGTATACAGGAAGCTGATCCCCAAAAGGCAGAGGAACAGGTGAAAGAGTATTGGAAAAAAATGTTTGGAAAACTGGAGCTTAAAGTTCCTGATAAAAGGTTTGAACAGGCATTCTATGGGACTTTGCTGCACATGCTTCTGATGGTGACAGGTGATGATGTAAGGATAGAGACCAGCTTTTACCCGTTATTCTGGCTGAGAGACGGAGTATATATTATAAATGCGCTGGAAAAGTGCGGGATGGGCGAGATGGCGGGAAAGGCATTGAAGAGGCTGATATTCCAGGATTTTGCAGGAGGCTTCGGATCAGAGGCAGACGCCCCGGCGGAAGGAATATGGGCTCTCTGCGAGCATTACCGTTTTGGAAGGGACAAAAAATGGCTCAGTGAGGTATATCCTGCCATCAGGAGAAAAGCTGAATGGATAGAAAGAATGCTGGATACGGAGGAAGATATTTTTGACTGCTCCACAGAGATGGTGACCAGCTTTATACGGGCATGCATGGTCTGCGGACTGGTGTGCCATCCGTCAGAGGATGGACTGATACAGGGAGTGATGGATCACCATATCCCAATATACTGGATCAACTGCTGGGCTGTGTTTGGGCTGGAGCAGGCAGAATTCTGTGCTGGAGAGCTTGGATATAAAGAAGAGTCGCTGCGGTACGGAAAAAGGAAAGAAGAATTAAAGGAAGCCCTCTATGCTTACTATCCGAAGGAGTTTCTGGAGACTCCGGAGCTTCAGGGAATCTATTCTTTTGGATGCGCCGTTTGGCCTACGCAGGCTTTTCCAAAGGAGATGGTGAGGGATAAATTTGAAGAGTGGTGGAATGTGTGGAGGAACAGGGGAGGAGAGTACAGGCCCGGATTTGACTGGACGTATTTTGAGGCTGCACAGGCCCATAATTATCTGCTCCTTGGAGAACATTCCAAATACCGCACAATGCTGGAGCGGTACTATGAATATCAGGACGTGCCTGGAATGTACGGATATAATGAGGGAAAAGGCTGCTTTGAACGGGGAATTCCCGTATATGGTGGTCAGGACTGGGGATTTGGCAATATCCTGCCGTACAGGGGATGGGATCTATTTGACTGCAATCTCCCCCACAACTGGGTCAGCGCAGAGTTGTTTTTGATGCTCCGTGATGCCCTTGTCCATGAAGAGGACGGCGGGCTTGTGATAGGGGAGGGCGTGGAGGAAGAATGGCTGCGGGATGACTGGCAGGAGGATAACCGGCAGGAAGATTGTGAAAGTACTCAGAGATATGTCCGCATCTTGGGCTTTCCAACCTACAGCGGGACAGTTTCTTTTGAAATATATCGCAGGGAAAAGAAGCTGCATTTTAAATTTGTGTCAGAGCTGCCGGTTTCCAGGCTGTTTCTGAGGATTCCTTCCATCGGACTGGAAAAAGTCTGGGAGAATATAAAAGAACTGGAGTGGACGGACAAAACTGAAAAGGGAGAAGGTGCAAAAAAGACGTGAAAATGATGGAAAAGCCGGGAGCTGTCAGAGTAGGAATCATAGGTTTAGGCGGAATAGCCAGGACACATCTGGAACAGTGCAGAGCCATGGGGGATCATGTTATTCTGCAGGCTGCAGCGGAAGCAGATGCAGGCAGGCGCAGACAGGTATGCAGTGAATATGGGATCACGCACTGTTATGATGATGGTATTTCAATGATGGACCAGGAAGAACTGGATGGAGTGATCATATGTGTACCGCCGTTTTTGAGGGAACCTTTAATACGCTGTGCAGTAGAAAAAGGGATCGGGGTCCTGTGTGAGAAGCCGCTGGCAACCGGACTTGAGGAGGGCAGAAGGATACTGGATATATGCAGAGCCCATCCGGAGGTTCCTGTTCTTTTGAATTTTAAGATGCGCCAGGGAGGCAATTTCCAGAGGGCAAAACAGTGGATGGATAAAGAAGCCGGAAGGCCCACAGCTATACTGGCAAGATATGCACTAGTCACTGACCCTGATATCTGGGCGCCGCCCAGGTGGTTCTGGGATATAAAGGCATCAGGCGGCCTTCTGATTGAAAATGCAGGCCATATGATCGACTATATTATGTGGATCGCGGGAAAGGCTGATATGATCTGGGGGTATACGAAGCAGAAAAGCATAGCCTCCCTGCCTGAGGATTATATGCGGAAGTCACAGACGGAAGACCATGCAGTTATTGTAATGGAACATGAAGGAGGCTGTACCACTACTTTTGTAAATACGATCTGTTATCCTGGAAACAGGGACGGTTCTATAGAGATAGCTACCAGCAGAGGATATTTTCTGGAAATCAGTGAATGTGTCAGGCTGAGGATCCGGAAAGGAGAAGAAATTCTGGCAGAATATGAGGAGGAGCCATATGGAATCGGAGACGGATATACTTTGAAGCAGTTTATAGAGGTGCTTAAAGGGGGTGAAAAAGGCTGGGCTGCCACGGCAGAGGATGGTTATCTGGCGCTGGAGGCAGCAGTAAGAGCAAGAGAGTCGGCCCGGACGGGGAATTGGGTACATATAAGAGAGAAGGGATGACATGAAGAAATTAAAGGTAGCGATGGTAGGCGCAGGAGGATTTGGACGGAGGCATGCGAGTGCATATGCAGCCAATCCCAATGTGGAATTTTGTGCAGTCTGCGGGAGGACAAGTGAAAAGACTAAAGTCCGGGCCGAAGAATTCCATGTGCGGGCATACACGAGCATATCAGAGATGATGGAAAAAGAAAGGCCTGACCTGACAGACGTGGTAACACAGGAGAAAGATCAGTACAAAGCAATAATGGAAGTAATTCAAAGCGGATACGCGAAGGCAGTACTTACAGAAAAACCCCTTGGCATAAATGTAAAAGAGGCATATGAGATGGTACTGGAGGCCCAAAAACGCAGGGTTGATTTCGGTGTAAACTTCAACAGAAGATTCACGATACCCTATCAACTCATGAAACAGTGGAGCGGCAGCGGTGAATTGGGAGACCTCACTTATCTTACGCTGAAATTCAGCCACGATCCATATGACCCGGAGAAAGAGGAGGATCCATACAGATGGTTCTTTAATGTTTATCCCCATGGATTTGATATGCTGACCCATATGGCGGGGCCTGTAAAAACAGTGAGCGCATTTTTTACAAAGCCGGAAAACCATTTCTATTACAAGAGATTTACTATAAACTTCCTGTTCCGGGATAATGGAGTTGTGGGCAATCTGATCGGAGGGGGAGAAGGTAAATGGCGCCACGAAAGTGAATACATGGAAATAGGCGGGACGAAAGGGCAGGCTGTGGTAAAAAATGTTACAGAACTGGCCGTTCTCAGAAAGCATGGGGAAGAGTTAGAGCATATCTGGAAGCCGGCCATAACAGAAGGTCCCGGCCTGGATATTTTTGAAGAGTCTGTAAAGAACCATCTGGATAAAGCAGTAGAATGCCTGCTTGCAGGGGAGAGGCTGCCTTCACAGGCGGTATGTGCACTGTATACGCAGGTGCTGATGCAGGCTGCCAGACGTTCCCATGAAAATGGAGGAGCCCCTGTAAAGATACAGGAATTTGTGCGGGAGTATCCATATGAAAGACTGGAAGAGCTGTTGGAGATTTGAGATTGTAGAGTGCAGACACAAGAAAGGAGAACAGGTATGAAAAAGAGTATTTTAAGGGTGACAGCAATAACTATGGGAGCTATGCTCCTCTCAGGCGCGGCTGCAGGAGATGTGAGAGTATGTGCGGCAGCAGAAACGGAAAAGCAGGAAGAGATATCAAATAATCTTCCCATCTGTGAACCTGGTGAGATTGAACTCACTTATGCGGGATATGACAGCTGGCTGTCTAATTACAGCTATGCCGACGGACTTCCTGTCTGGAATGAATTTGAAAAGCGGACAGGCGTTAAGGTGAATTATGAGGTCTATCCTTACAGCGATTGGGAATCAGCTGTCCAGGTGAGGCTGGCATCAGGGGAAAGCCTGCCGGATATCACACAGATCCCTCCGGCATTTACTAACACAGGTGTGATGAAATACGCGGAGGACGGAGTGATCATCCCGCTGGATGACTTGATTGATGAATACGCTCCCAATATTAAGCATCTTCTGGAGACAGATCCTTATTTTGCATCCATGATGTATGCTCCTGACGGGCACATTTACAGTGTGATGGATGTGATGTATCCCATCAATGAGTATGTACCTGTTTCTATTTCCATCAGAAAAGACTGGCTGGATAAATTAGGGCTGAAAGAACCGGCTACATATGATGAGTGGATCGAAGTGCTGACAGCTTTTGCGACACAGGACCCGAATGGAAATGGCATACAGGACGAGATACCGTTCCTGAACCATGATCTGGAAGGGGCAGTGGGAATCTTTGGCACAGGGGCAGGTTTCCCGTATACTGCCACGAATGATAACCGCTATGCATATGACGAGGAGGGAAATGCCAGCTTCCTGTTTGCAACCCCGGAGATGAAAGAAAATCTGGAATTCCTGAATCAGTTATACGAAAAAGGCCTGATCTATAAGGAACTGGATGCCAAGAACGATGTCCTTGAGAGCTATATTGCCCAGGACGTAGTTGGGGCCTACTGCGGACAGCCGGTAGACTGGCTCAGCCGCGCTGATTCCCTGGCGTCTGATGCATGCCCGGATGTAAATTACGTGATGATAGCGCCTCCGGCAGACAAGGACGGTAACAGGAATATTTCCATGAGATTCCCCACAGGGACATATTACGGTATCACAAGCGCCTGCAAAAATCCGGAAGCTGCCATCAGGTGGATCGATTATGTGGGATACAGCAAAGAAGGCAATATCTTAAAGGATTATGGAATTGAAGGAGAGACATTTACATACGATGAGGATGGAAATCCTCAGTTTACAGATTATATCATGCACAATCCGGACGGATATTCACCGCATGACGCCTGCAGGACAGTAGGAGCCGCACCGGCAATCCTGGTCTTTGACACACCTGTTAATTTTCTGCAGAAATATGAGGGAAGCGTGGTGGAAGAATGCGCTAACGCACTGGCTCCCAATATGGTAGATGCGCAGCCGATGATGCTGCCGTCAGCGGAGGAAAATAATGTATACAATTCTATATGGCCTGATCTGGAGACTTATTATAAGGAAGCACTGTATAAATTCATATCAGGGGCTGAGTCTTTAGATAATTTTGATGAATATCTTCAGACGCTGGATGACATCGGGCTTCAGGATATACTGGATATTAAGACGGCACAATATGCCAGATATAAGGAAGCCACAGGCAAATAGACAGATGAGCAGATAAGAAGCCGCCCCGGGAACATACCTGGGGAGGCTGGTAAAAAAGGAGACTGATTCCTATGAAAAAAACGATAAATCTCATTAAAAGAGATAGATACCTGCTGCTTCTTGTCCTGCCTGCTTTTCTGCTGATCCTGCTGTTTAACTATATACCTATGGGAGGCCTTCTTATGGCCTTTGAAAATTACAGTACAAAAAAGGGTATTTTTGGAAGTGAATTTGTAGGGCTGGAGAATTTTAAACAATTCTTTTCCAGTATCTTTGCATTCAGGGTTATCAAGAATACATTCCTGCTCAGCTTTCTGAACCTGCTGTGGGGATTCCCGATTCCAATCATTTTCGCGCTGATGCTCAACGAACTGAAAAACGGGCCGTTTAAAAAGGTGGTCCAGACGGTCAGCTACCTGCCGCATTTTGTATCAACAGTAGTCATAATCGGTATGATGATCAGCATGTTTGATCCTAATTTTGGCCTGGTAAATGTTCTGAGGGCAAAGCTGGGGCTTGACAGTATCGCATTTATGTCAGATGCGTCCTGGTTTCGTACTTTATTCGTAGGATCAGAAGTATGGCAGAACTTTGGGTGGAATTCTATTATCTACATAGCGGCAATTGCAGGGATCAGCCAGGACCTGTATGAAGCAGCCAAGATTGACGGGGCGAACAGGTTCCAGCTGGCAATGAAGATCACGCTGCCCAGCCTGGTCCCTACGATCCTGACACTGTTTATCCTCAACTGCGGCTGGATGTTCAGCCTCGGGTTTGAAAAGGTGATCCTGATGTATTCCCCCGGCACGTATGCAGTGTCGGACATTATATCCACCTATGTATACAGAAAAGGTATACTGGGAGCGGATTTCGGGTATGCGACAGCTATTGGGCTGTTTAATTCTCTGATTAACGTGGTGATCCTTCTTTCGGTAAACAAAATAAGCAAAAAGGTAAAAGGGGTAAGTATATTCTAAGTAACGGCTCAGGTTATCTGAACTGTTGCACTTCTGGGAGGTGGGAAGAGTGAAAGAAAAGACACACAGAAAGATACATTGGGGCCATGGAGTAATAGTGGTGATCCTGGCACTTATCATGATCATCACCCTCTACCCGTTCCTATATACATTTTCAAATTCAGTAAGTGATCCCATGGCAACAATACGAAATGAGGTCTATTTCTGGCCAAAGGGATTTCAGCTGAACACATATAAGCAGGTCCTGCAGACAAAAAGCTTTCTGACATCCTACGCAAATACGATCTGGTATACAGTGGTGGGAACGGCAGTGAGCACGGCAGTGATTTTTATGGCGTCATATCCGCTGTCAAGAAAGGAATTTTTTCTCAGGAAGCAGCTGAACACACTGTTTATTATTACCATGTATTTTTCGGGGGGAATGGTTCCGCTGTTCATCGTAGTGAACAGACTGGGGCTCTATGACAGCAGATGGTCCATCATCCTGCCGGTGGCAGCAAACGTATACTACATGATCATTTGCAGAAGCTTTATGGATGATATTCCGGACAGTATGATTGAATCGGCTAAGCTGGACGGGGCCAATGACCTGCAGATACTTAAGAATTTGATACTTGGGGTGTCAAAGCCTGTCATAGCCGTGCTGGTGCTCTTTAATGCGGTGGGGTATTGGAATACTTATTTTAATGCAGTCCTGTACCTGCCGTCCACAAAGCTACAGCCTCTGCAGATTTATCTGAATAAGCTGCTGGTGAATAACAGTGTGAAGGGAGGCGGCAATGCAGTGGGACAGATGGGGCTGGACGCGTCCCTGAATATACACCAGTTCAAGTATGCTGCTATCATGGTTACAATTCTGCCTATCATATGTGTATATCCATTCGTTCAGAAATATTTTGTGAAAGGTGTTATGATTGGAGCAGTAAAAGGCTGACTTAGGAGGAAGATTGATGAAAACAAAGATGCATAGGATCATAAAGACAAAGACCAGGACTTTTTTGCTCTGTTTCACCATTATGTTTCTTTTTTCATCATTCTTTTTGGGAATGTACTGCCATCTTGTCATACAGAAGGAGATTCAGATGCAGCTTAATTCCAGCCAGAGTAAATTTGAACAGAGTGTCAGAAATTTTCAGGAGGAATTTAGAAAGATCCAGGAGTTTGCAAGCCAGCTCTCCGAGACAGGCTGGTTTAAAGGCCTGCTGTATAAGCGCGCATTTGATGAACAGATTTCTGAAGGCGCTTATGAGCTTCACCAGAGCAACATAGAGCTGAAGGCCTATACGCTGCTTAACTCGTTTATGGAAACAGTATTCATCTATTTCCCTGAGAGAGGCTATACGCTCAGTTCCATCGCCTTATTTTATGACGGGAAGATCCCGGAAAATATTTTTTGTCTGGAAAATATCCCAAAAGAGGAGTGGGAGGAAATGACCAGCACAAGGAATGTGAGCAGATATGTGCCGGGAGTGGAAGTGAGCAGGAATAAAAGAAGAGAGACGGGGATGCTGTATCTGACGTCTTACCCGTTTAATAATCCTTCCATCCGCGCCAATCTTGTCATTTATATTTCAGATGAGAAAATGAGGGAGCAGATCAATCCAGACCTGCTGGATCATGCCAGTTTTCTGATCGTGAGGAATGGGGAGATCCTGTGGGGAGACGGGGAGGGGACTCTGCCAGAGGAACTTCCGGCGGAAGAGGGCGTGCAGAGGATAGGAGATATCTGGTATTTTACAAAAGGGGAGGGAATCCAGAAATATTATATGGAGGTTCCCAAAGAAATCCTGGATGTGAGTTATCTGTATCTGAACTTTGTTTTTTACTATGTGGTTTTACTGGTGCTCTGTGTGGGAGCGGCGGGATTTTTGTCTAAGAGGATCTATTATCCTCTGAAGCATATCCTGGAGTCAGCACTGATACCTATGGACTATGATGCCACCATGAATGAATACAGGTGGCTGGAAAAAGAAATAGGAGCTCTTGTAGAAAAGGAATCTGTTCTGAGAAAAAAGGTAGAGGCACAGAAGCCGCTCCTTATGAATGCAGTCCTGGAGACAGTCCTTTTCGGAAGCAGAGAAGAGGAAGAATTTGAAAAACTGATGGCTCTTTTGGGAGTGTCATTTCCCTATCGCGGATATCAGGTCCTCACAGTAGAATATCAGGGAGAGCTTGTCCATGAAGAGGTAGAAAAGATCATACGCCAGCTGCCGCAGGATATATGTGCCGTTTACTATATTTTTCTAAAGGATATGGTGGCGCTGATCGTGAACGCAGAAGGCCGTGAGGTTTTTGAGCGGATCCAGAGTATACTGTACCAGTCGTTTGCAGCCTACCAGCAGATGCAGGGATCTGCTTATGGGGCGGGAAAGACAGTCTGGTCGGCCATAGCTGTGAATTCCTCCTTCCGCCAGGCGGTGCGGGCAGGGAAATACTGCTACTTTTCACAGGATGCAGGATTTCTGGAAGGAACGGAATTTGAGCGGAGAAATGAATATTATGAATTGTCTGAGCTGGAAAAGAAGGGGATGCTCTGCGACCTGAAAAACAGGCAGGAAGAAGAAGCCTTAAAGAAGCTGGAGGAGATACTGGACAGAAATGCGCCCAGAGAGAATCTGACGCCGGAGGCAGCCAAAAAGCTGCTGGGAGAACTGTGGAATGGAATCACAGATTTTGAGGCAGAGCTGGAACTTCAGAGGGAAGGGCCCTGCAGAGTACTTGCCGGAAAAGATTATGACAGTGATGTGGAGAGCTTGAAGCGGCACCTGTACAGGGTAGGAAAAGAAATTGAAGAAAAGTATGATGCCGGAGGCCAGAAACCCGTAGGGGATATCTTAGGATTTGTAGACAGCAACATGTATAACAGTGAATTATCCCTGCAGATGGTGGCTGAGCAGTTCGGATACACGGCGGCATACACCAGCAGGATCTTTAAAGAATACTTTAATAAAAATTTTCTGGAATATGTGATGGACGGAAGGATCCGCAAGGCGAAAGAACTGCTGGAGCTGACAAACCTTCCCATCAAAGAAATAGCTGAAAAGACAGGCTTTGGAAGTGATATCACTTTCCGCCGGGTATTTAAAAAAGAGACGGGGATGATCCCAAGCAATTACCGCTCTTTTTACCAGAAATAACAGGGGCGGAAATAGTTGGGAAGTTATTTAACGGTTATGACAATGAAAATTAAAGGAGAGACAGACATATGAGAAGTTATGATCCCGGAAAAATCGGATGCTACGCCGGATGGAGGCGCTATGAGGGAAATCCGGTCATTGATGAGAGAATCGGAGAGGTTTCCGATGCTGTGGTCCTGGAAGAGAACGGAAAATATAAGATGTACTATTCACACCGCTTTTTGAAAAAGATTCTGCTGGCAGCAGGAGAAAATGGTCTTGATTTCCGGCCCTACGCAGAGGGGGCTGTGACAGACGAGGACGTTGACACAAAGGCATATATTGTGGGTGACCATTTTTATGCGGACGGGGGAGATTACGGTTATACGCTGACACGCAGGCCGGAACTTGGATGGGAAGCAGCGGTCTGCCAGCCATACGTGATAAAAAAGGACGGCGGCTATCATCTGTTTTATACAGGGAAACATTTTGACCTTCTGCAGGAGAAATATGACAGGTCTGTGATCGCACATGCTGTGAGCAGGAATGGACAGAACTGGAAGCCCCGGAATACACCTGTTCTGGAGGGAGACCAGCTCTGGGAGAAGGATATGACAAGTTATCCTTGTGTCATGTGGGATAATGAAGAACAGCTCTTTAAAATGTGGTACTCAGGAGGGGATATAGAGAAGCCTTCCGCGATAGGCTATGCAGTCAGCAGGGACGGTGACCACTGGGAAAAGCCTTTCAGGGGGCCTGTTTTTGAGAAAGACGGCACTACTCTTGAGAAAGAGAGGGCAGGGGCATGCCACGTGATAAAAGAAGACGGATGGTACTATATGTTTTACACGGCATGGCAGGATGAATATAAGTCCAGGATCTGTGCTGCCAGATCCAGGGACGGTGTGACCTGCTGGGAAAGGCATCCGGCAAATCCGCTTGTGACATGGGGACAGTTTGGAGCCTGGGATGTGGAATCAGTCTGCCGCCCCTTCGTGCTCCACGAACAGGGAAGGTGGCTGTGTTATTATACGGGAAGCGCCAGGGGGCAGAACAGGATCGGTGTTTTGCTGCATGATGGTGAAGATCTGGGATTTGGAGGTGCTTTATGATATCAAAAGATAAGACTAAAATAGGCTGCTACGGGAACTGGAGGCGGTATCAGAACAATCCTGTACTGAAAGATGACTGGGGCGAGACATTCGATGTCACCGTGCTGCGGGTGAATGAAAAACTCAGGATGTACTTATCCTGGAGGTCTACAAACAGCATAGCATTTGTTGAAGGTGTGGACGGCATCCACTGGAGTGAACCAACGATCGTCCTGACTCCTGATTTTACCACAGGATGGGAGGAGGATGTAAACAGGCAGATTGTAATTGAGAAGGACGGTAAGTACCATATGTGGTACACTGGCATGAAGTTTCTGGGGGCCGGTGAACGTATCAACAGCGGAAGATCCTGCATTGGCTATGCGGTGAGCGATGACGGCATCCATTTTGAAAGAAGAAAAGAACCGGTGATGGAACCGGAAGGAGGCTGGGAAAAGACAAACCTGATGTGTCCTCATGTGATCTGGGATGAAGAAATGCAGAAATTCCGCATGTGGTATTCGGCAGGCGGCTTCTGGGAGCCTGACCAGATCGGATATGCCCAGAGTGATGACGGGATCCACTGGGAAAGGCATCCTGACAATCCAATCTTCAGGCCTCACCCCGGTCATTTCTGGGAAAGAGAGATCGTCTCAGCATGCCAGGTGCTTCCCATGGATGGCTGGTATTATATGTTCTACATAGGGTTCGAGGATATGTACAAAGCAACAATCAATGTGGCCAGATCAAAAGACGGCATTACAGGATGGGAGCGTTTCGGCGGCAATCCTATTATTTCAGGCGGCGCTGCGGGAGAATGGGATGCGGAGGCGGTTTATAAGCCCTGGGTAGAATATCTGGACGGACAGTGGCTGCTGTGGGCAAACGGCAGACGGGCAGCCATTGAACAGGTTGGGCTTTACATTTATGACGGGGATGATATGGGCCTGAAGGACTGGAAATAAGCCGGACATGAAGCCTCCTGAATGGATATTGGCATATGTAATATGAGGAGAGACAGAGAATAGATAAAGAATAGGTAGGGGGAAGCGCATGGAGAAGATCTGCAGGGGAACAAAAGGCGGCTGGAAAAAATATCAGGGAAATCCTGTACTTGGAGGAGATTACGGTACCTGTTTTGATATCAGCATGCTAAGAGAAGACGGGAAGTACAGAATGTATTTTTCGTGGAGAAAAAAAGGATGCATAGCAACGGCTGTCAGTGATGACGGAATACACTGGAGTGAACCCCGCATCTGTATAGGACCCAGAAAGACAGAAGAGGGGTGGGAAGATGAGGTGAACCGCCCTGTAGTTGTAAAAAGGGGGAATACATATCACATGTGGTATACAGGGCAGTATAAACCGGGACAGGCGGATGGGAATTCTTATCTGTTTTATGCTGTAAGCAAAGACGGTGAAGAGTTCACAAGAGTGAGAAATACACCTGTGATGAGGCCGGATTGTTATTGGGAGAAGGCAGCTGTCATGTGCCCTCATGTGATCTGGGACGGTGGGCAGAAAATGTACAGGATGTGGTACTCCGGCGGTGACCAGTATGAGCCTGCGGCGATCGGCTATGCCAGGAGCCGGGACGGGATCAGTTGGGAGAAATATGGAGGAAATCCTGTCTTTATGGCGGATAAGTCTGCTGCGTGGGAACAGCATAAGGCGGCAGGATGTCAGGTGATCCCTTTTAAGGATGGTTATCTCATGTTCTATATCGGTTATCGAAATGAAGATTATGCGCAGATTGGAATGGCATGGTCAGCAAATGGCATCACTGAGTGGAAAAGGTCACTTGATAATCCGATCATTGCTCCGGATGAGGATGGGTTTGATGCAGAAGCCTGTTATAAACCTTTTGCACTTTTAGTGGAAGGAAAATGGATGCTCTGGTATAATGGAAGAAATGGGAGCCTGGAACAGATTGGACTGGCGGTTCATGACGGGGAAGAGCTTTAAGGCAGAGTCAAAGGCTTTAGCCGAAGGAGGACTATGTATCAGATCAGCGGAAACACTATAGAACGTATCTACGCAGGCTGGCTGGGGAAGATTATCGGCATCCGCCTGGGCGCTCCGGTAGAAGGCTGGAGCTGTGATAAAATTGCAGATATCTACGGTGAGGTAGATGATTATCTGGTGGATTACAGGGATTTTGCGGCTGATGATGACAGCAATGGGCCGGTTTTTCTTGTGCGCGCCCTGGAAGACAGCAAGAAGATGGAAAAGATAGAGCCCCGGGATGTAGCGCAGGCACTGCTAAACTATGCTCCATATGAGCATGCATTTTTCTGGTGGGGAGGATATGGGATATCCACTGAACACACAGCCTATCTGAATTTGAGGGCAGGGATACCGGCACCTGCTTCAGGGAGCGTTGCGATGAACGGAAAGACTGTAGCCGAACAGATCGGAGGACAGATATTTTCTGACTGCTGGGGATTTGTATCCCCGGGGGATCCCAGACGGGCAGCACATCTGGCAGAGACTGCGTCCAGTGTCACACATGACGGGAATGCAGTGTACGGGGGGCAGTTTATAGCGGCCTGCATCAGCCTGGCATTTTTGGGACTCTCCCTGGAGGAGATGATAGAGGAGGCTCTGGAACAGATCCCTGATGATTGTGAATATTCCAGGGTTGTAAAGGCAGTGCTTGAATTTTACCGGGAACATCCTGATTCCTGGAGAGCATGTTTTAAATATCTGAAGGAGAACTTCGGCTACGACAGATACCCGGGAAACTGCCATGTGATTCCCAATGCGGGAGTGATTATACTCTCCCTCCTTTACGGGGAGGATTCTTTCGGGCAGGCGGTAAAAATTGCTGTCATGTGCGGATGGGATACAGACTGCAACGCAGGGAATGTGGGAGCTGTCATGGGAGTGCGGTGCGGCGTGGAAGGAATCAGCAGCAGGAAGTGGAGAGAGCCTGTCAATGACCTGCTGATCTGCTCAAGTGTCATGGGAAGCATGAATATCACAGATATCCCTGCGGGAGCTGCTTATTTTGCCCGGATGGCCTTTAAGATGGCAGGAGTCTGTCCTGAGGGAATATGGAAAGAAGTACTTTTTGGAGACCGCAGGAGACTGCATTTTGAATATCCGGGTTCCACACATGGAATGAGGATACGCAGGGATGTTCCTGAGGGCAGCGAGTATCCGGGACTGGAATCACGGCTTGTGAACTCTGATGAAAAGGCCTGTACAGGGAAAAGGTCACTGAAAATCACGGCAAAGCCTCTGCACCCGGGAGAGCAGGTCTTTATATACCAGAAAACATATTATGGGAAAGAGGATTTGCACGACAACAGATATGATCCATGTTTTTCACCTCTGATCTATCCGGGACAAATTCTTAAAGGAAAACTGCTGGTTCCGTCAGGCGGGTGTGAATGCCTGGCCAGGATGTACGTGAAAGAGCAGCACAGTAAAAAGGTATTCTATGGGCCGGGAACCGTATGCAGGCCGGACAGGTGGGAAAGCCTCATGTTCGCTGTCCCGGGGATGGAAAAGGCTCTGCTTACGGAAGCGGGAGTGGCGCTGACAGTCCTGGGAGACACTGCTGATGACTGCGTTCTGGAGGCCTGGATGGATGATATGGAATATGTCGGACCGGCTGATTATACACTGGATTTTAACGAAGAGAAGCAGGAGATGTGGAGTGGAACACATAGTGAAGTGACCCAGTTTACAAGACTGAAGGGCTGGACCTGGCTGGAGGAAGGCAGGCTTCACCTGCTGGCGGCGGATTTTGGGGAGACATATACCGGCAGCCATGAGTTTGAAGATTATGCGGTGGAGGCAGTAATACGGCCTGTCACAGGGAAGCACCACAGGATCAATGTGCGGGTACAGGGAGCAGTGCGTTCCTATGCCGCGGGACTTGACGGCCCGGACAGCCTGGCGCTTCTGAAAAATGAAAATGGTTACAGGGAGCTTGTAAGGATACAGTATCCGTGGAAAGAAGGCCATGATTATTGGCTGAAGGTAAAGGTGGAGAAGGACGTGATATCTGTATATGACAGGAATGGAGAACTGTTCAGTTACAGAGATGAAACAGCTCCTTATCTGACCGGCGCTTTTGGATTTTCAGCAGAACAGGGGAGCCACGGCAGTTACTCAGAAGTAAAGGTCCATCCTGTAAATCAGGATATTTAGAACAGCGTACAGCACTCGTATTATGCTCCCTGGGGTTACTGTACACACGTCACCATCCCGCGAGGTGTTTTCGTGCGTATTTGCACGAAAATCCCGAGGGCTACAGCGCGAAACGGCGTTTTTTGCCGTTTCTGTGCATCGCGGAGCGTGTTACTGGTCACGGAGTGAACAGTAATCCCCCCGGGAATGCCGCAAATGCGGCATCCTCCGGGGGGTTTTAACTATTTAGCAAGAAGCATCATGATCTCATTGCTGCGGCTGATGAATTTTGTCATTTCTTCCGGTGACAGCGGCTTATGGCTTAAAAGAGCCAGATCATAGAGCTGTTCACAGAACATCGGGATATTCTCTGAATCTTTGTTGTCAAAGATATACTTAACAAGCTTATTGTTTGCGTTGAGTACAAGAGTCTCAGAGGAACCGAACATGGACGGATCCATTCCATACATGTTGTACATCTTCATCATATCCTGCATACGGCGGGATTCCTCAGAAAGTGTGATCATAGAAGAGATATTCTCATTCTTTAATTTCTCAACCTTTACTTCCAGCTTATCCTTGCCAAGCGCCTTGCGGAATACTTCTGTCAGTGTATCTGTCTCTTCCTTCAGGTCTGCAGCGTCGTTTTCTTTGACATCAGCATTTACCTCGGAATCGATCCTCTGGAATTTTATTTCTTCGTTCTTCTGCTCTACGTGTGAGATGAACGGAGAATCAATATTATGTTTCAGGATAACAGCGTCAAGGCCTTCTTCTTTAAACATGTTGATATACTGGCTCTGCTGTACTTCGTCCGTTACATAATAGAGGATAGTCTTTGGCTTCTCAGCATTTTCCTCCTTAGAATCATCAGAAGCTGTGTCAGCCTGCGGCTCGGCCTGCTCAGCATTTTCTTCTTCCTTCTTTGTCTCCTCGATGAAATCCTTCAGTGTCAGATATCTTCCGTCCAGATTTTTATAGAGGATATAATCCATCATCTTTTCACTGAATTTTTCTTCCTTCAGGCAGCCGAACTTGATAAACGGGCTGATATCATCCCAGTATTTTTCATAATTCTCACGGTCTGTCTTGCACATTCCTGAAAGCTTGTCTGCCACCTTCTTAGAAATGTAATCAGAGATTTTTTTGACAAATCCATCATTCTGAAGAGCGCTTCTGGATACATTCAGCGGCAGATCAGGACAGTCGATGACACCCTTTAAGAGCATCAAAAATTCAGGGATGACCTCTTTAATATTGTCAGCGATAAATACCTGGTTATTGTACAGCTTGATGGTTCCTTCAATGGAATCGTATTCTGTATTGATCTTCGGGAAATAAAGGATTCCCTTTAAATTAAACGGATAGTCCATGTTCAGATGGATCCAGAAAAGAGGCTCCTTGTAGTCCATGAATACCTTGCGGTAAAAGTCTCTGTATTCGTCATCTGTACATTCATTTGGATGCTTCATCCACAGGGGAGAAGTATCGCTTAAGGATACAGGGCGCTTGTTGATCTTTACACGGTCCCTGGCAGGTGATACCTCAACCTGTTCCTTTTCACCATTTTCGTTCTCTTTTTCTTCAAATTTGGCATCCTCATGGATGTGTTCTACAACTACGTCATCTTCTGTCAGCTGATCCTCGTCGATAGTCTCATACTGCTGTTCAGCAGCTGCATTATCCAGGAATATCTCAACTGGCATGAAAGAGCAGTATTTTTCTATAACTTCACGGGCGCGGTATTCATTGGAGAATTCTACACTTTCCTCATTCAGGAAAAGAGTGATCTCAGTACCTACTGTTGTCTTTTCTCCATCGCTTAAAGTATATTCTGTTCCGCCGTCACATTCCCAGTGTACAGGCTTAGCGCCTTCTTTATAAGAAAGGGTATCGATGTGCACTTCATCTGCAACCATGAATGCTGAGTAGAAGCCAAGGCCGAAATGTCCGATGATCTCATCGTTGTTGGTCTTATCTTTATATTTTTCCAGAAATTCAGTTGCACCTGAAAAAGCTATCTGGGTGATGTACTCCTCAACCTCGTCGGCATCCATACCAAGACCATTATCTATGAATTTAAGAGTCTTGTCCGTAGGATTTACGATAACTTCAATTTTAGATCTGTATTTCTCAGGGAAACTATATTCCCCCATGATCTCCAGCTTTTTTAACTTTGTGATGGCATCACAGCCGTTGGAAATCAATTCACGGAAAAAGATATCGTGGTCTGAATACAGCCACTTTTTGATGATTGGAAATATATTCTCGCTGTTGATTGATAAGCTTCCTGTTTTATTGCTCATTCAAAAACACTCCTTTGCATTTTTACTTGTTTCACTCTAGAAAGTAGTGTAATACGATGTGACGGAAAAGTCAAGAAAAAATTAGCACTCAAACAAGGTGAGTGCTAACAATTTTTTATAAAATTTATTAACAAAAAATAAAAAAGGCCATTACAGGAGTTCAAAATCAATTTCCTGCTTTAAAAAGAACTTCTGTACCATGTGGTCCCATTCATGCTCCAGGGACTTGTCAAGTGTGAAGAGTGACATGGAGGTGCCTGTGATGCAGGTAAGCATACTCCCATCATATTTCAGGTTCAGGAAAAGGCCGTTTACGTCATCGGAAGTAAACGGCAGCTGTGCCTGGGTGAGAAGCCGCTTCAGGTTTGGCCTGGAGAGCTGGAAAACGATCTTAAAACCAAGAGGCGTCTTCCGCCCTTTCATAAGCTCAAAGCAGATCGGACGTACCTGCTCCCAAAGTGAAAATGTACGTTCAGACAGGGACTCATCCTCCAGTTCTTCTTTTGAAAAGAAATCTTTCTGGAGATGGCCGTCTATATAAAATGTATTATAGGTAGTGACTGCCGCTTCTGTGACCAGAAAATGGTCAAATGTGCCGGTCAGAAGCAGTTTATTCATAAAATTTTTCAGTCCCGAAATCTGTAGTGATATCATAGATCCTCCTTGTGCCAGCATAAGACAGCTGTATTTCCACAAACTGTGTCTCACATCTTGCGGAAAGCATTTTTCAAACACGCTATAGAGCTATTATATAATTATTTTTTTGAAAAGGGAAGCAGAAAACCCCTTTTCAAAGGGAATTATATGTGCTATGATAATGTAGTATTCAAAACTACATTATATATTTTCTTTGACGAACTCTTATAGGTATTGATTTGAGGTATTATAGAAAGAGAATCGGTTAAACTGTAATGTCAGAAGGAGCATATGATCTGGTACATAAGGGAAAGATCTGGGGTACCGGATATTTAATGTTACTGTTCACTCCGTGACCAGTAACACGCTTCGCGATGCACAGAAACGGCTCAAAGCGCCGTTTCGCGCTGCAGCCCTCGGGATTTTCGTGCAAAATACGCACGAAAACACCTCGCGGGACGGTGACGTGTGAATAGTAACCAATTATTTGCAAATAAATTTATAAAAGCGGTCTGCGGGACCGCCGGGCCAGGAGGATTTTAAATGAGCTATAAAATTGTAATTGACAGCTGCGGAGAGCTGACACAAGAAATGAAGGAGAGCGGACTCTATGAGACAGCGTCACTTACCATGCAGGTGGATGAATACACAATAGTAGATGACGAGAGCTTTGACCAGGCTGATTTTTTGAAAAAGGTGGCGGACAGCCCGAACTGCCCAAAGTCATCATGTCCATCGCCGGAGCGTTATATGAAAGCATATGACTGCGGAGCTGAGCACGTATATGCAGTCACTTTGTCCGCGGAGCTGAGCGGTTCTTATAACAGCGCCATACTCGGCAAGAATCTGTTTGCAGAAGAAAAACCGGAAGTAAAAGTGTATGTGTTTAATTCTCGATCAGCGTCCATAGGTGAGACGCTCATAGGGCTTAAAATACGGGAGTGCGAAGAAGCCGGCATGACTTTTGAAGAAGTTGTTGAGGCTGTGGAAGCATATATTGCGGAGCAAAATACATGGTTTGTACTGGAAAACCTGGATACCTTAAGAAAAAACGGCCGCTTAAGCACGATCAAGGCATTTGTGGCCACTGCCCTTAAAATAAAGCCCCTTATGGGCGCCAATGAGAATGGTGAGATCATTCAGCTGGACCAGGCGAGGGGAATGAACAAGGCTCTTATAAAAATGGTAGACTCCATTATAGAAAAGGTAGAAAATCCGGAGGACAGGATCCTGGCCATATCCCACTGCAACTGTCCGGACAGGGCGCAGATGGTAAAGGAAGCCATTTCAAAACGGATAGGTTTGAAGGATATCTTTATCGCAGATACAGCAGGTATCAGTTCCATGTATGCGAATGACGGCGGCATTATTGTGGTCTGCTGACAGGCTCTAATATAAAAGTGAAGAAAAAGTAAAAAAGACATGCAAAATTCACAAAAATGGTGTATAATCTTCATAAAAGAGCGGCATATTCCAGGATAGACCGTTCGTATCGATTATGTAAGGAGAGAATTATAAGATGAGCCAGCAGAAAGTAGACCGGTACAAACAGGAAAAGGCTAACCGCCAGAAGATGATTAAAAAGCAGAAAAGAGAGATTTTGATCCTGAAGATAGCAGGCAGCCTCATCGCATTGGCTTTGGTGGGATGGGTTGGATTTTCTGTTTATGACATGACGCATGTGGAGACAAAGCAGACATATGAGATAGATACAACTGCACTTGATGAGTACATGCAGACGCTGAGTACAGAACAGAATTAAGTATCTGTCAGGTATGTGACAGCTGTCAATTTAGAAGGATATTGGACAGCCCTGTGATTCGAATCAAATATCCTGCTGCCTGCAGCGGGGGATTTGATCAGAGTTACAGGGCTGTTTTTATTTCATAAGAAACTTCGTTTCCTATGAAATAAAACGTTACTGGTCACGAAGTGACCAGTAACACGCTCCGCGATGCACAGAAACGGCAAAACCGCCGTTTCGCGCTGTAACCCTCGGGATTTTCGTGCATATACGCACGAAAACACCTCGCGGGATGGTGACGTGTGAACAGTACCAATAAAACCCTCCGGGGGGATGCGCAGCTGCGCGCGCGGAACAAAAGCTGCGCTATCCAAAATATAGGCTCGCGGGGGGCATGGAGCGCACTTTTGTTCTGTATAGAGACATAAAGGAGGAATCAAAGATGAAAGCAGCAGTTTATAAGGCTGACGGCAGAATTGTGCTGGAGGAGAGGCAGGTCCCGGTGATACAGGATCCCAGGGACGCTGTCATAAAAGTCACCCTGACTACGATCTGTTCCAGCGATATTCATATTAAACATGGGGCAGTGCCCCGCGCAGTTCATGACACTGTGCGGGGACATGAATTTGTGGGCATTGTGGAGCAGACAGGTGACAAGGTGTCACGCTTCAGGCCGGGAGACCGGGTGGCGGTAAATGTAGAGACATTTTGCGGAGAATGCTTCTACTGCAGAAGAGGATATGTGAACAACTGCACAGATAAGGACGGGGGCTGGGCAATGGGATGCCGGATTGACGGAGGACAGGTTGAATATGTGAGGGTTCCGTTCGCAGATAATGGTCTTACACTGATACCTGATACAGTGACAGATGAGCAGGCTCTGTTTGTAGGGGATATACTGTCAACAGGGTTTTGGGCAGCGGCCATGTCTGAGATAAAGCCGGCTGATACGGTGGCAGTTATCGGGGCAGGGCCCACAGGCCTGTGTACTATGATGTGCGCCAGGCTTTACGGGCCGGCCAGGATCATAGCCGCAGATACAGATGAGAAGCGGCTGGAACTTGCTGTAAAAGAGGGGATTTCAGACGTGGCAGTCAATCCTGCTATGGCAGACGCCGAGAAGCTGGTGAAAGATTATACAGAGGGACGGGGAGCAGATGCAGTCCTGGAGGCAGCAGGGGGTAATGATACCTTTGAACTGGCATGGAGGATGGCCCGCCCCAATGCAGTCGTTGGAATAGTGGCCATGTATGAAGAACCTCAGAAGCTGCCGCTTCCAGATATGTATGGGAAAAATCTGACATTCAAAACGGGAGGCGTAGATGCATCTTGCTGCAGTGAAATTATGAAGCTTATAGAATGCGGCAGGCTCGATACAAGCTGCCTTATTACGCACAGGACAAAACTGGAGAATATTATGGAAGCATATGATATTTTTGAGAATAAGATGGACGGCGTTATTAAGTATGCTATTCAAGTATAAAATATTGATATTATTAAAGGCCCGGTATCAAAACGATACGGGCCTTTTTGTACTGATATTTTTATTTATTATTTTTCTCAGCCTCAGCCATTTTCATAGCCCTGACTTTTAACGGAAGGCCAAACAGATTGATGAAGCCTTCAGCGTCGTGATGGTCATAGAGCTCTCCTGTTGTAAAGGATGCCAGTGATTCGCTGTAGAGGCTGTATGGGGAAACTGTTCCGGCTTTGATGATGTTGCCTTTGTAAAGCTTGAACTTCACTTCACCAGTCACATATTCCTGAGTCACATCGACGAATGCCTGGATAGCCTCGCGAAGCGGAGTGAACCACTTGCCTTCGTATACGATCTGTGCAAATTTATTGCCGAGATCTTTCTTTACTTCCATAGTGGCACGGTCTAATACCAGTTCTTCTAACTGCTGGTGTGCTTCCATGAGGATCGTTCCGCCGGGAGTCTCATAGACACCGCGGGACTTCATTCCCACTACACGGTTTTCAACGATATCGATGATACCGATCCCGTGCTTTCCGCCCAGCTCGTTTAATTTCTTGATGATATCAGACACCTTCATTTTTTCTCCGTTGACACTTGTGGGGATGCCTTTTTCAAATGTCATGGTAATGTATTCGCCGTCCTCAGGCGCTTTTTCAGGAGTTACACCAAGAACTAATAAATGATCGTAATTCGGCTCATTTGCAGGATCTTCCAGTTCCAGTCCTTCATGGCTTATGTGCCACAGATTACGGTCACGGCTGTAGCTGCTGTCAGCAGAGAATGGCAGGTCAATGCCGTGCTGCCTGCAGTATTCGATCTCATCTTCACGTGACTGCATGGTCCACACATCAGTCATTCTCCATGGAGCGATGATTTTCAGATCTGGTGCAAGCGCTTTGATGCCAAGCTCAAAACGGATCTGGTCATTTCCTTTACCTGTAGCTCCGTGGCAGATGGCTGTAGCGCCTTCCTTGCGTGCTATCTCCACAAGCCTTTTAGCTATGCCCGGGCGGGCCATGGATGTTCCAAGCAGGTATTTGTTCTCATATACAGCGCCGGCTTTTACACATGGCATGATATAATCATCACAGAATTCATCTACAATATCTTCTATATATAATTTAGAAGCGCCTGAAAGCTTTGCGCGCTCTTCAAGTCCGTCCAGCTCATTTCCCTGTCCGCAGTCGATGCAGCAGCAGATAACTTCATAGTCAAAATTTTCTTTCAGCCAGGGGATGATCGCAGTAGTGTCCAGCCCGCCTGAATATGCCAAGATTACTTTTTCTTTCATAATGTAATTCCTCCTGAAATATATGTAATTTTATATTGTATATTTTCGTAACTGTTAAGGTACTGAGCAGCTACGTATTTTCTATCCAATACTATACATCAATCATCATAATTATGCAAGTATAAATATAAAAATAGTGAAAACATATAATTGATGCTTGTATAATATGCAAATGTGATGTATATTTATACAAAAATGAAAAAACGCTTTACTTCCAAAGACAGTTGAGCTATCATAAGAAATAGACGATTTGAAAAGAGTTAAGATACAGTAACTATTCAGCAGTTCTGTGTATTTAGAAGATTAATATAAGGAAGGAGCTTTATGAAATGATTAAGGCAGGGATTATCGGAGCAACAGGTTATGCAGGAGGAGAGCTGGTAAGACTTCTGCTGGGCCATAAGGATGTGGAGATTAAATGGTATGGCTCCCGCAGCTATATAGATAAGAAGTACTCTGATGTATATCAAAACATGTTTCAGATAGTAGACGACAGATGTATGGATGATAATATGGAAGAACTGGCCGGACAGGTGGATGTGATCTTTACGGCCACACCCCAGGGATTCTGTGCAGGCCTGGTGACAGAGGAGATATTGTCAAAGGTTAAGATCATTGACTTGAGCGCTGATTTCAGGATCAAAGATGTAGACATATATGAAGAATGGTATAAAATAGAACATAAATCACCTGAGTTTATAGGGGAAGCAGTATATGGCCTGTGTGAAATTAACAGGGAGCAGGTCAGGGGGGCAAGGCTTATAGCAAATCCGGGCTGCTATCCCACATGCAGCACATTATCTGTCTATCCGCTGCTGAAGGAAGGGCTGATAGACCCAAATACGATCATCATAGATGCCAAGTCAGGGACATCGGGGGCAGGAAGAGGAGCAAAGGTAGACAATCTCTACTGTGAAGTAAATGAAAATATCAAGGCCTACGGTGTGGCCAGCCACAGACATACTCCTGAGATCGAGGAGCAGCTGGGATATGCAGCGGGACAGGAGATCAGGCTGAACTTTACGCCTCATCTTGTACCGATGAACAGAGGAATACTCATCACTGCATATGCATCTTTGAAAAGAGAGGTTTCCTACGAAGAAGTAAAGGCTGTCTATGATAAGTATTATGAGAAAGAACAGTTTGTGCGTGTCCTGGAAAAGGATGTCTGCCCACAGACAAAGTGGGTGGAGGGCAGTAATTATGTGGATGTGAATTTCAAGATAGATCCCAGGACAAAAAGGATCATCATGATGGGAGCTATGGACAATCTTGTGAAGGGGGCAGCAGGCCAGGCCGTGCAGAATATGAACCTGATATTCGGGCTTCCTGAAAATGAAGGTCTTATGCAGGTGCCCATGTTCCCGTAAAAGCATACGAGGCTGTGAAGACAGTAATATAATAACAGATGATATAGTATAAAGCGGGCGGATACTGCCCGGTAAGGAGATTACATATGCAGATGACAGAGGGCGGTGTGACCGCAGCAAAAGGATTTGTGGCAGCAGGGATATATGCCGGGATCAAAAAGGACAAAAAGGATATGGCGATGATCTACAGCAAGGTGCCATGTGTGGCGGCAGGTACATTTACAACAAATATTGTAAAAGCCGCACCTGTAAAATGGGACCAGGATGTAGTATATCATTCAGAAAAAGCGCAGGCTGTTGTGGCAAACAGCGGTGTGGCGAACGCCTGCACAGGGGAGGAAGGCATGAGATATTGCAGGGAGACTGCCAGGACGGCGGCAGAACTTCTCAATATTTCAGAGAAGGAAGTTCTTGTGGCTTCCACAGGCGTTATCGGCAGGCAGCTGCCTATTGATATTATTAAAGAGGGAGTTGTCTCTATGGTGCCGCTTCTTTCAGAATCGAAAGAGGCAGGTATCCTGGCGGCAGAGTCCATCATGACTACAGATACCATCCGCAAGGAGGCAGCTGTCACTTTTGAACTGGGCGGCAGAACTGTAACTGTGGGAGGGATGAGTAAAGGCAGCGGAATGATCCATCCAAACATGTGCACCATGCTGAGTTTTGTGACAACTGATGCAGCCATCTCAAAGGAGATGCTCCAAAAGGCTCAGAGCGCCAGCGTGAAGGACACTTATAATATGATTTCTGTGGACGGTGACACGTCAACAAATGATACAGCCCTTATCCTGGCAAACGGACTGGCGGGAAATGACGAGATCACTGAAGAAGGCGAAGATTTTGATACCTTTTTAAAAGCCCTGAATATGGTAAACACTGCTCTGGCAAAAAAGATGGCAGGGGACGGAGAGGGAGCCACAGCCCTGTTTGAGGTGAAGGTCATAGGGGCCGAAAGCAAAGAGCAGGCTGTAACTCTGAGCAAGTCTGTCATTACCTCCAATCTGACAAAGGCTGCCATATTCGGACATGATGCCAACTGGGGAAGGATCCTCTGTGCCATGGGGTACTCAGGGGCAGAGTTTGACCCGGAAAAAGTAGACTTATATTTTGAAAGCGCGGCAGGAAAGCTGAAGATCATAGAAAATGGGGTATCTACAGGGTACAGCGAAGAACTGGCGACTAAGATACTGTCTGAAAAAGAAGTGACGGCGATTGCCGATATAAAGATGGGAGATGCCTGTGCTACGGCATGGGGATGTGACCTTACATTTGACTACGTAAAGATAAATGCGGACTACAGGTCGTAGAAAAAGAGAAGAGAAAAGAAGAGAGAAGAGGAAAATAAGATGGAAGATATGGAAAACTGGCTGGCGAAAGCGAATGTCCTGATTGAGGCCCTGCCTTATATCCAGCGGTTTCACGGGAAGACAATTGTAGTGAAATATGGCGGAAGCGCTATGGTGGATCATGACCTGAAGAAAAATGTTATCAGGGACGTGGCGTTGTTAAAGCTTGTGGGTTTCAGACCAATCATCGTACACGGCGGCGGCAAAGAGATTACTAAGTGGATGAAGAAGGTGGATATTGAGTCAGAGTTTTACAAAGGGCTGCGTATCACAGATAAACCGTCTATGGAAATCGTTGAGATGGTGCTTAATAAAATTAATAAAGGCCTGGTCTCCATGATGGAGAAGGTGGGTGTGCGTGCAGTAGGTATCAGCGGAAAGGACGGCTCTGTGCTCAAGGTCGACAAAAAGCTGGTGGGTGATAAGGATATAGGGTACGTAGGGGAGATAAAAGAAGTGAATACAGAGCTTCTGAACACTCTTCTGGACAATGACTTTGTTCCTGTGATCTGCCCGATCGGGTCAGATGACGGCTTCTATTCCTATAATATCAATGCGGATGATGCTGCCTGTGCCATCGCGGCAGCAGTGGGAGCCGCAAAGTTGGCTTTCCTGACAGATGTTGAAGGTGTCTATGCAGATCCCCTTGATAAATCTACGCTGATTTCAGAATTGAGTGTGAAAGAGGCTGAGGAACTGCTTGGAAGCGGCAATATAGGAGGCGGTATGCTGCCTAAGATCCACAATTGTGTGGATGCCATTAAGAGCGGCGTGTCAAGAGTGCATATCCTGGACGGCAGGATCGAGCACTGCCTTCTTCTGGAATTTTTTACAAACAGAGGCATCGGTACTGCTATAATCGGGGATGAAGAGGAGCGTTATTATGAAAAAAATGTATGACATAATGGAAGAAGCAGAAGAAGTTATCCTTCATACATATAACAGGTTTCCAGTTGTTTTAGAGAGGGGAGACGGTGTCTGGCTTCAGGATACAGAGGGGAAGAAATATCTGGATTTTGGCGCAGGTATCGCAGTGTTTGCGCTTGGATACCACTATCCGGGCTATGATGACGCCCTCAAAGGCCAGATTGATAAATTGATCCATACCTCAAATCTTTATTATAATGAGCCTATGGGGGAGGCGGCGGCAAAGCTTGTCAGGGCCAGCGGCATGAGCCGTGTGTTTTTTACAAACAGCGGTACGGAAGCCATAGAAGGAGCTATCAAGGCGGCCAGAAAATATGCCTGGAATAAGGACGGCTGTACAGACCATGAGATCATAGCAATGAACCATTCTTTCCATGGCAGGAGCGTGGGAGCCCTGTCTGTAACGGGAAATCCTCATTACCAGGAGGCTTTCAAACCGCTCATGGGCGGAGTTCGTTTTGCTGATTTTAATGATCTTGACAGCGTTAAAGCCCAGGTAACGGACAAGACATGCGCCATAATCATGGAAACTGTCCAGGGCGAGGGCGGGATCTACCCGGCAGACAGGGAATTCCTTCAGGGCGTAAAGGACATCTGTGAGGAAAAAGACATCCTTCTCATCCTGGATGAGATACAGTGCGGTATGGGAAGGACAGGGAGCATGTTTGCATGGCAGGACTACGGAGTGCAGCCTGATATCATGACATGTGCTAAGGCTCTGGGCTGCGGCGTGCCTGTGGGCGCCTTTGTCCTCAATGAAAAAACAGCTGCCTCATCTCTTGTACCGGGAGACCACGGGACTACATATGGGGGCAATCCATTTGCATGTGCAGCGGTTTCAAAGGTGCTGGACATCTTTGAACAGGATAAAATTGTGGAACATGTCAGAGAGATAACTCCGTATCTGGAACAGAAACTTGATGAACTGGCAGAGAGGAAACAGTGCATAGCCGGAAGGCGCGGAAAAGGCCTGATGCAGGGGCTGGTCATCCAGGGGCAGCCTGTGGGAGAAGCGGTGAAAAAAGCCCTGGAGAATGGGCTGATCGTGATTTCAGCAGGCAGTGATGTGCTACGTCTGGTGCCTCCGCTTGTGATCACAAAGGAAGATGTGGATGAGATGATCGTCAGGCTGGAGAAGAGCCTGTAAGAAAATCGCAGTATTAATAGTCATACAGCAATTAAAATACACTATAATCATCGTTGTATTTGCTTCTTCCTCATGATAAAATATTTATGTATAGTTGAACAGAAGTCAGAGGATAGTCTGATGGTTTCCTTCGGAAGTAAACGAAGGGGGTAGTGTAAAATGAATACGCTTGAAGTGTTGACATTGGTGCTGGTGATTTTCGCAGCACTTGCCTACATAGATAACCATCAGAACAAAAAATAGCTATCCTCTACATGCCCATAGAAGATAGCCTGTAACTAAAAATTACATTGCAATCCGAAGTGCAATCATCAGACACACCAATGTCTTTTGATTACTTCTAAGTAAATTATACACGGGGGACTTGAATTTTTCAAGTCCTCTTTTTAAATAATCGACATGCCACCCTTATAAAAGCTGTATCCCGTTTTCAAGTGCAGCGCTGGTCACATCTTCAGGCCAGATAGAAGCCTGCACTTCACCTATATGGGCTTTTCTTAAATAAAACATACAGATACGTGACTGTCCTATGCCTCCTCCGATGGTATAGGGCAGTTCTTTTTCCAGGATAGCCTTCTGGAAAGGAAGCCCGGCCCGTTCCTGGCAGCCGGCGAGTTCCAGCTGTTTCTTCAAAGAGTCCTCATCCACACGGATACCCATGGAGGAAAGCTCCAGGGCGATATCCAGAACAGGATAATACACAATGATATCACCGTTTAACTCCCAGTCATCATAGTCCGGCGCACGTCCGTCATGGCGTTCTCCGCTTGAGAGGATGCCTCCTATCTGCATGATGAATACAGCTCCCTTTAATTTTGCAATCTTATATTCCCGTTCCTTTGGAGTACAGTCAGGATACATATCTTCCAGCTCCTGGGAAGTGATAAAGAAAATTTCTTTAGGCAGGATCTCCTCAATGTAATCATATTGAATGGCCATGTATTTTTCAGTCTTTTTTAATGCCTTATATACAGTGCGCACCACATCTTTTAAAGTATCCATATTTCTGTCTTCTTTGGATATGATTTTTTCCCAGTCCCACTGATCCACATAAATAGAGTGGATATTGTCGGTATCTTCATCACGGCGGATAGCGCTCATATCTGTATACAGTCCTTCGCCCTGGGAAAACCCGTATTTTTTCAGGGCAAACCGTTTCCATTTGGCAAGTGAATGGACGATTTCCGCGGGCGCATCCTCCAGCTCCTTGATGCCGAAGCTTACAGGGCGTTCTACTCCGTTGAGGTTATCATTAAGACCGGACTCCGGCTTAACGAAAAGGGGGGCAGATACGCGGAGCAGGTTCAGACGTCCGGCCAGGGACTGCTGGAAGAAGTCCTTGACTGTTTTGATGGCAACCTGGGTATCATGTAAATTAAGCTCAGATTTATAATTTTCAGGGATGATTAGGTTTTTCATAATATGCTCCTTCTTTTTGGCTTTCATACCTCAGAATATTTGACTTTGCTCATTATATCATTAATTGATTAAATTGTGAAGTTTCTATTGCACGAAAATCCCGAGTTGAAAGATAAAATAATTTATGTTAGTATAAGAGATAATAGTTATCATTATTGACAAATATTGGAGGAAGATAAACATGGAAATCAGGAAGAGGAACGGACAGCCGGAATTGTACAGCCTCGATAAGATAGAGAACGCTGTCCGCCGTGCTTTTGGCAGCGTAAATCAGGAATATACCCAGGATGAGATGGCTGGGATCATCAGTGCCGTGGAGGAAAAGATCCAGGAGCTTGCCATGAGGGAGGGGATCATCCAGGTGGAGCAGATCCAGGATCAGATAGAAATGACGCTGACGGAAAAAAATTACTATGCAGTGCTGAAGAGTTTTATTCTGTACAGGGAAAAGAGAAGCAGGCACAGAGCTGCCAGGCAGGAGCTGCTGGGGCATTTATGCGGGGCGGAGGGTCTGGAAAGGGTTTTCAAAGAGATACAGAGAGAGTATCAGGATGAAGTTTACCACCTGGAGCATCTGCTTGCCAAATTCAGGACTTTTGACAAGGAAGGGATGACGGGGCCTGAGCGCTTTGAGATGCTGATCAAGGCAGCGGTGGAGCTCACCACCCAGGAAGCCCCGAAGTGGGAATTTATCGCGGCCAGATTCCTAATGGTCCAGTATGAAGATCAGGTGAAGGTCCAGGAGAACATATTCGGGATCCGGGATTTTTACAGTAAGGTCGTATGGCTCACAGAGGAAAAACTGTACGGGGAGTATATACTGGAAAATTATACGAGGGAGGAACTGGATCTTTATGAGACATATCTGGATGAGGCACGCAGCAGCCTGCTTAATTATTCCGGGCTGGGGCTCCTTCTGAAACGGTATGTGATCAGAAGCCATGAAGGGATTGGCCTGGAAACGGTGCAGGAAATGTTTCTGGGGATCGCCATGCATCTGGCCATGAAAGAAGAGCGGGACAGAGATCTTTGGGTAAAACGGTTTTATGATATGCTCAGCACCATGAAGGTTACAATGGCTACCCCTACTCTCTCCAATGCGAGAAGGCCTTATCACCAGCTGTCGTCCTGTTTTATAGATACAGTGCCGGACAGTCTGGACGGAATCTACAGAAGTATTGATAACTTCTCTAAGGTCAGCAAGTTCGGGGGAGGCATGGGACTTTACTTTGGAAAGGTGAGAGCGGCGGGCAGTGATATACAGGGATTTAAGGGAGCGGCTGGCGGAGTCCTGCGGTGGATCAAGCTGGCAAATGACACGGCTGTGGCGGTGGACCAGCTGGGTGTCCGTCAGGGCGCAGTTGCCGTCTATCTGGACGCATGGCACAGGGATCTGCCGGAATTTCTGGCGCTGAGGACTAACAATGGGGATGACAGGATGAAAGCCCATGATGTATTCCCGGCGGTATGCTACCCGGATATGTTCTGGAGGATGGCGAAGGAAGATATAGAAGGGGACTGGTATCTGATGTGCCCCCATGAGATTCAGACAGTCAGGGGATATGCCCTGGAAGACTGCTGGGGAAAAGAGTGGGAAGAGAAGTATATTGAATGTGTGCAGGATATGAGGATACACAAAAGGACAGTGCCTATTAAAGAAGTGATCCGCATGATAATCAAAAGCGCCGTGGAGACCGGCACGCCCTTTACTTTTAACAGAGATCAGGTGAATGAGACAAACCCCAATTCACATAAGGGGATCATCTACTGCAGCAACCTGTGTACAGAGATCGCCCAGAATATGAGCCCGATCGAGCTTGTAGAGCAGAGGGTGGAGACGTCAGACGGTGAGACAGTCGTAGTGACAGTGACTAAGCCCGGGGAATTTGTGGTCTGCAATCTGGCAAGCCTTTCGCTCGGAAGGATAGATACAGATGACGAGGAAGATTTGGCAAGGACTGTACAGAGCGCTGTCAGGGCACTTGATAATGTGATCGATCTGAATTATTTCCCTGTCCCGTATGCGAAAATAAATAACGAAAAATACCGCCCTGTGGGACTGGGAGTGAGTGGATACCACCACATGCTGGCCAAGAAACACATACGCTGGGAGTCGGAGGAACATCTGGCATATGCAGACAGGGTATTTGAGAATATTAATTATGCAGCTGTAAAAGCCAGTATGGAGATTGCCGGACAGAAGGGAAGCTACAGGTATTTTGGCGGAAGTGAATGGGAGAGCGGAGAATATTTCAAAAAGCGGGGCTATGTATCAGAGCGCTGGCTGAAGCTTCAGGAGGAAGTCAAACATACAGGGATGCGAAATGGGTATCTGATCGCCGTGGCTCCCACCAGCAGCACGAGCATGATAGCAGGTACTACAGCCGGCCTGGATCCCATCATGGACAGGTACTATCTGGAAGAGAAAAAGAACTCCCTTGTGCCCAGGGTAGCGCCGGATCTGTCACCGGATACCTTCTGGTATTATAAAAATGCCCATTATATCAGCCAGGAATGGTCAGTGAGGGCCGGCGGCGTCCGCCAGAGGCATATAGACCAGGCCCAGAGCATGAATCTGTATATTACAAATGATTATACATTCAGGCAGGTGCTCAGGCTGTATATCATGGCCTGGGAATGCGGTGTTAAGACGATCTATTATATCCGCTCCAAGAGCCTTGAGGTGGAGGAGTGTGAAGTGTGTTCCAGCTAAATACAGAAATGAGGAGAAAAATATGGAAAAATTGATGAGACGCCCGCTGTTTAACCCGGCGGGAGATACGGAAGTGCGGCTCAGGAAAATGGTGGGAGGAAATACAACAAATCTGAATGATTTCAATAACATGAAATACACCTGGGTGAGCGGCTGGTACAGGCAGGCCATGAATAATTTCTGGGTGCCTGAAGAGATCAATCTGGGGGTGGATGTGAAAGACTACCCGCTGCTCACAGAAGCCGAGAGAAGGGCTTATGACAAAATCCTGTCCTTTCTTGTCTTTCTCGACAGTATCCAGACGGCGAACCTGCCGTCCGTCAGTGAATATATTACTGCCAATGAGGTGAATCTCTGCCTTTCTATCCAGACCTTCCAGGAGGCGGTGCACAGCCAGAGCTACAGCTATATGCTGGATACAATATGTGAGCCACAGAAAAGGACGGAGGTGCTCTACCAGTGGAAGGAGGACGAGCATCTGCTGGAGCGGAATACGTTTATCGGAAATCTCTATAATAAGTTCCAGGAAGAAAAAAGTATGGAAAATTTCACAAAAACACTGATCGCCAATTATATCCTGGAGGGGATCTACTTTTACAGCGGGTTCATGTTCTTTTACAATCTTGGCCGGAACCACAAAATGCCGGGATCTGCGCAGGAGATCCGGTATATAAACAGGGATGAGAATACACATCTCTGGCTGTTCAGGAATATAATACAGGAACTGATGGCTGAGGAACCGGAGATGTTTACAGAGGACAGGATAAAGGAATACCGGGAAATGATCCGCACAGGCTGTGAGCAGGAGATCAGGTGGGGAACTTATGTGATCGGAGACAAGATACAGGGGCTGTCCGGGGAGATGGTGGCTGATTACATTAAGTATCTTGGAAATCTGCGGTGTCTGGGGCTGAATTTTAAGCCTGTCTATGAGGGGCACATGACGGAGCCGGAAAGTATGAAATGGGTCTCCCAGTACAGCAATGCGAATATGATCAAAACAGACTTCTTTGAGGCCAGAAGCACGGCATATGCAAAGAGCAGCGCTCTGATCGATGATCTATGATGCAGATAAATTTGATTAAAAATAAAATTTGAATAAAATTATCCTTGACAAGTGCTGCCTCATGTGTTAAGATTCCAAACAACATGAAAATGCTAAGAAAGAGACTCTTGCTTTGAAACTTGACAGGAATACAGCGTCACCGACTGAGAGCGCTGTTTGAGGGAAGAAGCTCACAGGGAACACTCCGGAGCAGATCAGCTGAACGAAGCTTCACCGAGTAGGCTGGTACGTAGCACGCGTTAAGTGTATTGAGAGGCATGTGTGCACACACATTGCAATGCGGGTGGTACCGCGGATAAACCAGAATTTGTCCGTCCCGGAACAGGAAACTGTTCCGGGGCTTTTTTTGTTTCAATGAGAACAAAGTTTCATTGAGATAAGTTCTCCGGACATGGCTTCCTGATATTTAAATCAAAACAGCGCTTATAACTGAAAAAAGAACTGTCGCAGAGAGGCGATGGCAGATGGTAGCATTACGTCTGTCTTTATCCTCCTGCGGCAGTTTTCCTTTTAACAGGGAATAATGCGGATGGCAGTGAAAGGAGAAAATTATGGAATTTGTAAAAGGAATCACCCCAAAAGACACAGTGGAACTGTCGCAGCTTTTAGAAGGAGGATGGGAAGGACGTCCGGCAAAGGTGGAAGGAACGATCCATACAGTCAGGGATATGGGGGACGTAGCATTTGTAGTTCTGCGCAGAAGAGACGGGCTGCTGCAGTGTGTGGTAGAAAAGAACAGTTCAGAGATTGATGTGAAGAGCCTGAGGGAAGAATCAGCCGTTGTAGTGGAGGGGCAGGTGAGAAGTGAGAAAAGGGCGCCCCAGGGTATCGAGCTTCTGGCTGAGGGCATCAGGGTCTTAAGCACACCGGAAGAGCCTGTGCCTCTGGCAGTCTCTAAGTGGAAAATGAACACATCATTAGAGGCCAGGCTTGATAAGCGTCCTGTTGCATTGAGAAATATAAGGGAGAGGGCAAAGTTCAAAATCCAGGAGGGACTTGTGAGAGGATTCCGGGATTTCCTGTATAAGCAGGGATTTACGGAGATCCATACGCCAAAGATAAGCGCCAAAGGGGCCGAGGGAGGCTCCAACATGTTCAGGATGGATTATTTCCACAGGCCGGCAGTCCTGGCACAGAGCCCCCAGTTCTACAAACAGATGATGGTAGGCGTGTTCGGCAGGGTATTTGAGACAGGACCTGTGTTCAGGGCGGAAAAGCACAACACAAAGCGCCATCTGAATGAATATACAAGCCTGGATTTTGAGATGGGATTTATAGAGGGCTTTGAGGAAATCATGGCCATGGAGACGGGATTTCTCCAATACACCATGTCACTTCTCAGAGAAAAATATGAAAAAGAGCTTAAAATAACAGGAGCCGTCCTGCCGGTGACTGATAAGATACCGGCAGTGAGGTTTGACGAGGCAAAGGAAATGGTGCAGAAAAAGTATGACAGAAGGATGAAAAATCCCTTTGACCTGGAACCGGAAGAGGAAGTTCTCATCAGCCGTCTCTTCAAGGAAGAGTATGGCGCGGATTTTGTCTTTGTCACCCATTACCCATCAAAGAAACGTCCCTTCTATGCCATGGACGATCCCGCTGACCCGAGATACACACTGAGCTTTGACCTGCTCTTCCGGGGGATGGAGATCACGACGGGCGGCCAGAGGATCCACGATTACAGGGCGCTGACAGATAAGATAAAGGCCAGGGGAATGTCTGAGGAAGGCATGGAGCAGTATCTGGACACCTTTAAATACGGGATGCCGCCGCATGGGGGCCTGGGCATAGGCCTTGAGAGGCTGACAATGAAGCTGCTGGATGAGGACAACGTAAGAGAGACGACTCTGTTTCCGAGGGATCTGGGGAGGCTGGAGCCGTAAGTCACAGGAAAGAACGATAACGATTCAGCAGGTCTGTGCATGCAGGGACAGACTGTAAAAAATGATTGGAAAAGAGAGGATGGAAAAAATGGCAGGACAGATAGACAGAGAGACAGTGGAATATATCAGCATACTTGCAAAATTGGAGCTTTCCGGGGAGGAACAGCTTGCAGCTGCCAGAGATATGGGCAGAATGCTGGAATACATCGATAAGCTGAAGGAACTGGATACAGACGGTGTAGAGCCTGTGTCGCATGTATTTCCTGTTTACAATGTATTCAGAGAGGATACAGTGACGAACCAGGATATAAGAGAAGAACTTCAAAAGAGCGCTCCGGCCTGTAAAGACGGGGCATATAAGGTGCCCAGGACAGTGGAATGAGGAGGGGGATATGGAAATGTTTGATATGACAGCTGCAGAGCTGGGTAAAAGGATACAGGCAGGTGAGATCACAGCCGTGGAGGCGGCAGAATACTCCCTGAGCCGGATAAAGGAGAAAGACGGACAGATAAACGCATTTATCACTGTAGAGGAAGAGAAAGTGATGGAGAATGCCCGCCGGGTCCAGCAAAAGATAGAAAGGAGAGAACTGACAGGGCCCCTTGCCGGAGTTCCTGTGGCGGTGAAGGATAATATATGCACGGAAGGGCTGAGGACTACATGCGCCTCCAGGATCCTGGGAAATTTTGTTCCACCTTACAGCGCAGAGGCTGTTAAAAGGCTGGAGGAGGCAGGGGCAGTTATACTGGGAAAGACAAATATGGATGAGTTCGCCATGGGCAGTACTACTGAGACTTCCGCATATGGAATAACAAGAAACCCCTGGAATACGGATCATGTGCCGGGAGGCTCATCGGGCGGTTCATGTGCGGCAGTTGCAGCAGGAGAAGCTTTCTGTGCACTTGGTTCAGATACAGGCGGCTCCATCAGGCAGCCCAGTTCATTTTGCGGTGTGACAGGCCTTAAGCCTACTTACGGTACAGTATCCAGATACGGGCTTATAGCGTATGGCTCGTCACTGGACCAGATTGGCCCGGTGGCAAAGGATGTGACTGACTGTGCCTGTATTTTGGAGGCTGTCTCCTCATATGACAGGAAGGATGGCACCTCTGTCAAAAGAGAATCCTATGATTTTACATCAGGGCTTGGCAGGGATATAAAAGGTATGCGCATTGGACTGCCGTCTGATTATCTTGGGGAAGGCCTGGACGATGAAGTGAGGAAGGCTGTGATGGACGGAGCAGAAGCTATGCGCAGCCTGGGAGCCATAGTGGAGGAATTTCCTCTGGGTATGGCGGAATATGCAATACCTGCCTACTATGTAATAGCTTCAGCGGAGGCCAGCTCCAATCTGGCCAGATTTGATGGGGTGAAGTACGGCTACAGGACAGAGGAGTATGAGGGGCTGCATGATATGTATAAAAAGACCAGATCGGAGGGCTTTGGGCCTGAGGTGAAGCGGAGGATCATGCTGGGGTCATTTGTTCTGAGCAGCGGTTATTATGACGCCTACTATCTGAAAGCGCTGCGGGTCAAGGCGCTGATCATGAAAGCTTTTGACGAGGCATTTAAGAAATATGACATTATACTCGGTCCGGCCGCACCGTCTGCCGCGCCGGAGATCGGCTGCAGCCTGGCTGATCCTCTGAAAATGTATCTGGGAGATATCTATACAGTGTCAGTGAACCTGGCCGGACTGCCGGGGATCAGTGTTCCAGGAGGCATGAACAGTAAAGGGCTTCCCATTGGACTGCAGTTGATAGGGGACCGTTTTCAGGAGGAGAAGCTGCTCCGGGCTGCGTACCAGCTTGAAAAAGCAGTGGGTGGATACGGCATTAAAAAGGAGGAGGCACATGATGAGCAGAGAATATGAAACAGTAATAGGACTTGAGGTCCATGTGGAGCTGGCTACAGAGACTAAGATATTCTGCGGATGTTCTGCAAAATTCGGGGGAGAATCTAACACCCACACATGCCCTGTGTGCACCGGCATGCCGGGCTCCCTGCCTGTCCTGAACCGGCAGGTGGTGGAATACGCCCTGGCTGTAGGCCTTGCGGCAGGATGTGAGATTAACCGGTTCTGCAGGTTTGACAGGAAAAACTATTTTTATCCTGATAATCCCCAGAACTATCAGATATCCCAGCTCTATCTCCCCATCTGCCACGACGGAGGGATAGAGATAGAGACGGAAGCCGGGAAGAAAACAGTACGTATCCATGAGATCCATATGGAGGAGGATGCAGGAAAATTGATCCATGATGAGTGGGAGGACTGTTCACTGGTGGATTATAACAGGAGCGGAGTACCTCTGCTGGAGATCGTGTCAGAACCTGATATGAGAAATGCACAGGAGGTTATCGCATACCTGGAAAAACTCAGGATGATCATTCAGTATCTGGGAGCGTCAGACTGTAAACTTCAGGAGGGCTCCATGAGGGCTGATGTGAATCTCTCAGTCAGGGAGGCAGGCAGCAGGACAATGGGGACAAGAACGGAGATGAAGAACCTGAACTCTTTTAAGGCTATCGCCAGAGCCATTGAGGGTGAGAAAAAGAGGCAGATCGAGCTGCTGGAGGAAGGAAAGGCAGTTATACAGGAGACGAGGCGCTGGGATGACAACAAAGAATATTCCTTTGCCATGCGTTCAAAGGAGGATGCCAAAGACTACAGGTATTTCCCCGACCCTGACCTGCCCCCTGTGGTCATAAGCGATGAGTGGATAAGAGCAGTGAAGGAGAGGCAGCCCGAACTGAGGACAGAAAAGCTGGCGCGTTATATCAGGGAGTATGGAATACCGGAATATGATGCCCAGATCATCACCTCATCAAGCAAGATGGCGTCCATATTTGAGAAAACATCGGAAATATGCAAAAAGCCTAAAAAAGTCTCCAACTGGCTTATGGTAGAGACCCTTAGACTGCTGAAGGAAAAGGGAATGGAGCCGGAGGATATTTCATTTTCTCCCGAAAACCTGGCAAAGCTGATAGATCTGGCGGACGACGGCACTATCAATAATAAGGCGGCTAAAGAGGTCTTTGAGGAAATTTTTAGCAATGATACAGATCCCCTTTATTATATAGAAGAAAGAGGATTAAAAGCAGTAGGCGATGAGGGGATTCTCCTGGCAGCCATCGACAAGGTACTGAGTGAGAATTCAGATTCAGCAGAAGCGTACAGAGGAGGGAAAGAGAAGGTCTTTGGGTTCCTTGTAGGGCAGGTGATGAGAGAAATGAAAGGGCAGGCATCTCCGGCCGCGGTCAATAAAATCCTGAAGGATAAACTTTCCTAGATAAGTCTTGTTTTTTTATTGACACTCCTATATAATAAATTGTAACTGTTCAGTATCTTCGCAGTTACAGTTAAAGGAGAGTGTGAAGTTGATAAAGAAGATAAGAAGCAAAATATTAGCTGCGCTGTTGTGCGCCGGCGTTGTCTTCACTTGCGCCGGATGCAGCAGGGCAGCTTTAAACGCTCAGATCGCGGAGAGTATAGGTACCTTGGGCCAGTATGAGAATAACGAGCCGGTTCAGACTCCTCAGATGAAAGCACAGGCTGACCTGAAGGCGCTGGAGGATACAAAAGAAGCAGCGCTGACGAAAGTTCTGCAGGAGGCGGAAGCTCTGGCAGATGTGTATGACTATGAAGCAGCCATGGAAAAGCTGGGTGAGGTAGCAGAAGAATATAAGAAAGATGACAGGGTCGTCCAGGCTAAGATCGAGTACCAGCAGAAGATGGGAGAGATGGAGGCTTATGACGGAGATATTCCCCATATTTATTTTAAATCCCTGATCGTTGATACAGCCAGGGCATTCGACGGGGACGGCAACTCGGCGCTTTACAATTCTTCCATGACGACGGTCTCAGAATTTAATAAAATGATGGAAGAGATGTATAAAAAAGGGTATGTGCTGATCGATATCCACGAGACAGTGACGAAGGTAGAACAGGAGGACGGCTCTGTCACTTATGTGAGGAGTACCCCCATGGTTCCTGAGGGGAAGAAGCCATTTGTACTGTCTATTGATAATGTAAATTATTATGAGTACATGGCAAATGATGGGTTTGCAAAACGTCTTGTGCTGGATGAGAATGGCGATGTGAAGAACCTGTATGTAGATGCCGGGGGAAATGAACTGATTGGAAACTATGATATAGTGCCCATTCTGGATGATTTCATCAAACAGCACCCTGACTTTTCTCTGAGAGGCGCCAGGGGCATTGTAGGAGTCACTGGTTATGAAGGAGTATTCGGGTACAGAGTAAATGATGCCCAGTCCTCCACATATGAGGCTGACTGCGAAGCAGTCAGGAAGATTGCAGACAGGCTGAGAAAGACTGGATGGCAGATAGCCAGCAATACGTATAATTACAGCCACCTGGATGAACTATCCTTTGAGGAAGTGAAGGAAGATACAGATATGTGGACGGATGGAGTGGAGGATCTTGTAGGAGAGTCAGACATACTTCTTTATCCTTATGGGGAGGAAGTGGAATATCCTTCAGATAAACTGGATTATCTGGAAAAGAGCGGTTTCGTTTTCCTGTGCGGTATGTGGGGGGATAAAGAGTTCCTGCAGGCAAACACAGGATATGTGCGCCAGACAAGAAGAGAATTCAGCGGTTATGCTCTACACTACAGGGCAGAGAGCATGGAAGACTTTTTTGATCCGGCTCAGATAATAGATTCGGCAAGGCCGGCATTTGAATAAGCTTTAAGACAATACAAAGACGGGCAAAAATTAACACCAGGAGAGAAAGATGTATAATATTAATAGCAGAGAAGAGAAAAGAAATTTTTACAGACTTGTAGTGTCACTTGTACTTCCAATGGCGCTTCAGAATCTGATCAACGTCGGCGTGACCTCCGCCGACGTTATTATGCTGGGAAAAGTGGGGGAGACGGCGCTTGCTTCCTCCTCACTGGCCGGGCAGGTGCAGTTTATCATGACACTGATATTTTTCGGGCTCACCTCAGGTGCGGCAGTCTTAACCGCCCAGTACTGGGGAAAGAAGGACACCAGATCAATAGAGAAAATACTTGGGATATCCATGCGTATCGCTTTAGCTGTGGCAGCGCTGTTTACTGTAGTAGTGCTCCTGTTCCCGGAACAGATCATGCATATATTCTCGTCTGAGCGTCCCGTGATCGAGGGAGGAGCCTCTTATCTCAGGATCGTGGCTATTTCGTATATATTTACAGCAGTGACAATGGTGTATCTGAACATATGCAGAAGTGTGGAAAGAGTAGTTGTGGCTACTGTTGTATACCTGATCTCCCTTGTTATAAATGTGATATTGAATGCCGTATTTATTTTCGGACTTCTGGGCATGCCGGCTATGGGGGTAAGGGGCGCCGCCCTGGCTACGATGATTGCACGTATATGTGAGTTCATCCTTGTAATGCTGTATTCAAAGTTTGTGAATAAAACCATACGTTTCCGTTTTAAGGATCTGTTTGTTTCTGATAAGCTTCTTATGAAGGATTTCTTTATCTATGCCATCCCGGTCATGATCAATGAACTGCTCTGGGGCTCAGGAGTCTCAGTGATCAATGCTGTCATAGGACATCTGGGAAGTCCTGTCGTGGCGGCTAACTCGGTAGCGCAGGTGGTCAAGCAGCTGGCCATGGTAGTGACCATGGGACTGGCTAATGCCACGGCGATCATGATTGGAAAGGTGATCGGTGAGGGCAAAGAGGCCCTGGCAAGAGCTTACGGGCGCAGGTTTGTGCGCCTGTCCCTGGTGCTGGGGGTACTTGGTGCAGGGGTGATACTGCTTGTCTCGCCTGTAGTAAAGGCAAATCTGACAGTCAGCGAGGAATCCCTCCAGTACCTGACCATGATGCTCTTTGTGATGGCTTATTTTGTTATCGCCCAGGCTTATAATACCACGATGGTCGTGGGAGTGTTCAGGGCCGGGGGTGATACGAAATTCGGCCTTGTTATAGACGCAACCACACTGTGGTGCGGGGCTATCGCATTCGGAGCTGTTGCTGCATTCGTATGGAAGCTGCCCGTCACAGTGGTCTATATGATACTTATGAGTGATGAGATCCTGAAGCTGCCGCTGTGCTTCTTCCGCTACAGGTCATATAAGTGGGTGAAGAACGTGACGAGAGATAATCCGGCGGAGTCTGCCGTGTCATAAAAAAAATCCTAATTAAAGATAGAAAAGTCCATGGGAGATATAGTTTAGATACTATACAAAATGGGCTTTTTTTTGTATACTTAAAATATGGGTTGTGATTAAAAAAACATGGAGAAGGAGGCAATTATGGAACTATACAGCATAAAAGAAGAAAGCGGGCAGGTCGTCATCCGGACGCAGGAGGGAAACTTTGGGTTTTATGGAATAAGAGAAGACATCATCCGCGCTGTCTATACGAAAAGTGAGGAGATCAAAAATAAGTCTCTTCTCGTGGAGCCTGAAGTGTATGAGTGTAAGGCAATGCTTGAAGCAGAGGAGACAGAAGAGAAGGTTATTATATCAGCAGGAAAATTAAAAGTCCTGTGGGATAAAGATACAGGGGCCTGCACATGGGAGGATGCCCTTTCGGGAAAAATATATTTCAGGGAAGCAGGAAAAAGCCTGACTGAGACAGAGGTAGTGCGGTATACCACAGGAGGAGAGAAGCCTGTAGTGAAGCGGGTCAAAACTGTGGACGGGGAGAGGAGCTTCATAGAGAACCTGAAAGAGTTAAAGGACAGGATGGCTTACAGAGGAAAACTGGAGTTTGACTGGGAGGATGGGGAAGCCATCTACGGTCTGGGACAAGGTGAGGAAGGCATATATAATTACAGGCATCACCAGCAGTATCTGTATCAGCACAATATGAGGATACCTATGCCGTTTTTTGTATCAAGCAATGGGTACGGTGTATTCCTGGACTGCGCATCATTAATGACATTCAATGATGATGAGAATGGTTCGTACATATTTATGGATACAGTGAATCAGATGGATTACTATGTGATCGCAGGGGACGGCATGGACGATATCATAGGAGGTTACAGAATGATCACCGGAACGGCCTCCATGCTGCCTAAATGGGCTTACGGATATGTGCAGTCAAAGGAAGCCTACCACACTGCCAGCGAGCTTCTTGAAATAGGTGAAGAATACAGAAAACGGAATGTACCTGTAGACTGCATCGTGCAGGACTGGAATACCTGGGTGCCGGGCCTCTGGGGTGAGAAGATAGTAGATGAATCCAGATACGGCAATATCAAAGAAGTAAATGACAGGCTGCATGATATGAATATCCATACCATGGTGTCTGTCTGGCCGAATATGGCTGAGGGGGGCAAAAACCATCAGGAATTTGTTGAAGCGGGACAGATCCTGGGAGATTATTCTACATATGATGCTTTTGATGAGAAGGCAAGAGAGAGGTACTGGAAGCAGGCCAGTGAAGGCCTTTTCTCAAAAGGCTTTGACTCCTGGTGGTGTGATTCCACAGAGCCGTTTTCAGGTCCGGACTGGGGCGGCGCAGTAAAGAGAGAGCCATGGGAGAGATATCTTCTCGTTGGCAATGAGCATAAAAAATATCTGGATGCAGCCCAGGTAAATGCATTTGCCATGATGCATGCAAAAGGGATATTCGAGAACCAGCGGAAAGAGAAAGAAGATAAGCGTGTGCTGAACCTGACACGCTCCGGCTATGCCTCTTCACAGAAATATGGAGTTATTCTCTGGTCTGGTGATATCTCTGCCACATGGGATGTATTAAAGAAGCAGATCCATGAAGGGCTTAACATGGCAATGAGCGGAATGCCCTACTGGACGCTGGATATCGGCGGATTTTTTGTGGTCGGCAGCGCCTGGCAGAAGAGAGGATGCAACTGCAGTGACAATCCTGATCCGCTGTGGTTCTGGAAGGGCGGCTATAATGACGGTGTGGATGATAAGGGATACTGCGAGCTGTATACAAGATGGTTCGAGTTTGGCACCTTCCTGCCCATACACCGTTCACACGGCACAGACACACCCAGGGAGATATGGAATTTCGGAGAGCCGGGGACCATGTTCTATGACGCCATTAATAAGTTTATCAGGCTGAGATACCGTCTGATGCCGTATATCTATTCTATGGCAGGCAGCGTTACAAGAAATAACGATACGATCATGCGCAGTCTGATGTTTGATTTCGCAGGCGATGAGAGGGTTAAGGATATCGGTGAAGAGTACATGTTCGGGCGGGAGATACTTGTGTGCCCGGTCACAGAGCCGATGTATTATGAGGCGGACAGCAGAGAGCTTGACAGAGTCAGGGTCTGGGAGTGCTATCTGCCGGATGGCGCTATGTGGTATGATTTTTGGAGTGATACAAGCTTCGAGGGCGGCCAGTACATAACAGCCGGAGCGCCCATCGACAAGATCCCTCTTTTTGTCCGTGCAGGGAGCATCCTTCCCCAGAACCAGGAAGAGATCCAGTATGCATCACAGAAGACGGATGCCCCCATGCTTCTGCGGATATATCCAGGTGCTGACGGCAGCTTTACCCTGTATGAGGATGCGGGGGATGATTATGGGTATGAAAATGGGGAATTTACAGAGATCCCTCTAATCTGGGATAATTCAAAGAGGACACTCACCATCGGCAGGCGTACAGGCAGCTATCCCGGTATGCAGGAAACACGGGGCTTTACAATTGCAATAGGAAGATTTACGAAAGAAGCAGAATATTCAGGAGATGAAATAGTTATACAGATGTAACAAGTCAGACTGCAGGACTGCAGCATGCAGATGTAGCCGCCGCCTGGCGGACCGGGGAGGAATGCGCTGTGCATTCCTTCCTTTTATATTACATCTGCTGCAGGAGGCCAGAGCTGAACTGCAGCAAAATAGTGAAAATACTAGTTGATTTTTCTTCCTAAATCTGCAATACTGTGTATGTCAGACAGAGACTTAAAAAGAAGTATTTCTGACTGTCATAATGGGACATGAAAGGGAGGCATTTTATATGTCAGAGCAGCTGATGAGGACAGAACTGCTGCTGGGCAGTGAAGGGATAGAGAAGCTCCAAAATTCTAAGGTAGCCGTCTTTGGTATCGGCGGAGTGGGCGGTTATGTGACGGAGGCCCTGGCCAGAAGCGGAGTGGGCGCACTGGATCTGTTCGACAGTGACAAGGTGTCGGAATCTAATATTAACAGACAGATCATAGCTCTGCACAGCACTGTCGGCCGGTATAAGGTGGACGTGATGAAGGAGAGGATAGCAGATATTAATCCGGATATCCAGGTGAGAGCCAACAGGTGTTTTTTTCTCCCGGAGAATGCGGGAGATTATGATCTTACCATATATGATTATATAGTTGACGCTGTTGATACAGTGACAGCCAAGCTGGAGCTGGCTGTGAGGGCTGATGCGGCCGGCGTCCCAATTATCAGTTCCATGGGGGCGGGGAATAAGCTGGAGCCTTCCATGTTTGAGGTGGCAGATATCTATAAGACTTCTGTCTGCCCGCTGGCAAAGGTCATGCGGAAAGAGCTGAAGGCAAGAGGAATCAGAAAGCTGAAGGTAGTTTATTCCAGAGAGCTTCCAAAAACTCCCCGGATCCTGATAAACGACGGGAGGAAGAGGGCTGTTCCGGGAAGCGTGGCCTTTGTGCCATCGGCAGCAGGGCTGGTGATAGCCGGAGAAGTCATAAAAGATTTAACAGGGTATTGATTATTTATAATATATTAGATACAATAGCAGTACAGGCCCCCTGGTACAGCCAGGGGGCTACATCTCGGTTTAAAAAGTGATTTCGGGAGATGTATATAAGACGGAGGAAGACATGCAGATAATAATTGTAGGCGGCGGAAAAGTCGGTTCGACACTGGCAGAGCAGCTGAGTAAAGAAGGAAATGATATCACGGTAATAGACCGCAGATATGAAGTAGTGCAGAATTTGTTAAATGAATTTGACGTGATGGGTATTGTTGGAAACGGAAGCAGCCATAAGGTTCAGATTGAAGCGGGGATTGAGAACGCTGATCTTTTGATCGCGGTGACAGGGTCAGATGAATTGAACCTGCTGTGCTGCCTGATCGCAAAAAAGGCAGGAAACTGCCAGACCATAGCAAGGGTGCGCAATCCGGAATATAATGAGGAGATGCGGTTTATCAAGGAAGAGCTTGGCCTGGCCATGGCTATCAATCCGGAGCTGGCATCTGCAGTGGAGATGGCCAGGGTACTCAGATTCCCAACTGCGATCAAGATTGAGACTTTTGCAAAGGGAAAAGTTGAGGTCTTAAAATTTAAAATCGGAAAGGGTTCCGTCCTGAATAATATACAGGTCAGCCAAATTGCCACAAAATTAAAATGTGATGTGCTGGTATGTGCGGTGGAGCGGGAAGACGATGTCATTATACCAACAGGAAATACCATACTCAGGGAAAATGATATCATATCCATAGTTGCGTCCCCCAAGCATTCAAGTCAGTTTTTTAAGCGCATCAACATAGTGACAAACCAGGTCAGGAATACGATGATTGCCGGCGGGGGAGAGATTGCATATTATCTGACAAAACAGCTTCTCAATATGGGAATTGAAGTTAAGATCATCGAAAAGGATAAGGCCAGATGTGAGGAACTCAGCGAACTTCTGCCAAAAGCCAGCATTATTCTGGGGGATGCCAGCAGCCAGCAGGTCCTCATGGAGGAAGGCCTGGCAAACATGGATTCTTTTGTCACACTTACAAATATGGATGAGGAGAATATCCTTTTGTCTCTGTTTGCGAGACGTGTCAGCAATATGAAGGTCATCACAAAGATCAGCAGTATCGCCTTTAACGATGTGATCAACCATCTTGACCTGGATACGATCATTTATCCGAAATATGTTACATCTGAATATATCATGGGATATGTCAGGGCAATGAAGAATTCCATAGGCAGCAATGTGGAGAATATGTACCGTCTCGTGGAGAATAAAGTAGAAGCCCTGGAATTTGTCATACGTGAGAAGGCCCCTGTACTGAATAAGACACTGGAGCAGCTGGATCTTAAGGAAAATCTTCTGATAGGCTGCATCAACAGAAATGGGGAGATCATTACTCCCAAGGGCCAGGATGTATTAAAGCTTGGTGATACAGTAGTGGTTGTTACAACTAATACAGGACTAAAGGATATCAGCGATATATTAAGAGACTGAGAATGGGTGGAAGAGTAGGATTATGAATTATTCAATGATTCGGTATATGCTGGGGCTTGTCAGCTGTTTCAGCGCCATGTTTATGACACTGCCCATGCTGGTATCGGTAATTTATAAAGAAAAGAGCGGTTTTTCATTTTTAGCCGTAGCGCTGTTCAGTCTGGCTGTGGGTATCCTGACAGCCAGAAAAAAGCCTCAGAACCGCAAGATGTACGCCAGAGAAGGGCTTGTCATAGTGGCTCTCTCGTGGATAGTCCTGAGTATATACGGGGCGCTGCCGTTTGCCCTGTCAGGGGATATCCCGTCTTACGTGGATGCCCTTTTTGAGACGATCTCAGGTTTTACCACCACTGGAGCCAGTATCCTTACAGATGTGGAGGCGCTGTCTAATACATGCCTGTTCTGGAGGAGTTTTACCCACTGGATAGGCGGTATGGGAGTTCTTGTCTTTATTATGGCGCTGATGCCTGCAAAGGACAGCTCCAGTATGCATATCATGAGAGCGGAAAGCCCGGGACCGTCAGTCAGCAAGCTGGTTCCCCAGGTGCGCAATACCGCTATGATACTTTATCTGATTTATTTTGGTATGACACTTGTGGAGATCACGCTTCTGCTCATAGGCGGGATGCCTCTCTTTGATGCTGTGACGGTTGCCTTCGGTACGGCTGGTACTGGTGGTTTTGCTGTTAAGAACAGCAGCATAGCCGGTTATTCTGTATTCCTCCAGGGAGTTGTGGCAGTATTTATGGTAATGTTCGGAGTAAACTTCAATGTCTACTTTGTGCTGCTGCGCAAGAAGCCCAGGCAGGCATTCAGAAGTGTTGAATTTCTCACATATATAGGTATTGTGCTGGGGTCATCGCTCTTGATAGCCATCAGTATCCTGCCCATGTTTCCGAATGCATTTACGGCGTTCCACCAGGCGTTTTTCCAGGTGGGTTCTATTATGACTACAACAGGATACGCCACTGCGGACTTTAATACATGGCCTGCTCTGGCAAGGACGATCCTGGTAATGCTGATGTTTGTGGGAGCCTGTGCGGGCAGTACCGGCGGCGGAATCAAGGTATCCAGGGTGATACTTCTTCTGAAGGGCATAAAGAAAGAGCTGCAGATGGTCTGCCATCCCAGAAGTGTGAAAAAGGTCAAGGTGGACGGGCATGTTGTGGAACATGAGGTGATCCGCTCAGTGAATGCATTTATGGTGCTCTACGTAGTTATTTTTGTAGTCTCACTGCTGATAGTGTCACTTGATGAAAAGGATCTTGTCACAAACTTTACAGCTGTGGCAGCAACCCTGAATAATATTGGGCCTGGTCTTGAAATTGTCGGGCCTACTGGAAACTTTTCCAGTTTTTCCATCCTGTCCAAATTTGTGCTCATGTTTGACATGCTGGCGGGACGTCTGGAGCTGTTCCCTATCATGATGCTGTTTGTGCCGGCTACATGGAAGAGGGTATAAAATGTTTGGAGAATGTCATGCCCACATTTTAATGAATGGGTATAATTATAAAGAGGCAGTGGAACTGCACAGGGACCATGTGGATGAGAAAACCATCAGGAAATGGTTCCTGGATTACCAGAAGAGCGGCGTCACCTTTATACGCGATGGAGGTGACGCCCTTGGCGTCTCTGTAAGGGCAAAGGAAATTGCCGGTGAATACGGTATTGATTACAGGACACCTGTTTTTGCTGTCCATAAAAACGGCCATTACGGAGGAATCGTGGGACGGGGCTACAGCAGTATGGAAGAGTACTGCGGGCTTATCGATGAAGCCATTGAGTGCGGGGCAGATTTTATCAAGATCATGGTATCGGGGATCCTGGACTTTTCCTGCTGCAGCAAGATCATGTGCGGTGATCCTCTGGATGAAGAAGAGATATCCCGCATGATAGAAGAGGTCCACAGGAGAGGTTATTCTGTGATGGTCCATGCAAATGGAAAAAAGGCCGTTATGGCTGCCGCAGCGGCGGGAGCTGACAGCATAGAACATGGAAATTATATAGATAAAGACACTCTTCTCATGATGAGAAAAAAGAATGTGATCTGGGTCCCCACACTGGCGACAATACGGAACCTGAAAGGAAGCGGCAGATATCCGGATACGGAGATAGACAGAATCTACCGCCTTGCTGCTGAAAATGTAAAATCCGCCTTCGGCCTGGGAGTGCAGCTGGCGCTTGGATCTGACGCCGGAGCCTACATGGTTCCCCACGGGGAGGGGATCAAAAGTGAACTGGCGGCTTTTGAAGAGATCCTGGGAAAAGATGAAAAAGTCTATGAATACCTGAGGTCAGGCGAAAATATGGTGAGGCAGAGATTCTCGCCATGTCCTAAAGGAAACAAATCACACCCCGGGCTTTATGATCGTGTACAGAGAGGACAGAGTCCTGAAACGTATTCCGGGGCTGTCCAGATCCAGGGGCATCAGCTCCTCTATTTTTTCAATCCTGTATTTTAATGTATTGCGGTGCAGATATAGTGTCTGCGCCGTTTTTACTGCATTTCTTTCATTGACAAGATATGTGAACAGTGTGAGGCAGTACTGCGTGTGATGGGTATTGTCGTATTCGTTGAGAAGTTCTACCGGCTGATAGCAGGGAAAGCCGGACTCGCACAGCTGTGTCAGATGGACCGGGAAGTAGTCTTCATAAAGGAAGAAACGTTTCTCAGCATGATATTTCGGCCCCTCCTTGAGGGCAAATTCTGACTGCTGGTAATACAGAAACATCCTGTCGAACCGGCGGAATACTTCACTCAGGGCCCCGCACCTGTTAAAAGCTTCTGAGAGCTTGCCAAGATGGGTGCAGAGATGCTGGATAGAACAGCCGTCACTTTTATATATGGCAACAAGATAGTCCTTATAGAGAAATGCCTGTGCGTCAAATCCATCCAGAAGAAAGGCCATGATATGCCTTTTTAGGGCATCCTCATCCCCGGGCATGCAGAGCAGAAATATGCGGTAATTTCCCTCCAGCTTCCATCCAAGGGGACTGAGCTGATGGCGTATCAATGTGGAATCAGTCAGGGTGTTTTCCAGGATATCCACCATGAAATGTTCATGGTAGAAGCTGCTGATCGTGAGGTAATTCCGCTTGTTGTGAGTGGCGGTGGAGAGCAGCTCCCCCAGGTAGTCTGCAATCTCTATATCACACTGGGTCAGCTTCTTGTAGATCTCGATTATGTAAAAATGTCCCTGTGTCTTGCCCCGGTAACGGATAGTTTTGCTGATGAAAGGGTTATTGAAGCACTTGGAATTCAGGTAGAAGGCAGGCAGTGTATTGTTGAGAAGCTCCAGTTCTCCTGTCTCTGAGAGATCCATCATGACATTGTACGGGAGGTAGCCATACCGGATCTGGTATCTCCAGATTGCGCTGATCTCATCCAGGTCCATATTGATATATGCCAGCATCTTGAAGCTTAAGTCTGCGATATACATGGGATTTCCAACTAATGGGGCAGTGAGGTCCAGGATATCCTGCAGGCTCTGGTTTTTCAGCACTGCATTTCCGACCCTGACTGCCCAGTCATTGTACTGCTGGAAAACTGACATGATCAGATTGAAAGCATCATACAGAGGAAAATCATCAGGTATCACGATTTTAGGACAGCCGGAAAAAAGATGGCTGTCCTTTTCAGATACCAGGACAGGGAAGGAAAAAGCGGCTGGAAGTGCCGCCGCCCTGCCGGGGGCATAGATGTACAGAGCATTTTTCGCAGCATCAGAGGGCAGGGGACATTGAAGATCGGAAAAGAAGCGGACTGTCTCCACATATGGATTATAGGCTTCCTCCAGGAACAGACCGGCTTCCCTGATGTGCTCTGAGAGCTTTATATATATGAATTTAACAGAGAATCTCATTGTGCCTCCTTTCATTGTGCTTAATGCACAATTACGCAATAGTAAGTATGACGGTTTCGGACGTTGTAAAAAATATATATTGGTTATATCATAGGAATATATAATAAAAGCGTGAGATATCTGATTGGGCAGATATCACAATTGTTTCTTTTAGTGTACCAGTCTGTACAAGATTTTGCAACTAAAAGAAGCAGACGAAGGGAAGGGGTGTTATAGTGAAACGAATCAACACAAAACTAAAGAGGTATTGGGGAATCAGTGAGATTGGCTTTTCATTTATGGCGACTATGGAGACGTCATTTTTCATTATTTTCCTCACAGATGTGGCAAGGCTGCCGCTTGCGATGGTAGGCGTCATCACCGGCCTGTCGGGTATTGCAGATGCAGTGACAGCAGTTCTGGCCGGAGCAGTCATTGACAAGACGAACTTTAAGAACGGGAAATACAGGCCATGGCTTGTTTACTGTCCGCCGATAGTTGTTATCTTCTTTATACTGATGTTTACAAAGATCGGGTCGGATATGACAGCTGCCATACTCTGCAGCGTGGGCTATATAGTCAGCCATGGTGTATGGAATATCGCCTGGACAGCAAACAGGGCGATCGTTGGTGAGCTTTCTGATGTTCCGGAAGAGAGGGCTTTCCTCTCCGGCAGAATTGCAGCAGGAGCCAGCGGCGGAAAGATCCTGGGCTCTTATCTCGTACCTGTGCTGACAGCAGCTTTTCTGGGATTGTTTACAGGGATGGGAGAGACATGGGGATACACGGCTACAGCACTTGTGGCATCCCTCGTATTTACACTTACATATTTTATACATTATCAGATCACAAAAGGCTACGATATTCCTGAAGAGCAGGGGAAATCAGGCAAAAAGACAGTCAGCCTGCCGGATATGCTCAAGGCCATTGTACAGAATCCGCAGCTGCTGGTGCTTCTGTTGGCAGATGCTATGAGGCTTATAGCATTTTACATGATAGCTGCCTGCGCCGGATACTATACAAAGATCGTCCTGGAGAATCCGTCCGCGGTGTCGATCCTCCTTGTACTGTTCAATGCAGGAACTTTGATAGGATCTCTGATGGCAAAGCAGATAGTTGCAAAGCTGGGAACAAAGCTTTCTACTATCCTGGGTACAGGAGGGCTTGCTGTGATCCTGGTCCTGCTCTATTTCCTGCCTGCTAACCAGGCGATCGTGTTTATTATACTCTTTGTGGCCCAGCTCATCTTCGGCGCGGCATACGGACTTACCACAAGTATGTATTCCATGTGTGGTACATATGGGGAATATAAGACCGGCAAGGATATAAAAGGCGTTATCATGGCATGTTCATCCCTGGCTATTAAGATTGCAGTTGCCCTGAGGGGTGTCATAATATCCGCAGTGCTGGCAGCAATCGCCTATGTCCCGGACGGACCTGTGACTGCCACGGCGCAGGGAGGTATCAAACTCTTGTTCTTTATAGTGCCGGCGCTTTTCTGCATACTGTCAGTAGTACTGTTCTTCTTCTATAAGATCAAGGACAGTGAGATAGCCGGAATGGAACAGGAGATAGCAGAACGGAAAAAGGTATCAAGAAGGAGGTAAGTGAATGTATACGCCAAGAGAGAATTTTTTGAGAACTGTTAATAAAGATAATCCGGACCGTCTGGTATGTGACTATACGGCTTTTGGGATCGTAAGAGATGACCCTGTGACTGACCTGGACCGTGGTATCAGAGTGAAGGGAAAAGAGATCGTGGACATCTACGGGACAACGATCATCTGGCCGGAAAACCAGCCTGGAGGAATGCCCCATGTGACAGAGGAGAATAAGGTCATCAAGGATATTACCCGCTGGAGGGAAGAACTGAAGCTTCCGGATTATGATTCCATGGATCTGGACTGGACAAAGAACCGCGCCTCTGTGGCGGCTGTAGATAAGGAAAACAAGATGCTGACAAGTATCATGGCAACAGGGCTTTTTGAAAGGCTTCACTTCCTGATGGGATTTGAGGATACGCTTGTAAACCTGCTCATGGAGCCTGAGGCTATGCATGACCTGCTGGATGCGCTTCTGGAAGTGCGCATGACGTATGTGAGGCTGCTGATCGATAATATGCACCCTGAAGTCATCATCCATCATGATGACTGGGGAAATCATGACAGTCTGTTCATGCAGGCGGATGTGTGGAGAGAATTCTTTAAAGAGCGCTACCGCAAGCTGTATGGATATATGCGTGAGAGGGGAGTTATCGTGATCCATCACGCTGACTGCCACTGCGCAGCAATTGTAAAGGATATGGCAGAGATAGGAGTGCAGATCTGGCAGGGCGCTATTCCAAATAATGATATCTGCAAGGTCCAGAAAGAATTGAACGGTGACATGATAATCATGGGCGGTATTGACGCGGGAATCGATAAGCCTGACTGGACAGAGGAGGAGGTGCGCAGGGAAACAAGAAGAGCCTGTGACACATATGCTCCCAACGGCGCTTTTATACCGTGCCTGACATATGGCGGTCCCGGAAGTATATTCCCGGGAGTGGACACAGCGATCAGGGATGAGATAGAGAAGTATAATGCAGAGCATAATAAATTATAGACCTCCGTGCATTCCATAATTTAGATCCTTACAGATGGGCGTGCTGCGCACGACAAGGTATAATTTTAAAATAAGTCTTTTTGGGTAGAAATGGCAGGATGAGCCCTGTGGGCACAGTATATACAATTTATCTGTATATACTGTGCTTTTTTTCTCATTACTGAAGGTTGATTTTTGAAGACTGTCCTGTTATTATAATTAATAGTTAGTTAAAACTAACTACCAGAAAGTACCTGAAAACGCTGGAAATATCCGCAGGAGAAGAGGAGAATACTATGAGTGTAGTGATTATCGGAGGACATGAAAGAATGGTGTGTCAATATAAACAGATATGCAGGGATCATAACTGCAAAGCGAAGGTCTTTGCTAAAATGGCAGCCGGCCTGAAGAATAAAATCGGAAAGCCGGACCTGATCATTCTGTTTACATCCACGGTTTCTCACAAAATGGTCCACTGTGCCATGCAGGAAGCAGTCAGAAATAATATTCCTGTTGAGCGCTCTCATTCCAGCAGTGCAGATGCCCTCAAGGCGATCCTGCTGGGGCAGTGCGGCTGACGGACCGGATAATAAGGAGCATTTTAGGTGCAGGAAGGAGAGTTCTATGCCGCCGGAGCTGTTACTGGATTATATAGAAAGATGTAAAGATGGCAGGAAGCTGTCATTTATGATTTTATTTCACTGTGCGCCTGTTTTAAAGGGCGTTAAGGCTTCCAATATGATTACTCTGCCCCAGGGTGGGTGGCTCACTGCCGCAGGGCTTCTGCAGGGGAGCGATGTACGCTGGCATATACTCTCTTCTGGGGATAGAGCTGATGTTATGCTTCTGTACCGCAGGCAGTGGGTTAAAAAGCTGATTGAAGATAAACAGAACAGAAGCTTTTTAGCTGAAAGAGGATATCAGCTGCCGGAGGCGGTGACAGATGAGGTGATTATCCATATGCTGGAGGAGATTAGAGACAGATATGATAAATATACTGACGGCGAGGGGGAATTTCCTCATGAACTGGGAATACTGCTGCAGTATCCCCTGGATGATGTGAGAGCCTTTATAGAAAACAGGGGAGAAGGATACCTGTTGAATGGTTACTGGAAAGTATATCATAATCCTGAGAGGGCACGGGCTGTATTTAACAAGTATAACAGAGTAAGGGAGATCGCTGCAGGCCAGTTTGTCGGCGGGTGCGAATGGAAAGAAATAATTGTCTGAATGTAACTGTTCAATATATGAGTCGGAATACTCTAAAGAATATAATTATGAAAGGTGAGAAATCATGAGTGAGATTAAAATAATTTACTGGAGCGGAACAGGAAATACTGAAGAAATGGCAAAGGCTGTAGCAGCAGGCATCGAGAAAGCCGGGGGCGCTGCAGAAGTGACAGAGATATCTGATGCATCGGCAAAAAGTCTGGAAAATGATGCAGTGTTTGCGCTGGGCTGTCCCGCAATGGGCGCTGAAGTTCTGGAAGAGGAATTGATGGAGCCATTTATGGAAGAATTAGATCATATGCTGGAAGGCAAGAAGGTTGGCCTCTTTGGATCATACGGATGGGGCGACGGCGAGTGGATGCGTGACTGGGAAGAGAGGATAAAAGAACATGGAGCACAGCTGATAAACAATGAAGGCGTAATCTGCTGCGAGGCTCCTGACCAGGACGCACTTGAACAGTGTGAAAGATTGGGAGAGGCTCTTGTTAAAGCGGAGTAAGAGAGGGAGATATTTATATGGCTGTTTAGATGATTAGAGGCGTGGGGACGCTTGGCATTTTAGACTGTGAATCAGCGGGAGGGGCAGGCGGGCAGGAGGGTTCGTGGTTCAGTCCGAACCGCTGCGTCGTGAAACTCTAAGGCCCCGAAGACTGCTTGAAACGCAAAAGGTGGCCGGAAACTCGGTGCATTTGCTGATGCAAACGCCCCTCAGACAGCTCCGGCCTTGAGCGCAAGCGCTCACTTTTGCTGACCGCATTCTTCGGGGCCTAAGAGTTTCATGTCCTCGCTCAAGTCCTTCACCACGAACCCTCCTGCCCGCCTGCCCCTCCCACTGATGC